>JANQFI010000539.1 GCA_028277905.1 Chromatiaceae bacterium | reverse complement strand
CCGCCTGGCTTGTCTTGTCGCCCGCCTTCCGCGTGGCGGCAGCAGGCACAGAGCTCGACTATGCGCCCGCTGCCGCTCCTTGAAGGCGAGCGAAAATCCTGCGCCATTCGGTCTGTTTGCTTCCGGCAATCGCCTTAGGCGCTACACTCACGCAAGGCACGAAGACGCCGGTTGGGGCGTCTGCCCGAACCAACCACCCGGCTGGCCTTGATGATGGATCTCCTTCTGCACGCGGCGCGCGGAGCGCTCGGTATCATGACGCTCCTGGCCTGCGCCTGGTTACTGAGCGAAGACCGCCGCGGCGTGCGTGTGCGGCTGGTGCTGGGGGGACTCGCGCTGCAGTTGGCCCTCGCGCTGCTGCTGCTGAAGCTGCCCGCGGCGCAGCAGGTATTCGTTGCGGTGAACCAACTGGTGCTGGCACTGAACCGCGCCACCGAGGCCGGCACCGGCTTCGTCTTCGGCTATCTGGGCGGCGCTGCCGCACCCTACGAGGTGGCCTACCCGGAGAACAGCTTCGTGCTGGCCTTCCGCGCGCTGCCCCTGGTGCTCATGATCAGCGCGCTGTCGGCGCTCCTGTTCCACTGGCGAGTGCTGCCGGTGGTGGTGCGCGCCTTCGCCTGGCTGCTCAAGCGCGGCCTCGGCATCGGCGGCGCGCTGGGGCTGGGCGCGGCGGCCAATGTGTTCGTCGGCATGGTGGAGGCGCCCCTGCTGATCAAGCCCTACCTCGCCAGCATGCACCGCGGCGCCCTGTTCGCGCTCATGACCACAGGCATGGCCACGATCGCGGGTACCGTGATGGTGCTCTACGCCACCCTCATCGACGCCGCGGTGCCCAACGCCATGGGCCACATCCTCACGGCCTCCCTGGTCAACGCGCCGGCAGCACTGGTGATCGCGGGGATCCTGGTGCCGCACCGACGCGGCGATGGAGACGAGGCGCTGCCGCCGCTCGCACCGGACCACGCCGGCGCCATGGACGCCATCACGCGCGGGACGCTCGACGCCATACCCCTGCTGTTCAATATCACCGCGATGCTCATCGTGATGGTGGCGCTGGTGAGCCTCGGCAACGAGCTGCTGGCGCTGTTGCCGGCCGTGACGGACGCACCCCTGACGCTGGAGCGACTCTTGGGCTGGGTATTCGCGCCGGTGGTCTGGCTGATCGGTATTCCCTGGCAGGAGGCCGCCGTGGCCGGCCAGCTGATGGGCATCAAAACGGTGCTCAACGAGCTGCTGGCCTATCTTCGGCTCGCCGAGCTCCCGGCGGACGCGCTGAGCGAGCGCAGCCGGCTCATCATGACCTATGCCCTCTGCGGCTTCGCCAACTTCGGCAGCCTCGGCATCATGATCGGGGGCCTCGGTGCATTGGCACCGGCGCGCCGGGCAGAGGTGGCCAGCCTTGGGGTGCGCTCTATCCTGGCCGGGACGCTTGCGACGCTGATGACAGGCGCGCTGGTGGGGATCCTGCTTTAGACGATTTCTGTCAACAAACATACCAGATGGCGCCGGATTCTCGTCTGCCTGCAAGCTGGTACGAGAATCGACAACTAGCGCCTCGGGTCGGCCCACCGACTGATCTGGGCCGGCTCAGTTGGGCCGGCTCAGTTGGCCTCGGTGCGTGCCGGTCGCTCCAGCACGAACATGGGCCGGCTCTCGGGTACCGGGTCGTGCGCGGCGGGGTCGAGCGCCCTGTCCCTGAGGGAAGGACGAACCTTGAGCGACAGCGTCGACAGGTCCACCCGGCGCATGCGGCGGGCCTGCTCGCGCGGCGTCAGCGGACGGCGTGCGGCAATGCGACGGCCGGCGATGCCGCCCGCACTGGCCATCGCGGGGGTCAGTGTGATGCCAGTGACCTGTCTGGCCTTGGCGGAGTAGGCGCCTATACCCTTGCGGCGCAGATAGTTGCTCAGCACGGTGTGCGTGTAGCGCTGCGTCTCGGGATAGCGTACGAAGCCGCCCTGGCGCTGAAGGGCACCCTCACCCGCGTTGTAGGCCATCACGGCCTTGCCGATACCATAGCGTGAGACGAGCTTTTTCAGATGCCGGGTCCCGACCCGTACATTGGTATCGGGGTCGAACAGGGCCGCCACGGAGTGCACGCCGTAGCCCGCCGCCGTCGCCGGCATCACCTGCATCACACCCACGGCGCCGGCGGGAGACACGGCGTGGGCATTGTAGGCAGACTCCGCAAGCACCACGGCGTGAACAAGGTCGCGTTCCAGGCCCTGACGCTTGGCGTAGCGGTCGATGAGCCGCTCGATGGTCGCGCGGCTGGGGCGCGGCGAATTGGGCGGGCGCGGTAGGGCTGTGCGCGCCGGCGCGCCTTCCCCGGTCGATGCGGCCGCCGCGGCGGTGTCGCCTGCGGTCGACGCGGCGACCGGCGCCGGCAGCGCCATGGCCAGCAAGCAAGCGATGGCGAGCAAGCAAGCCGCAACCGGCGCAGGCGATTGTCCCCATCGCGGCAACGGCTCTCGCCCGATGCGCGCGGGACCCCGGTAGAGCGCGCCCATCCGCAAGCTCGGGAAGGGCGGCCGCCGGATGCCGAAGGGGATGCCGACACCGGTGCTTGTAGGGGTACCGGCACTAGGGGAAATGCGTGGCTCATGCATGCTGTGATTGGCCTCCGGCCGTGGCGTCGCGGCAGGGATCTTCGCGAACGGTTGACAGGGCGGTACAGACGGCGCTCGCCGTTTCGCGGATCATAGACCCAAACGGCAGGAGAAGCCAAGTCTTTCAATCGTTTGCGTATGAAATTGTAACCTGTTTGCACAGTTGCAAAGGCGCAGAGGCAGCACCGACAATGAGCCCCCGTCGGCTTGCCGCCGCCGCTGCCCTAAGCCGGGTTGGAGCCAGATTGTTCAACATGCCGAGCGAGCCCGAGAGCGGAATCCCCAAGCACCGGTTTCCAGATGCCATCGACGTCCCGGACGCCACCGCCACTGACGGCACCATCAGGGAGGTCCGCGGCCGCACCTGTGTGTTCTATTCCGGCTATTGGATCAAGTACTACAACCCGCCGCCGGAGAGCCTCGCCGCCAAGAAGGCGCTGATCGAGGCGCTGACGCGCCGGCTGTTCAACCATGTCGAGCACGGCGTCAACATTCCGGGCTTTCGGCTCGCGGAAGCGCGGGAGGCCTATGAGCGCGAAACGGACCCGGAGCGCAAGCGTGTCAATGGAGCCATGCTCGCCGGCGCGCTGTTCAATCGCGCCACCGCCATCTTCACCAAGCTCGTCGAGCTGCAGGCCGAGGGCGTCGAGGTGGAACCCGACGACGCCCTGATGAAGGAGTGCGGCGACTACCTCCTAGAGGCCCTTGAGCTGGGCCGACTGGTGCGCCACCGCGGCGGCGACGAGGGCATCGACGAGCTTTGGGGCGAGCCGTTCAAGGCCTTCAGCCAGCCCATCGCGACCTTCTATCAGAGTCGGTACCTGAAGATCGCGCAGACCATGCGCGACATCGATCGCATCACTGGCACCATCGCGGCCACCTTCGAGGGCAGCAAGCAGCTGCCAGCGCTGAAGCCGTTGCTGGACGAGCTTGCCGAGGCGGCCAAGCACAAGTGCGAGATCCTGCGCACGGACCCGGTAATCTTCTCGGTCTGGCCCGCCTTCGTGGTAGCCAGTGACAGGCTGCGGCGGGTACAGCCACGACTGCCGCCGGCACCGAGCTTGCTGGCGATCCACGAGGCCCAGGAGGCAAACCGCATCCTCAAGGTCGGCACCGCCCTGGTGAGTCACATCGTGCGTGCACGGGTGCCCATGCCGAAGAGCACCCGCGAGCTCATCGACCGGTGTGACCGCTTCCGTCGTACCTTCCTCGATCCCAAGCTCGGCGGCCCGGCCGCCAGCGACGGGTCGCCCCAGCGCGCGCTACCGCCCTGAATCCGGTGGGAATTGCGGCGGGGATCACGGCCGAGTCCGCCGCCGGCGCGCCGCGGCGACACCTGGTAGCCAGACCCCGTCATCCGGAAACGCCCCGAGGAGGTGCAGGCGGGTCAGCACACGCACCAAATGGGACCGTGCCGACTCGGCGCGCCGCAAGGCATCCCGGCAGACAACCGATGGCACCGATGTTGCTTTGGACAGAGCCGTTAACCGCAGACCTGGGGCTTTGGACATGGGGGCGGCTTTGGCGCAGAGGGTCGGCGCACAGCGCGTGCGGCAGATCCTCAACCACGACATCATGGGCTGTACGGCCGAGGGCGTCACCGGCAACCACCTGTATTCGGGCCGTGCGCTCGGCCTGAGCGAGCCCGGAGACATCCTGCAGCTGCACCCGGACCTGCGGAGTCAGTGGGCGGCTATCAGCGCGCACTACCAGCGTGTCGGTCTGAGCCACACGACGGACATCGTCTGGGATGTCGGGCACCAACGGCTCGCCGAGCACCCGACACATGCGGTGTCGGTCTTCTTCTTCGGCCCCGACGAGCACGCGGTGCGTCCGGATCTACGCTGGCTGCGCAGCGTGGCCGCCATCAACTCCAAGAACACCTTTGTGGAGGTCGCCCGCCGGCTCGGCGTGCCCGTACCTGTCACCCTGACCTTTGCGAGCGTCGACGCCATCACCGCGGCCGATGTCGCCGCGGCCCGCTACCCTTGTTACCTCAAGGCGGCCGTGTCCGTCTCCGGGGTCGGCATTCATCGCTGCGCCGACGCCGCAGCACTGCGGGCGGCCGTCGCCCGGTTCGCCACCGGCACGCCGGTGCAGATCCAGCAGGAGGTCGCCACAGAGCTCTTCCTGAACCTGCAGTACCGTTGTGACGGCACCGAGCTCCGCCGCTACGCGGCCACCGAGCAAGTGCTGGAGGGCTTTGCACATCAGGGCAACCGCTACCCAGCGCGCCATGCGCCCTGGGACGCCGTCGAGCCCATAGCCCGGTGGCTGCATACCCAGGGCATGCAGGGCATTTTCGCCTTCGACGTAGCCGTCGTCGGCGACAAGGCGAGCCCAGACTTCCTGGCCATCGAGTGCAACCCACGCTACAACGGTGCCAGCTATCCCACAGGCATCGCGCACAAGCTCGGTATCCGGCACTGGCTCGCCAAGGCTTATCATAGCCACCCTCGGAGCCTGGACACACTGAACCTGAGGGGCATCGAGTACGACCCCGCAACCGGCACTGGTGTCGTGCTGGTCAACTGGGGCCCGATCCTGATCGGCAAGCTCGTGGTGCTGCTCGCCGGCGATAGGGCTGCCCAGACCGCGCTGGAGCGGGCGCTGCTGGCAAGGCTCTAGTCCGAGTGCGACCAATACGGGATTCCGGACTGCGGTTCTTCCACTTCGTCCCCATCCTCATTGACGGTCGATCTCGCCTGCGGCTCTGCGCCAGGTGCGACTAGCACGCCATCCATACTCAATCGGCCCACAAGCAATGGGCGCCAGACCCGGCGCCAAGGTCGCGACGCTATGCAAGACAGCTTCTCCCTGATGGTCCATGGTGGCGCTGGGACGCTCGGGAACGTCAAGGATGAGCGCGTCGCCGTGCGTTACCTGGAGAGTATCCGGGTGGTGCTGGAGCACGGCCGCGCCATGCTGCAACAGGGTGCCAGCGCGGTGGAGGCGGTCGAGTCCTGCGCCTCGCAGCTCGAGGACGACCCGCTGTTCAACGCCGGCTGCGGCTCGGTGCTGAACGAGAACGGCAAGGTGGAAATGGACGCGGGCATCATGGACGGCCGCGATCTCGCCGCCGGTGCCGTCGCCGCCGTCGGTAACGTCGCCAACCCGGTGCAGCTGGCGCGCCTGGTGATGGACGGCAGCGAGCACGTGCTGCTGATGGCCGAGGGTGCCCTGCACTTCGCCGAGCACTGTGGGATGAAGCTGACCCCGGATCACTACTTCTTCACGCCGGACCGCATCCAGCAGCTGGAACAGGCGCGGCTGCGCGGACGCATCATGCTCGACCATGACGACGACGGCGACGAGCAGAAGTACGGGACCGTCGGCGCGGTCGCCCGCGACCGCGACGGCAACCTCGCCGCGGCCACCTCCACAGGCGGCATTGTCAACAAGCGCATGGGCCGCATCGGCGACTCCCCCATCATCGGCGCCGGCGTCTACGCCGACAACGAGACCTGCGCCGTCTCCACCACAGGCTTTGGCGAAGAGTTCATGCGCACGGTCTTCGCCAAGACCGTTGCCAACGCCGTAGAATTCACCGGCGTCGATGCCGCAGGTGCCGTCGACTACGGGATCGGTTATCTCTCCCGCAAGGTCCAGGGCCGCGGCGGCGTGATCTGCATCGACACCGCCGGCCGCTGCGCCAGCGGCATGACCACGCCGAAGATGATCCACGGCTGGATCGAGCAAGGCGGGAAGACGGTTTGCCGGTTCTGAGCTGGCGCTACATCTGATCCGCACTGGACCAGGTGATCCGCGCTGGCGTGCGGGCGGACGAGCCGCCCACCGATTTGTAGTCGGCGCACCCGGGCGCTCTCGGCTCAGGCGGTGTGCACGCGATCGGCCTGCACCGGCTCTGCGATGGCCGTCTCAGCCGGCGGTCTCGGGCTTAGCACGCGCCTCGCCTTCGGGCGCAGCTCGGCGGGCGGCGCCGCCAGAGCGGCCTTGGTGCATGGCGGCGCGGCCGGCGCCGGCGCCGGCTCAGCAGATGCCGGCTCGGCGGCCGGCGGCACGGGTGTCGCGGCCGGCCCGCCGGCCCCGTCAAGCTCCCGCGCCAGTGCGATCCGCTCGCCGATGTCCGCCGGCAGGGCGTGCATCGCCTCGACGGCCTTGAGGCGTTGTTGCAGGCCGCACTGGTTGGCGATCTGGATGGCGAGCCCGGGCCTGGCGTTGACCTCGAGCATCATGGGTCCACGGGCTTCGTCCAGTACCAGGTCTACACCGCAGTAGCCGAGCCCGGCGAGGTCCGCGCAGCGCGCGCCGACGGCGAGCAGCGCCTCCCAATCGGGAATGGCATGGCCGGTCAGGGGCGTGCCGAAGTCCGGATGCTCGTCGATAACCTGATCGCGCGCCACGCCGTGGGTGGTGATGCCGGTGGCGAGCGCGATGCCGACGCCCACCGCGCCCTGGTGCAGGTTGGCCTTGCCGTCGGAGGCGCGCGTGGGGAGACGCACCATGGCCATCGTGGGGATGCCGCGAAAGAGCAAGAGCCGGATGTCCGGCACGCCGCGATAGCTGATCGTGTCGAAGAGCCGGCTCGGGCGCACTCGGTACTCGATCATGGCGGCGTCCGGGATGCCGCCGAGGGAGTGCACGCCGCTCAGGATGTTAGAGACGAAGTACTCGATGTCGCGCAGCATCAGCGCGCGGCCGTCGCCCTTGATGAAGAGTCCACGGCGCCGGTCCGTGATGACCAGTACGCCATCGCCGCCGCTGCCGTGGGCGGGCTTGATGACGAAGGACTCGAGCCCGTCCAACAGCCGGTCCAGGTGGATCAGCTCGCCCTGGAAGCGCACGGCACCATAGAGCTCGGGCACCGCGAGGCCCGCGTCCAGCGCCAAGCGCTTGGTGGTGAGCTTGTCGTCCACCAGCGGATACTTGCTGCGCGGGTTGTAACGCATCACATAGCGACGGTTACGGGCATTGATGCCCAGCACACCGCCGCGCGCCAGACCCCACCAGCGTGTCAGCACATTGGAGGCCATGGCTCAGCGTTCTCGCGCCAGGGCGGCGAACCGGAACAGCTCCGTCAGCCGGTAGCCACTGTAGGCACCGAGCATCAGGGTCGCCGCCAGCACGACCAGCAGGAGCTCTGGGAAGTAGAACATCAGGTGATCGAGATGCGGCTGGTTCATGACGAAGTAGCCGCAGATCGCCACCAGCAACGAGCCGATGGTCTCCTTGGCCGTCTCCGCGAAGCCGCGCTCCTCCCAGACGATGGACATCCGCTCGATGGTCATGGTCAGGATCACCATCGGGAACAACGCGATGGACAGGCCCTGTTCGATCCCGAGCCGATAGCTCAGCACCGTGATGGCCAGCATCAGGCACACCACGACCACCAGGATCGCCGCGAGGCGCGGCACCAGCAGCAACCGCAGCTGCGCCAGCATCAGCCGCAGCGACAGGCCGACGAAGACGAGACTCAGGAAGAGCACCACCCCCCAGGCGAGCTGGGTCTCGCGGAAGGCCAGCGCGATCAGGATCGGCATGAAGGTACCGAAGGTGGGCACGCCCACCACGACGCGCATGAAGGCCACGACCAGGGCCCCGAGCGGCAGCATCAGCGCCACGTGATAGAGGTTCTGCACCGACACCGGCAGGTGCGTGAGATCGATGCCGAAGGGCTGCACCCGGAAGGCCGCGCCCGTGAGCTCGGCGACGTCCATCTGCGGCACCCGCGTCTGGGTGGTGGAGAATCCCAGCTGCAGATTGCGGACGCCGCGCACCCGCAGCAGGTCCGAGCTGTCGTAGCGCCAGATGAAGAAGCCCGGCGGATAGCCTGGCGTGCCGGTGGCGGCATCATAACCCTGCCAGGTGTCGCCGTTGTGCACCTCCAGCCAAGGGATCAGCTTGGCATCCACCTGCGGGCGGCTCAGGGGCAGACCATAGGCGATGCGGGTCGGGATGCGGGCGCCGGCAAGGATCTCCGCCACCAGGTGCTCCCAGCTGGGGCGGTCGTCGACATTGCGGATGACCTTGACGTTCTCGTCGTCGCCATCCGCCAGAATCAGCATGGTCTGCTCGGTGAAGGAGAAGACGTCCGCGGACTGCTGGCGCGCCCGGCTCAGCACGGCCTGAATGGCGGAGCCGAGCGGCTCCTTGTAGTCCGGTACCGGCGGGAAGGGCGGCACCGATGCGTCGGTGAGCACCTTGTCGCCGGCCACCTTCACCTGGTAGTAGAGTGCCTGCTCGCTCTTCGACGTGCGTCTAAGGGTCCAGGTGGCCTCACGCGGGCGTCCCCTGGCATCGAAGATGGCGAGTCCGTAGCCGCGCGAGACGAAGCTCTCGTCGATGGCGCGCTCCATGGACACGGGAAGCGGCAGCAGGAGCTCCACCTTAGACGAGCCGCCCCTGCCCTCGAAGCCGATGCGCGCCTCCACGGTCCAGACCGTCGTGGTCAGCTCCGGCAGCAGCGGGACTTGATAACGGACCGCCTTGAGCACCGTCATGCTCATGCCGACACCGGCGAGCAGCAGCGCGATGATCGCCAAGGGCGACAACCGCGCGAAGAAAGGCTGCGCCATCAGTCCGCGTCCTTGCCCGACGGACAGTCGTAAGGCAAGAGGAAGGTCTTGCCCGGATTCACCACGAAGTGCTCCTTGAGGAGCTCGCGCCCCAGCAGCACCGGATAATTGAAGTGGACGCGGTTGTCCAGGCTGAAGCGCGCGTCCATGACCTCGCCGTCGACACAGAAACGGAGCTTGACGGTCACACGCTCCGCCGAGGGCTCACCGACGCCGCGCTTGATACGCACGTCACCCGCGATGGGTAAGTCATAGGTGATCTTGGGGCCATCCTGGCCCGCGTGATCCTTGTACAGCGAGAACTTGACCCGCTTGACGCCATTGCGCTCGAAGCGCTCCACGTCCACGGCGTGAATCGTGCTTGACTTGGCGCCAGTATCGAGCTTGGCGGTGACCCGCACCCCGTAGGGCTCGAGGCGGATGCTCTGCAGCCAGCCGGCCTCGCGCAGGCCGTCTGCGCGAACGGTCGCCTCGGGCGCGGCTTCCTCCGCCGCCGTGGCAGCGGGAGCGGCGAGGATGCAGGGCAGCACCAGGACGGCGGCGATGGGCAGATGCGGCATGGACGGCGTGGAGAGTACTGGGAAACTGAGGATCGGCGGGCGCCCCCCAGGGTCTTGGCCCCGATCCAACCCTCAGGCGCACCTCCAAATGCCCACAAAGCGCGCACGGACGGCCGTCTCCGGCTCACAAAACCCTTTGGCGGGTGAGCCTAATCCTGTTGTGGCATTTGAGCAAGCGCAAGGACACCATCAGTTGCACCATCGCAACGCCCGTCGCCGTGGCGTCCACGCGCGGCGCGCCGATCGGTAATAATACTGACCCCTGTGCCACACCCCAGCCGCTCCGTCCCTACCGGCCATGACCCCGCTCAAGCTTGGCATACCCAAGGGCAGCCTCGAGGAGGCCACTATCGCACTCTTCGACCAAGCGGGCTGGCGCATCACGCCGCACTCGCGCAACTACTTTCCGGATATCGACGACCCCGCCATCCGTTGTGCCCTGGTGCGCGCGCAGGAAATGGCGCGATACGTGGAGCGGGGCACCCTGGACCTCGGCCTGACCGGGCTCGACTGGATCCTCGAGACCGACGCGGATGTCGCCGAGGTTTGCACCCTCACCTACTCCAAGGCCTCCAACCGCCCGAGCCGCTGGGTGCTGGTAGTGCCCGAGCACTCGCCGATCCAGCGCGTGGAAGACCTCGCTGGCCGCAAGGTCGCCACCGAGCTCGTGGGCTTCACCCGACGTTACCTGGCCGACCGCGGCATCGACGCCGACGTGGAGTTCTCCTGGGGCGCCACCGAGGCCAAGGCGGTCGAGGGCTTGGTGGACGCGGTCGTGGAAATCACCGAGACCGGCAGCACCATCCGCGCCCACGGGCTGCGCATCGTCGCCGACCTGCTGCTCACGGATACCCGGCTCATCGCCAACCACACCGCCATGGCCGACCCCGAGCGGCGCGCCTGCATCGAGCGGATTGCGCTGATGCTCAAGGCGGCCCTGGCGGCACGCCACAAGGTGGCGCTCAAGTGCAACTTGCCCGCAAGCAAGCTCGACGCCGTGGTGGCCCTGCTGCCGAGCCTGCACGCGCCGACCGTCAGCCACCTCTACGACAAGCGCTGGCTTGCGCTGGAGACCATCGTCGATGCAAGCCAGGTGCGCGAGCTGATCCCGCAGCTATCCGCCGCCGGCGCCGAGGGCATCCTGGAGTACGAGCTGCGCAAGATGGTCTGATCCGTGCGCTCACCCCCCGCCTTACGCCAGTTCTTTGCCGTCCTG
>JANQFI010000468.1 GCA_028277905.1 Chromatiaceae bacterium | reverse complement strand
TTTCCAATCGACCTCTGGTACCCTGGGCACCGCACCATGGGCACTCCGAGCGGCCTCGGGCAGCGGCCCTTGTCTGCAGCTGAGCGCCCACTTCGTTAGGCAGCAGGCCATGTGGCGAGATCTCTCCGTGATCGCGGTAGTGTGCGGCTTCGCGGCCTCGCTGCTTCTCGGATTTTTCGTTGGCATGGCGGCAGGTCTACTTGGTGCGTCGTCTCCGGTCACCGGAGCCGGCGGCCTCGCCATGTTGCTGTTCGGCACGATCGCGAGTGCGGTGGGTGGTGGCTACGTAGCGGCCCTGCTCCGCCCAGGGGCAGAGATCCCGAACGCTGTTGCGACCGCAGTCCTCGGCCTCGCTGTCGGTCTCGCTCTCTTTGATCCGGGACGTCGTGCCGAACTCGCCCTCCATATTGCCGCCTTGGCGGCGCTTTACGTCGGGTCGGCAGCCCTTGGCGGGTATCTCAGGCGCAAGGTCGCTGCTGCCTAACAAGGCGTTGCAGCTGACAGTCAACAGCGCTGTCCAATTGAGTCGTGGTACCGTTCTGGCGGCGGGCGCTTCTGCAGCAGCGCTGGCGGTCAGCGCTGTTGTCTGCAGCTGAACGCCCAGTCCGTTAGGCGGCGCGAGTGAGTGGCGGACGGAACGCTTCAATCGACCAACTCATTCGGCGCGAGCACCTTCGAACTCTCGGATTCTGGGCTGCCGGACTAAGCTTGGTTTCCGTCATCTTGGCAGTGGCCTTCCTGGCGAGGTTTCCCGGCGACACTCGCGAGGTCTCCGCGGTCGTTGTCGGCGTTGTCGGAACGCCTGCGGAGGAGGGTCACCGCCTCTATCTTCGTGCGGTGCTCGATTCGGGAGCTGAAGTTCGTGCCCGCGTGCACAACAAGATCCCGGTCATTCAGGGGCGCCGTGCTGTCCTTGCAGAGACCGACTCCCAGTTCAGCCGCCGCCGCACATACCGCTTTCTCCGGTATGAGGCTGCCCAACCGTAGGCGCACGCCGCCTAACAAGGCGCTGCAGCTGACGTGGCACAGCGCGCTCCAATCGAGGTCTGGTAGCCTTCTGGCATCAACCTTG
>JANQFI010000435.1 GCA_028277905.1 Chromatiaceae bacterium | reverse complement strand
GGCAGCGGGTGCATAGTCGAGCTCTGTGCCCGCTGCCGCGACGCAGAAGGCGGGCGAAAAGACAAGCCAGGCGGTATGTTTGTTGACAGAAATCGCCTAAGATCCGCGCCCATGCTGACCTACCCGCATATCGACCCTGTCGCCTTCCAGCTGGGCCCGCTCAAGGTCCACTGGTACGGCCTGATGTATCTCATTGGCTTCCTGCTCGGTTGGCTGCTCGGCCGCTGGCGCGCGTCCCGCACCGGCGCTGGCCCGGGCGCGCGCTGGACCGGTGCCATGGTGGACGACCTGGTGTTCTATGTGGTGGTGGGCGTCGTCGCCGGCGGACGGCTCGGCTACATGCTGTTCTACGGCTACGACCAGATCCTCGCCAACCCACTCAATGTTCTGAAGGTCTGGGAGGGCGGCATGTCCTTCCACGGCGGGCTCATCGGCGTGCTCATCGCGATCTGGCTGTTCGGACGCAAGCACCGCCTGAGCTTCTTCCAAGTGGGCGATTTCGTCGCACCCCTGGTGCCGCCCGGCATCCTCGCCGGGCGCATCGGTAACTTCGTCAACGGCGAGCTCTGGGGGCATCCCACCTCGGTCCCCTGGGCCATGCAGCTCCCCTGCGAGCGCTTCCCGGAGCACTGCGCCGGGTTGCCCGCGGGCATCGAGCTCAGCCCCGCGCTGCATCCTTCGCAGCTCTACGAGGCCGGTCTCGAAGGCCTCGTGCTATTCCTGATCCTCTGGTGGTTCTCCAGCCGGCCGCGGCCGACCATGGCCGTGGGCGGCTTGTTCCTGCTGCTGTATGGGATCTTCCGGTTCACGGTGGAGCTCGTTCGCCAGCCGGACGCCCATATCGGCTATCTCGCCTTCGACTGGCTCAGTATGGGCCAGCTGCTGTCCCTGCCCATGCTGCTGGCCGGGGCCGGGATGCTGGCGCTGGCCTATCGGAGCCACCGGCCCGAAGTCTCCACGAAGCGCGCCACCCGTTGATCCGCCGTCGGGGCCTACCGCGGCGCCGGGGGCACAAGAGCGGCGAGCATGGAACCTAAGGACTCGGGTTGGGCTGGCGGGTATGTGCCGCCTCGATGTCCGCGAGCACCTCGTCGTCCAGGGTCAGCTCGATGCTGCCGAGGTTCTGCTCCAGCTGCTCTGGCGTCGTCGCGCCTATGATGTTGGACGTGACGAAGGGCCGGCCGGTGACGAAGGCCAGCGCCATCTGCGCCGGCTCCAGGCCGTGCTTGCGGGCGATGGCGACGTAGTCGGCGGTCGCGGCCACCGCCTCCTCGTTGGAGTAACGGCTGAAGCGCGAGAACAGGGTCAACCGGCCCTGGGGCGGACGTCGGCCTTCGAGGTACTTGCCGCTCAGGGCACCGAAGGCCATCGGCGAGTAGGCCAGCAGGCCGCAGTGCTCGCGCAAGGATACCTCGGCAAGGCCGATCTCGAAGGTCCGGTTCAGCAGATTGTAAGGATTCTGAATGCTCACCATCCGCGGCAGGCCGTGCCGCTCGGCCAGTTCCAGGAAGCGCATGGTGCCCCAGGGGGTTTCGTTGGACAGGCCCAGGTGGCGGACCTTGCCCGATTGCACCAGTTTGTCCAGGACCTCAAGCGTCTCGCGCAGCGGCACGCTGGTGTCGTCCGCCGGGTGCTCGTAGCCGAGCCGGCCGAAGATGTTGGTCTGCCGGTCGGGCCAGTGCAGCTGGTAGAGGTCGAGGTAGTCCGTGCGGAGCCGGCGCAGGCTGTCGTCCAGCGCCTGCTCGATGTTGGGGCGATCGAGGCGGTTGTTGCCGCCGCGGATGTAGGGCAGCCAGTCGCCGGGGCCGGCTACCTTGGTGGCGATGACGAGCTTGTCCCGGCCGCCGTGCTCGGCGAGCCAGCGGCCGATGTACTCCTCGGTGCGGCCCATGGTCTCGACCCTGGGCGGCACGGGGTACATCTCCGCGGTGTCGATGAAGTTGATGCCGGCGGCGACAGCGCGGTTGAGCTGAGCGGCGGCATCCGCGGCGGTGTTCTGCTCGCCGAAGGTCATGGTGCCGAGACAGAGGGCGCTGACCCTGAGGTCGGTGCGGCCGAGGGGGCGGTAGAGCATGGGCTGGCTCCTGGTCTGGTGGTTTCTCGGTGTGCTTTCAGGTGATGCGCCTTGGGGCTTGCCTCAAACTGCGCGCGTCGCGACCAAGGTCCAAGGACCGGTCGATCGCCCCGGGGGTGGATGCTGATAGTCGCGGCTTGACCGGAGCGCCGGCGCTCCCGGTCGCCGGCGCTTCGGGTGCCTCGCATCCCGCGCCGCCCGGGTTTGTGTTATCCGATCCAACCCCGACTTATCATGGGATTGGTGCACCAGGCGCCGCGGCGCCGACCCCGCATGTCACTCGACCCCGCCTTGTTCTCGTCCACCACCACCTGGGCCGCGCTGGTGCTCTACCTGCTGTGTCTGGGCTTGGCGCTCTGGCTCGCGCCCTGGCGCAAGCTGCTGGCGGCCCGTCTGACGCACGTCTTCTTCGGCGCCACCTTGGTATTGATGTTTCTGTGGCAGATGGAGACGCAGGTGCAGCCCGGGCTCCACTACCACCTGTTGGGGCTCACGGCCCTGACCCTTGTGTTCAGCTGGTCGCTCGCCGTCGTCGCCGCGTCGCTGGCGCTGCTGGGGGTTTACCTCAACGCCAGCATGGCCTGGGACGGCTTCGCGCTGAACGCCCTGGTTGGCGCCGTGCTGCCCATCACGCTGACACAGATCGCGCTGGTGCTGATCCGCCGCTACCTCCCAAGGCAATTCTTCGTCTACGTCTTGGTCAACGGCTTTCTGACCGCTGGCCTGGTGGGCGTGGGCATGGGATACATGGCCGCCTGGCTGCTGGTGGGCAGCGGCGCCTACACCTTCGCCGAGCTGAGCCAGACGGTGCTGCCATTCTTCCCGCTCATGTTCCTGCCGGAGGCGATGCTGAACGGCTGGATCATGGTGATCCTGGTTGCATTCCGCCCGGAATGGGTCTACTCCTTCTCGGACGAGCAGTATCTGAAAGGCAAGTGACGTGAGCTGGTTCGGGAAGGTCGTCGGCGGCCTGCTGGGCTTCGCCGCCGGCGGCCCCATCGGCGCGGTCTTGGGTGCCACGCTGGGCCATGGCATAGACAAGGGCGTGCAGCAGCTGGCCGAGGATTATGGCCTCCCCTTCGGCGACCGCCGCCGCATCGAGAGCGCCTTCTTCACGGCCACCTTCTCGGTGATGGGCCACCTGGCCAAGGCGGACGGGCGGGTGTCCGAGGCCGAGATCGCGCTCGCCGAGACGGTCATGTCGCGGCTGCAGCTGAGCGGCGAGCGGCGCAGCGCGGCCATCACGCTGTTCCGGCAGGGGAAGCAGCCCGGGTTCGACCTCGACGGGGTCATCGCCCGCTTCCGGCGCGAGTGTGTGGGCCGGCGCCTGCTGACCCAGCTCTTCCTGGAGGTACAGCTGCAGGCGGCCTATGCCGACGGCGAGCCATCGGGCGCCAAGCGTCGGGTGTTGGAGCAGATCCGCGAGGGTCTTGGTATCTCGGCGCTCTTGTTCCGCCAGCTCGAGAACCTGGTGCGGATGCAGCGGCGCTTCGCCGGTGCAGCTGCCGGGGGTGCCGGCGGCTGGCGCGAGCAGACTTGGCGGCAGGGCAGCGGCGCCGGTGGTCGCTCCGGTGGTGCCGGCCGCCGGGCGCAGCGCTCCGGGCCGACCTTGAAGGATGCCTACTCGCTCCTCGGGGTCGGGCCGAAGGATTCCGACGACGCGATCAAGCGCGCCTACCGCAAGCTCCTGAGCCAGCACCATCCGGACAAGCTGGTCTCCAAGGGGCTGCCGGAGGACATGATCCGGCTCGCGAGCCAGAAGACCCACGAAATTCGGCGGGCGTACGAGATGATCCAGGCGTCGCGAGCAGCCTGAGACGCTAGCACGATCCCGATTCCGAGCCCGATTTCGGTTCTCTGCACCTGTGAGGGCGCGCGCACTTCCGCAGCCTCGCGAGACCCAGTGCGGCAGCCTACCGCGCGGCTGCCCCGGGGTGGGACTTTGGTTAGAAACAGCTGCCCGGGCGGCGACCTCCGCGTGCAGCGCTTCTCCAACCCCGAGATCAGCTGCTTTGTGGGGATCCGGGCCGGGAAGCCTTGTTGCAGCGCTCGCGGCCAAAGCGTCCGTGGCATGTTCTGCCTTCTTTACAGGTCCCTCGACCCGATTCCGGGGATACGACGGCGCTTCGCTCGCCCTGCGCGTCCGCCGGGTAGCAAGATAGGGATTTCAGAACAGCGCCTTAGGAGCTTCGAGGCTAGGCCTGTCGCGGGGCAGCCAGCCGGTCACCGGTCGTTGCGGGTGTCAGGATTCTTTACAGTTTCCAGCGTGGCGCCCAGGGGCGACGGCCGTGCTTCCTGTTAACATTCTGAAATTCTGGGTTCTTGGTCAACTGGCGCGGAACGTGCTTTCCAGTCGCGGCCAGGACCTGCGCAGTCGACGCCTGCGGGGGGTGAGTCCGGGCCATCCTTGTGGGATCAGGTGACGGAATCCCCGCAAGGCGCGTGCCCACTGGCATCGACTTAGGCGATTTCTGTCAACAAACATACCGCCTGGCTTGTCTTTTCGCCCGCCTTCTGCGTCGCGGCAGCGGGCACGGAGCTCGACTATGCGCCCGCTGCCGCTCCTTGAAGGCGAGCGAACATCCTGCGCTATTCGGTCTGT
>JANQFI010000433.1 GCA_028277905.1 Chromatiaceae bacterium | reverse complement strand
TTGTCTTCTCGCCCGCCTTCTTTGTCGCGGCAACGCGCACATAGAACGACTATGCACGCGCTGCCGCTTCGCGAAGGCGGACGAGAATCCTGCGCCATTCCGTATGTTTGCTTCCGGCAATCGCCTAAGGATGACCGGGCGCAGTGGCTCTCGGTAACAGCTTGCGAACAGATTCCCCGCCGCCCACCACTAGTGCAGCAGTGCGAATGTCCCGAGACCGCCTCAGGTCGTTGTCGTGACCGCGGTCTCACCATGCGGATATTCGATTACGACAATGAGGGGATCCGGTCTCGGAACTTCCGCAGCAAAGCACTAGAAACCTTGAGTGGCCGCCATCTTTACAAATGAGTCAAGCTTTGTGTGCGGCGCAGCAAAATTATGGCTCGTCGGTCTGACGCAGGGCCTCGCTAGCCAATGAGTAACCGTTCAGACGCCCTCATTGATTTGCGGCGAATCCGAACATAAGCCTCTGATTTTTGCCTATCAGGCGCAGATTCTTGGGAGGGGGGTCTGAACGGTTACGCCAACGAAGGCTTCGGCGCCTGAGGGGATTTCTGCCAAGAAACATAGCGCTTGGCTTGCCTTTTTGCCCAGCTTCTGCGTCGCGGCAACAGGCACATCGGTTGACGCTGCGCCCGCTCCCGTTCCTTGCGGGCGAACGAGCCTCCTGCGGCCTTCGGTATCCGCGTCTCCGGCAATCGCTCAATCTTCAAGGGTTCGTGTCGGCGATGACTCACGAGGGCATCCTGCCCGGCGCACGCAACTTCGATCAATGGGTGCTTCTTCACGGCATCTCGGCGATGCCGAACCTCTCCCGGCGCGCGGTCTCGTCCGTATCTGCGCCGCGCCGGCGCAGGGCGAGCGGCAGCAGGATGATGGCGGCGGCGATGAGCAGCAGGATCTCCAGGCCGTAGACGACGCTGTAGCCCACCACCGGACCGCTCCAATCGATGCCGACCCAAACAAAGGGGTTCAGCGCCGTGAAGATGTCCCGCAACGCGCCGCCGAGGCCAACGGCGATGCCGTAGCAAGTGGCCTGGATCGCACCCCAGGCGCCCAGCGCCAAGCCGCTCTGGCCACCACGCGCCATGTCCATGGCCGCGGTCAGGGTGCCGACCGAGAAGAGGCCGCCACCAAAGCCGATCAGCAATGCACCGAGCCGAAACACCAAGGGCGAGCCCAGCGGGTCCGCCGCGATGACCGCGACGAAGGCGACGACGCCGATCAGCGCACCATAAAGGGCGATGCGATGCGGCAGGGCGCCCCTGGAAAGCAGATGTGCGGTGAGCCCGAACGCGGCCAGGCTACCGAAGGCCCAGATGGCGGTGAGCCGCGTCGTCTGCGATACGGTCAGGTCCAGGACCTGGCCGCCGTAGGGCTCCAGCAGGATCTCCTGCATCGTGAAACCAGCGGTGCCTAGCCCCAGCACCACCAAGAGCCGCGTCGCGCTGCCGCCGCTGATGAAGCGCTGCCAGGTGTCCATGAAGCGCGGCTGCGGCGCATCTGCGGCCTTCTCGGCGACGGATCGCTCCGCACGGTCCATGTCCATGGCCTCCTGCTTCCACAGGGCCAGCAGGTTCAAGCCGATGGTCACCAGCGCGACCCCCTGCAGGACGCCGATCAGCCGTCCATTGGCGGCCCCCGGGGTCATGCTGTTGAAATCGGTCAGTAGAGCGCCGTAGATCAGTGCGGCCACCAGCATGCTCACCTGCAGCATGACGAACAGCAATGCCACGACCCGCGGACGGCTCTCCTCGGTCGCCAGATCCGTGGCCAGTGCGAGGCCGGCGGTCTGGGTCGTATGCATGCCGGCACCGCCGATCAGGAAGGCGAACGCGGCGGCGATCCAGCCGACGAAGTTGGGCACCTGGCCGCCCTCCACCGACAGGATCAACGCGAAGGGCATGATGGCCAGCCCGCCGAACTGCATCAGGGTCCCGAACCAGATAAAGGGCACCCGCCGCCAGCCGAAGGCCGAGCGGTGGATATCGGACTTGAAGCCGATCAGGGCACGGAAGGGCGCCACCAGCACCGGCAGCGCCACCATCAGGGAGATGATCCAGGTCGGCACGCCCTTCTCTACGACCATGACGCGGTTCATGGTGCCGTAGAGCAGCACCATCATCATGCCCACCGAGGCCTGGAACAGCGACAGCCGCAGCAGCCGCAGCAACGGGAGCTCCTTGGTCGCCGCATCGGCGAAGGGCAGGACCTTCGGGAGGACCTCTCGCATCCAGAGGCGCTTCAGCTCTTCCAGGGATGTGCCGCTCATCGGGTGCTCACCTCCACCACAACTCGGTAATCGCGGACGGGCCCCCAGGACAAAACGGGGCCAGCCCCGCGCAAGTTAGTGGGACCCCAAGGGCTCGTCAACTTGCTCTGGCATCCTGCACCGTACCCTGTAAGCACCACCCGAGTCCGGCGGGGTCCTGCTGACCGGGCTGTGAGCCCGAGGTACCGGCCGCTGTCGGCGTGCTCACATCGGCGCCGGCCGCTTCCCCGGGGCGATCGTCAAGCACCTCGTCTAGGCCTCCGGAGCGGAGTCCCGCAACGGAGTGGCGACAAACCCCCAAAAAAATCTGTACATCCCGCTTGACAACAATATCTGTCAAGCTACACTGACAGTCGTGGATCCTGAGGGTCCACCAGGATTTGGGGATCAGTACTACTGGCCCCCGGATGCAACGGGGTCGAGTCGCCCCATTCAACAGGCCGCGAGCGGCTCGCGGCACAATGCATTTCCTTTGCGGAGGGTTGATCGATGGCAGAACCCAAGAGCCTGTCCGGCTTGACGGCCGACCAAGCCCAAGAATTTCACGAGCAGTTCAAAATCACCTACACCGCGTTCGCCGGTATCGCGGCTCTGGCCCACCTGTTGGTCCTGGCCTGGAAGCCCTGGTTCTGAGTCTGACACGAGGTTAACGATATGTTCCAAGACGTCTTCAACTACAAGCCGAAGGAGCAGGACTATCGGATCTGGCTGGTCGTGAACCCGGCCACTTGGCTGATCCCGATCCTGATGTCTGTCTTCGTGCTCGGTCTCCTGCTGCACGCGTTGCTCTTCTCGGTGAGCCCCTATAACGCCTATTGGGGTGGCGAGGAGGCCGTTGCTGAGGTGGTTGTTGAAGAAGCTGCCCCAGCGCCGGCTGCCGAGGCTGCACCTGCCGCCGAGGCTGCGCCTGCCGAGTAACTGCGGCGAGAAATCTGGGCGTCGCAGTATCCTGCGTATTCGGCCCCCACCAAGTCCCAATCGGCTTGGCACTCAGCGCCGCGATCACATAGGCGCGGCACATCACATTCGAACCGAGGTATACAAGAATGGCTGACACCTCCCTCTCCGGCCTCACCGTTGATCAGGCCAAAGAGTTCCACGAGCAGTTCAAGGTAACCTACACCGCGTTCGCCGGCATCGCCGCCTTGGCGCACTTCCTGGTCTTGGCCTGGAAGCCCTGGTTCTGAAAGCCCGAGCTCTGAAAGGCTTGTGAAGAGTCCCGCTCACCAAGCCTCATCAAATCACACGATAGCGAGAGAGAAGACCAATGGCTGAAATTCCGCGCCCGAAGAACCCACAAGACGACTGGAAGATCTGGCTGGTTGTGAACCCCGCGACTTGGCTGATCCCGATCCTGATGTCCGTGTTCCTGCTCGGCCTCCTGCTGCACGCGCTGCTCTTCACCGTCAGCCCGTACAACGCCTATTGGGGCGGCTGATTACTGCAAGCAACGGGTCGGGCAGGCCGCAACGCCCGACCTCAGGGCTCCGGCCGCTTGGACCGAGGCCCTGCCCCTTCGGCGCCGACGCGACGTCCGCCGAATCAGCGCCGATCCGTGAGCCGGCAGCTCCCTGCATTGCGGGACTTGCCGAGATCGGATCGGCGTTTTTCTGTCGTGCCGCAGCTCCCACGCGACGCCCGGCGGACAGCTCGGGCGCCATCCCGACTCATGCCCCGTCTCTGCCGCAGCTCAGTGCACTCACGCTACGAACGGATTAGAGTCTGGCCGTGCGCGGCCAGATCGGGCCGCTAGGGTTTCGGGCCGCTAGGGTTCGGTGTTGGCTCCGCTGCATCTGGCCGCGCCGGCTCGGCGCCCTATCCAACCCCGGACCCTGCCGTGAAGCGAGAACGATCATGCCGCGAGGCAACAAGGTAGCCGTGATTGGAGCCGGCATCGGCGGCCTCTCGGCGGCCGTGGCCCTCGCGGCGAAGGGCTGCGACGTCACCCTGCTGGAGCGCGCGCAGGCGCCAGGCGGCAAGATGCGCGAGCTGGCCGTCGGCGATGCGCGCATCGACGCCGGTCCCACCGTCTTCACCATGCGCTGGGTGTTCGAGGAGCTGTTCGACCTGGCCGGCGCGTCGCTGGAGGACGAGCTGACCCTGGCTCCCGCGCAGATCATCGCGCGCCACGCGTGGGACGCGACAGGCTATCTGGATCTGTTCGCCGACATGGACGAATCCGCCGCGGCCATCGACGCCTTCAGCGGCGACGGCGAGGGGAGCCGCTATCTGCGCTTCATGGAGGAGGCGCGCAATATCCATTGCACCCTCAAGAGCTCCTTTATTGCCAACAGCAAGACGAATGTCCTGGGGCTTACCGGGCGCGTCAGCCGCGAGGGCCGGCTCGGCGGTTGGCTGCGGCTCAATCCTTACGCCAGCCTCTGGCAGGCATTGGGCAAGCACTTCCGCGATCCGCGCTTGCGGCAGCTGTTCGGACGCTACTCGACCTATGCCGGCTCATCGCCATTTCTTGCGCCCGGGACCCTCATGCTCATCGCACACGTTGAGCAAGAAGGCGTCTGGCTGGTCGAGGGCGGTATGCACCGGCTCGCGGTCGCGCTGGCCACACTCGCCGAGCGACTGGGCGTCGACATCCGCTATGGGACAGCGGTCGCCGAGATCCTGACGCAGGGTGCCCGGGCCGCGGGCGTACGGCTCGACGACCCGGAGGGTACCAGGATTCCGGCGCATGCAGTCGTCGCCAACGCCGACATCAGCGCCGTCGGAAGCGGCCTGTTCGGCAGCGACGCGGCCCGTGCCGTGACGCCCACACCGCCCGCGCAGCGATCCCTGTCGGCGCTGACCTGGAACATGGTCGCGCAAGCCTCGGGGTTTCCGCTGGTCCGCCACACGGTCTTCTTCTCCGACGACTATCGGGCCGAGTTCGACGACATCTTCAGGCGCCACCGGCTACCCGAGGGACCCACGGTCTACATCTGCGCTCAGGATCGCGGAGCAGGCCTCCCTGTGACGCAGGCGGGCACGGACGGCGACCGGCTGCTCCTGCTCGTGAACGCCCCGCCCGTCGGCGACCGGCGCGAGCTCAGCGAAGCCGAGATCGAGCGCTGCTACGCGAGCACCTGCGCCCTCCTCGAGCGTTGCGGGCTGCATATCGAGCATGCTCCGGACGCGCGGGTCGCCACGTCGCCGAGCCACTTCGAGCGCTTGTTCCCTGCAACCGGCGGCGCACTCTACGGCCGGGCTTCCCACGGCTGGCAGGCATCCTTCAGCCGGCCAGGTGCCCGCAGCAGGCTCCCCGGTCTCTATCTCGCCGGTGGCAGCACGCATCCCGGCGCGGGCGTGCCCATGGCAGCGCTGTCGGGCCGCCAGGCGACCATTGCAGTGCTGGAAGACCTCGGGCTGGGCGGGCGCTGAGGCCACGCAGCCGACTCAGACCGGCCAGCACCTGCGAATAGTCTCCCATACCCGGATGCCTGCGGCGCCGACTGCGGCTGCGTCGAGCTCAGGCGATTGCCGGAAACAAACATACCGCATGGCGCAGGATTTTCGCTCGCCTTCAAGGAGCGGCAGCGGGCGCATAGTCCAGCTCTGTGCCCGCTGCCGCGACGCAGAAGGTGGGCGAAAAGACAAGCCAGGCAGTATGTTTGTTGACAGAAATCGCCTCGGTGCCTGCGTCCGGCATGACATGCGCCAATGCCGAGCCGGCCGGTTCATGATTGACTATTCGGTTGAAATCGAACAGAGGCGCGGCGAACGGCGCGCCCGCAGACGACCGCATCGACTGGAGTTGACACCATGGCCCTCATCGATTGCCCAGAATGTAGCGCCCAGGTCTCCGAGGTCGCGCCTGCCTGCCCGAAGTGCGGTTTTCCGGTCGCGACAGCGGTCGCGGCCGGCGCCGGCAACGCGGCTCCGGCAGCCACGCTCGACTCCGCACCCACAGCACCGACCCCGGAGCCGGAACCGCTGCCGACCGAGCGCAGCGCCGAGCCGGTTACCGTCCGGGGGCGCCGCATTCCCATCGCGGCCTTGCTCTTCTGGGGCGGCTTGACGGTCGGCACCATCCTGGCCGCCTTCAAGGGGGAAGATGGCGCAACGCCGTTTCGCTATGTTCCGTACATCATGGTCTTCGCCGGCATGCTCTGGTTCTCGGTGACCGAGCTGGCACTCTTGCTGCGGCACCGCAAGCGCCGGCACTGAACCGGCCCCGGCAGCAAGCAAATCGCCGGGACGAGCGAGAGGGTCTCAGGACGTGTCGAATTGTCCAGCGGAGCTCGATGCTCAGGTCCCGGCCGGTGGCTATGCCTGGTGGTACCTCGACGGCCTGAGCGACGACGGGCGCCATGGATTGACCCTGATCGCCTTCATTGGCAGCGTCTTCTCGCCTTACTATTTCCGCGGCCGGCGGCGCGGGCAGAACGACCCGCGGGACTATGTGTCGCTCAATGTTTGTCTGTACGGCACGGCGCGCCGTTGGACCATGACCGAGCGCCCTGGCGGCTCCCTCGACCAGAGCCCATCCAGGCTCGCCATCGGCCCAAGCCGGCTGCGCTGGGATGCCAGCGAAGGGCTGACCGTCGCCATCGACGAGATCGGCACACCCATCCCGCAGCGGGTGCGCGGGCACGTTCGGCTGAGCCCGAATTTCGGCAACGAGCGCGTCTTCACGCTGGACGAGGCGGGCCGGCATCGGTGGCGTCCGGTGGCCCCGAGCGCCCGTATCGAGGTGGAATTGCAGAGGCCTCAGCTGCGCTGGACCGGCCACGCCTACTTCGATCGCAACTGGGGCGACGAGCCGCTGGAAGACGGCTTCGTCTACTGGGACTGGTCGCGGGCGGCGGTGTCCGGCCGCTCCGGCGCGGAGGCCACCATCCTCTACAATATTGAGCGACGCCAGGCCGGACCCAAATCCCTGGCGCTGCGATTCACGGCCGGCGGCGTCGAGGAGCTCGAGCCGCCGCCGAATCACCGCCTGCCGCGCACGCCCATCTGGCAGCTGCCCCGCAGCAGCCAAGCGGACCCCAGGTACCCGCCCAGGGTCGCCAAGACCCTAGAGGACACGCCCTTCTATTCCCGGTCGGTTATCGACACCCACCTGCTTGGCCGGCCGTTGACGGCGGTGCACGAGAGCCTGTCGCTGAACCGCTTTCGCTCCCCCGTGGTCCAGCAGATGCTGCCGTACCGGATGCCGCGGCGGCGGCGCTGACGCGCGTGCAGTGCAGATGCGGGTCGCACCCTCACTTGCGGCTTGGCCCAACCTGCGACAACCATTACTCGCCCCACCCGATGCCGGTACAGCTCCTGGATACGACCCTAATGGTCGACCTGATCCTTGCGCTCCTGGTCGCGGAGGCACTTCTGCTGTATGCGCTCAAACGATACCGTCATCACGGTCCCGGGCTCCTCTCCGTCTTGCCGACGCTGGTCTCCGGCGCTTTGTTGCTGATTGCGCTACGCAGCGTGCTGGTAGGCGCCTGGCCTGGCTGGACCGGGCTTGCGCTCGCCCTCGCTGGCATCGCCCACGTGCTGGACCTGAGCTCGCGGAATTCTCGCTGGCGCTAGTGCAAGCCACCATGACTCGCAGATAGAGTCGCAGATGCGCCGCCTCAGCCGTTCAAGCTCTCCACCGCAAAGCCCACCACGCTGCGCTGCTCACGGCTGAATTCGACACCGATTAGATGGATCGGCTCGTCGCTCCCGCGATAGCGGTCCGCATAGCCGCGCTCCTTGAGCTGCGCCAACGCGCTGCCGTCCGGCGCCAGCTCGACGACTTTGAGCTCGAACAGATAAACCTGCCCGTTGAAGCGCAGGGCCATATCCAGACGCCCGGCATTACTGGACTCCTCCGGTGTCAGGTCCAGCCCCAAGCTCGCGAAGTAGGCGTAGAAAACGCTTGCGTAGTAGCCCTCGTACCTGGCGATGGGGTTATTTCGGTACCAGTCGTGGGGGATGCTGGCGAAGAAGGCCGTGAACAGCGTCTGCATGCCTGCGAAATCGTTGGCTTGCAGCAGCGCATAGAGCTGGCCGGTCTGGCGCGGGATCTCGGAGGCGCCACCGCCTAGGCGGTCAAGCAACGCGGCGTTCAGCGCGGCGCGCACCTCCAGGTTCGGATACCGCAGCCGGTATTGAATGAAGGCACCCACTTGTTGCACCGCGTCTATGGTCAGGTAGCCGGTCTGGAACAGCAACGCCTCAGACGTGATCCGCTCGACGTCGAAGGTGGAGAGCAATTGCTCGCTCGTGATCAAGTGCTCCAGCCGTGGCAGGAAGGTGTGGCGCTCGGTTAGAACATCGAGCAAGAAGGTCGGTGTCGCGGTCTCGAACCACCAGGGGCGGAACACCCGCTCCTGTAGCAGCAGTAGCACATCGAAGGGATTGTAGACGGTCTCACCGGTCCAGTTGTAGCCGTTGTACCAGCTCCGGATCAGCACAGGATCGAGCCCAGGCAATTCCGGGGCGAACACCAAGTCGAGGTCGGCCTCCGTGTAGCCGCAGATGGCGGAATACTCAGCCGAGACTGTAATATCGCGCAGGTTGTTTAGCCCAGAGAATAGGCTGACCTTGCTGAACTTGCTCACGCCCGTCAGGAAGGCGAAACCTATGTGGGCATCACTGTCCTTGATGACGGAATAGAGATTGCGCAGTCCGTCCCGGGCCTCACGGGCGAGGTCCGGCCGGGTCAGATTGTCCAGGATGGGCTTGTCGTACTCGTCCACCAACACAACGACTCGCTCGCCGTGCTCGGCATGGGCGC
Source organism: Chromatiaceae bacterium (assembly GCA_028277905.1). GTDB lineage: Bacteria > Pseudomonadota > Gammaproteobacteria > Chromatiales > Chromatiaceae > Thiohalocapsa. The sequence continues at coordinate 973 of JANQFI010000433.1, read as the reverse complement.
GCGCAATCAGCTCGCTGAAACAGACCACCGGGTCCTGAGGGTCGCGGCAGGGGACGCCGAGACGGTCGGCATTGTCGCACAGCAGCCTCAGGATACGGCGGTCCAGCTCCGCGCGACTCTGCACCACGCCGCCGCCGAAGCTCAGCCGAATCACCGGGAAGCGCCGACCCCAGTCCCAACGCTCGTGGGCATCGAGACCCCGGAACAGCTCCTCGCTGCCGCTGAACAGTTCCGCCAGCGTGTCCAGGAACAGCGACTTGCCAAAGCGCCGCGGACGCGACAGGAAGTAGTGGGCGCCCTCCTCGACGAGGCGCAGCGCGAAGCCGGTCTTGTCGACGTAGTAGTAGTCGTCGTCCTCGCGAATCTTACGGAAGGTCTGAATGCCGATGGGCAGACGCTTGCGGGTCATGGGTGGGGCTCAAGTGGTGGCGCTGGGGGCAAGGGTTATGCGGCCAGTGTAGTCTGCCTGCCGGGGCACTGGCTTCACACCGGCCGGCCGCCGTCAGAGCGTCCAAGGTGGGCCTGCGGCAGCGAAGCCAAGCCGCCGGCATGCGTGCAACACGGCCGGGAGCCCATGCCTTGGCATTGCGTTAGGCGATTGCTGGAAACAAACATACCGAATGGCGCAGGATTTTCGCTCGCCTTCAAGGAGCGGCAGCGGGCACATAGTCGAGCTCTGTGCCCGCTGCCGCGATGCAGAAGGCGGGCGAAAAGACAAGCCAGGCGGTCTGTTTGTTGACAGAAATCGCCTTAGACCACCCGCACTCCGCGCCGCTTGAGTCGCTCCGGCGCCACATCCAGCGCCGCCATCTCGGCGCGCCCCGCCTGCTCGATGCCGGCGGCATCGAGGCCGCAGACGGCGAGCTGCTCGGCGTGCGCGCCCTGCTCGACGCAGACGTCGGGCAAGCCGAGGTGGAGCACGTGCACCATGACCCCATGCAGGGCCAAGAGCTCGGAGACCGCGGAGCCGGCG
>JANQFI010000411.1 GCA_028277905.1 Chromatiaceae bacterium | reverse complement strand
GCCGGATTATGCCGCATGCAACGCGGTTGGCTTGGAGCGTGAGTCCCTGCTAAAGAGGGTTTAGAGCTGGACCGAACCGACCGCTCGGCATAATCGGGTATGCGGAATAATGACGCAGCACATGGCTGGTCATGCGCTTGGTGATCCCCGACATCGCCGCCGCCGCGTGTATCCTGCGCCCCAACGTCGATTCGTGCAGATGCTGGCGCCGGATCTGTCCCGACTTCGGGTCGCGCGACAGCTGGGTGCTCGGGAAGACGTACTGCCAGAGCCATTCCCTGAGCGCGTTCGGATACTTGCGCGCCAGCGCGTACGGCAGATACACCCTGCCCGCGCCGGCCGCCAAGTCCTTCCGATGCAGCGCCGCGACCCCTTTGCGGTGTTCGGCAAGGTCCGAGCGGTAGCGCTTGGGCAGCGGAACGACGCGATCCTTGTCGCCCTTGCCGTTGCGCACCAAGATCGACTCGTGCCCGAAGTCGATGTCGCCGACCCGCAGCCGAATGCCCTCCAGCAGCCGCATCCCGGTGCCGTACAGCAGTCCGGCGATCAAGCCGAACGTCCCCTCCATGCAGCCGAGCAAACGCTCGACCTCCGCCCGCGTCAACACCACCGGCAGCCGATCGCGCCGTCTCGCACGCGAGAGCTTCAGCCCGTCCAGCGGCTGCTCCAGCACCTCTCTGAACAGGAAGACCAACGCGCTCAGCGCGACGCTCTGGGTGCTCGGCGACACCGAGCGCTCCACCGCCAGATGCGTCAGGAACGCGTCCAGGTCGGCCGGGCCGAGGGCCTCCACCGGCTTGCCCTCGCAGTGGCGCAGGAAGCGATGGCACCAGTCGACATAGGTCTGCTCGGTCCGGATCGAGTACTGCCTGGTGCGCAGCGTCCGCGCCAGTGTCGCCAGGATCGGGAATCCCGCGGCGGAGGCGGCGAGCTTCGGGGCCCTCAGCCGCGCCTCCGGTGCCTGCTCGCGCGCGATGGTCGGATGATCCGCCGGCAATGCCGCCCCGGCCTCGCGCCAATAGTCCCAATCGACCTGCCGGGCCGCCTTCACGTCGGCAAGCTCGACGAGCAGCAACTGCAGCGCGTCCACCAGCTGGCGGAACTGCCAGTCTCGCCACTTGCCCTCGCGCGACACCTACCCGAGATAGCCAGTGATCTCGTCCGCGGCAAGCGCTTTCAGCGAGGTGGGCTTCACCGCGGCCAGGAACCGCTCCACGTGCGCCGCATACCAGCGCCGTGCCTCCTGCGCTATCCGCTTCGTGGCCAGCAGCTCCCGGTAGTGATCCCAGCGCGACGGCGTGCCCTGCTCGCGCCGGGGGGCCGGGGGCGGGGAATTCGGTCTTGACATTAGAAGTTCAGGGTTCCGGCGCCGACAGACGTCGCGCGCGCCAGGGCCCCAGGATTATCGGTGGGGCTTGCAGAAAACCCGGCAAACCCTGCCGGAGCTCCCCCCACCTACCCGGGCCGGCCCCCGAAAACCACGAAGCTCCAGTTGACATGATTGAGGGCTCGCGATAGCTTCGCCAAAACTGTACTGCTTTTCGTGTGCAGCGCAAATTGAACCATTTGGAGTGCACGCAGGTTGAATGGTGCGTTTTGCGTGCAAATGGAAGCGTTCTTCCTGCACGCAACCGGACGGTTCGATCTGCGTGCATGCGAATACACTGTTGGACTAAATAAATAAACAGTGCCCGCCGACAGCCCGAGCACAACAGCCTGATCGGACAGGCAAGAGCAAAAGGCCACCCGGCCGAAGGACCGCCCGAGAAGCCCCCGCCGGAAGCCGGGATCGACGACTATACTGCAAGGATGGCCAGCCCCTTCCGTTCCGCCGAGATCCGCCGCGAGTTCCCCGCCGAGCACGAGCCGCCGCCGTTCGAGCTGGCCGACGTGGTCCGGCTGTACGGCGACGCCTACCGCGCGCAGCACCACCCCAGCTTCGAGCAGGGCCGCGCCCTGCACGCCATCGAGACCTGCCGCACCACCGCCCTCGGTGGCCATGTCGATCAATGCGATCACTGCGACCATGTCGAGATCAGCGACAACAGCTGCCGCAACCGCCACTGCCCCCCTGTCTGAACGATCCGTCGCGCCTCCCAGCGCACCGCCTGGGTCGATGCGCGCGCGCTGGAGCTGCTGCCCATCCAGTACTTCCACCTCGTCTTCACCCTGCCCGAGGACCTCGACCGCCTGGTGCAGTACCGCGACGCCGAGGTTTATGCCACCCTCATGCGCGCCGCCGCCGAGACGCTCCAGACCTTCGCCCGCAAGCGCTGGGACGCCGACCTCGGCATCGTCGCCGTGCTCCACACCTGGGGCCAGACCCTGCAGCTGCACCCGCACGTGCACTGTCTCGTCACCGGCGGTGCGCTCAAGCGCGACGGCAGCGCGTTCGTTCAAGCCCCCAAGAACTTCCGCTTCCCCGTGCGCGCCCTCTCACGGGTGTTCCGCGCCATCTGCCTGCGCGAGCTGGAACACCTGCGCGGTGCTCGCAAGCTCACTGCCGGCCCGCCCGAGCTGGCCGACGACGACGCCTTCAAGCAGCTGATGCTCCGCCGGCACCGCCACGCCTGGGTCGGCTACGCCGAGCGCCCCTTCGCCGAGCCGCAGGACCTCATCCGCTACCTCGGGCGCTACGTCAACCGCTTACGCCAAGCCAACCATCGGATCGTCGCCATCGACGACCCTACGGTCACCTGCCGCTATCGCGACGGACTGCAAGGACCCCAAGGCACCGGAAGCGGAGAAGCTCAGGCACCTGCCGGGCACCGACATCATCCGCCGCTTCCTTCAGCACGTCTTGCCGCCCGGATTCCACCAGATCCGCTACTACGGCCTGCTCGCCGGCGGGCGGCGCCAGCAGCAGCTCGCGCAATGCCGCGCGCTGCTTGGCCTCGACAATCCCGGCGCCCCCTACATCGCCGACCTCGACGACTGCCTCGCCAAGCAGGCCATCGGACCCCGGTTTGTGCCCAGCCTGCCTGCAGGATCGGTCCCGCTTCATCGAGGGGAAACAGAAGGGCAAAGAGCATAGGGCAAACAGGAGCACAAGCCGAAGTTGAGGCCTTCCTATTCATCTCGGTCCTGGCCTACCACTTTGTCCATACCCTTCGCCTGCAATTCAAGGCTGCGAGATCCATCTCAGTTGGGACGGCGTCCGCCGCGCGCTGGAAGGGAAGGATCGCGTCAACGTCGCGCCCAAGCGCACCGACGGACGCAGCATTCATGTACGCACCGTTAAATTCTTGATGCCGTTTCGAGATCCTTGGTTGATCCTTTTGATCAAATATGTTTTTCTTGATCAGAGGTTCGTTGCCATGCCACGCTGTACTGCCGCTCCCGTGACTGTCTCAGACGAGCATGGTCGTACCTTGGAGGCCCTGGCACGCAAGCACAGTGCGCCGCAAGCCGTGGGGATATGCGCGCAGATTGTCCTGCTGGCCGCCGCCGGCGCCGGTGTGCGCCCCACCGCAGCCAAGCCGGCGCGCCGCCGACCTTCACGCCGGAGCAGATCTGCGCGATCTTGGCACTGGCCTGCGAGCCGCCACAGGGCGATGGGCGCGAGCTGACCCACTGGACTCACGCCGATCTGGCCCCGGAAGCCAGCGCGCGCGGCATCGTCGAGTCCATCTCGCCGGACTTCATCGGGCGCTGCTTGCGCGAGGCCGACCGCAAGCCGCACCGCGGGCGCGGCTGGAGCAACACGCCGCGCGATGAGCAGTTCGACGAGCAGTGCCAGGATGTGTGCGAAACCTATCGGTTGGCACCCGAGCGCGCCGCCGCCGGCATCGAGACGCACCGCATCGACGCGATGACCGGCGTGCAAGTCCGCGCGCGCTGCGGCAACCTTGCCGGTGTGCGCCGGCCTGGTCGAACGCCGCGAGCTCGAGTCCATCCGCCACGGCACCCTGACCCCCGCACCGAGCAGGACTTCGCGCACTGGTTGGGGGATGTGCTGGCACAACGCGGCGCGACCACCCGGTGGCACCTGGTCATGGACAATCTCAACATCCATTGCTCGGCAGCCGTTGTTCGCTTAGACGATTGCCGGAAACAAACATACCGAATGGCGCAGGATTCTCGTCCGCCTTCGCGAAGCGGCAGCGCGTGCATAGTCGTTACTATGTGCGCGTTGCCGCG
>JANQFI010000377.1 GCA_028277905.1 Chromatiaceae bacterium | reverse complement strand
TGGCAAGCGTTTCTCGGCAAAGCCGAGCGCAACGGCTGGGACAGCGCCCAATACTTGAGCGCCCTGTGCGAGCAGGAGCTGGCCGATCGCTACAGCCGGCGCATTGCCCGCTACAGCAAGGAGTCCCACCTGCCCGTCGGCAAAAGCCTGGCGAGCTTCGACTTCGCCCAGGTGCCCGGTCTGGCCCGCGAACAGCTCGAGGCCCTGAGCGGCTGCTCGGATTGGACCCGTCAGGCGCGCAACGTCCTGCTGTTCGGCCCCAGCGGTGTGGGCAAGACCCATCTGGCCGCCGCCATCGGCCACGCACTGACCATGCAGAGTGTGCGCGTACGCTATTTCGCCACCACCGCCCTGGTCCAGCACCTGCAGCTCGCCCGCACGCAGCTGCGCCTGCAGGACGCCCTGCACAAGCTCGACCGATACGCCGCGCTCATCCTCGACGATTTCGGTTACGTGAAAAAAACCGAGCAGGAAACCCAGGTGCTCTTCGAGCTCATCGCCCACCGCTACGAGACCGGGAGCCTGATTATCACGTCCAACCAGCCGTTCGCCGAGTGGGACCGGATCTTCCCCGACCAGATGATGACCGTCGCCGCCGTCGACCGCCTGGTGCACCACGCGACAATTATCGAGGTCGGCAGCGACAGTTACCGACGCAAGGAGGCCCTCGGCCAGATCGCCGCCGATGCGGCGACAAGTACCGTGCCGGACACGATAACTACCCCGTCCTCGACGACAACTACATCGCCACCGTCGGCGGTTGGCAGCGACGACAATTACTCCCAGCCCCCGCCCTCGGGGTGACAGATCGCGTGGGTAATTGACGCTGTCCTGCAAACTTGAGAGTCCGCGACAACTACCCCGCGGCGAGCCGCCGCGCCCCTGGCGGGGCCGAGCACTCCCAGTCGCCCTACGGGCTCCTTCCCGTGCTCGGCCCCGCCAGGGGCGCCAACAACACCCAACAACACAGGAGACTTCGCCCCAAAAGAACTGCGACAATCAACCGGCCAAGATAATTGTCGCTGACCAGCCAAAATAGTTGACACCGGATATACCTGTTCGAGCATCTGCCGACCGCCAACACCCCCGAAGCCGTCGCGGCGCTGCTGCCGCACAATCTGAAATTGGACGACATCAGGCCGCAGGGGGCAATCCTGTAGTTGGCCGGACGCTTACGGTTTGGGCTTACACCCCCAGTTTTGCGGTGGC
>JANQFI010000450.1 GCA_028277905.1 Chromatiaceae bacterium | reverse complement strand
CAGCGGGCGCATAGTCGAGCGCTGTGCCCGCTGCCGCGACGCAGAAGGCGGGCGAAAAGACAAGCCAGGCGGTATGTTTGTTGACAGAAATCGCCTGAGCTCAGGTTGAGGGCGGTGGCGGGCACCGTCCCCGCATGCAGGGAGACCCAGCGGCATCACCGGCTTGCTGTGGCGCCTGCGACCCTGTCGTCCCAGCCTCGGGGCCCTGGCCCGATACCCGCCGTCGAGTTGCTCGCTCGGCCCTTGTCCGCGGCCGAGCGTTTCCGTGTATAACCCTGTGCACAGCGCCATTAGCCCCAGCGGTCCGAAGTACCCGTCGCCATGAGTCTGCCCTTTCCGGAGCATGCGCTGCGCCACGCCCTGACGCAGGAGCTGCATGCGCGCGCCTTCGAGCCGGTGCGTGCGCCGGTCGTGGTGACCCATTTCGCCTACCATTGCGGTGAGCGCCGCAGCGGGATCAATGTGGCCCATCTGTTGCGGTTGCTGGAGACCTTCGGCGTCGATCTGCCGCCGGCAGCCGAGGTGGGGCAGTACTTTTTCGTGAACCTGGGCGAGGCACGCCTGCGGTGGGAGCGCCACACCGAGTTCGTCACCTATGGCTTCTCGCGTGTGTTGTCGCGGAAGCGTGCCGCGGCCAACCCGTTCGGGGACGAGCCGCTCGCCGGCCTGCCGTCGGACTGGCTCGCGGCGCTGCCGGGCCTCGTGGTGAGCGCGGTTCAACTGGTGCTGGAGTCGGTGCAAATGCCGGAACGCTCGCCAGCGGAACTGATGACCGTCTTCGCCGGAAACCCGGTGATCGGCGCCGAGGTGGCGGGCGGGGCTGGCCTCGCGTGGTCGGATCAGCGCATCCACAGCGACGGCTTCGGGCGCGTGCTGCTGCGCGACCGCGGCCTGACCGATGCCCAGGCGGGCCGCTTGGTCAAGCGCCTGCTGGACCTCAACACCTACCGTGCAATGACCCTGCTGGGGCTACCGGCGGCGCGCGAGGTGGCATTTGCGCTGAGTGACGCGGAGCGGCGCTTGGCCGACGTCGCCGCGCGCATGGGGCGGGCCGATGGCGCCGGACTTGGGGCTGGCGGTGCCCCCGCGCCGTCGTCCGAGCGTGCCCTGCTGCGGGAGCTCACCGACGTCGCCGCGGAGATCGAGTCCGTCGCCGCGCGCACCGCCTCCCGCTTTGACGCCACCGCGGCCTACTACCAGGTGGTCAAGCAGCGCCTTGAGCAGCTTCGCCAGCAGCGCATCCAGGGCCTGCCCACCTTTACCGAGTTCCTCGATGCGCGCCTGGCACCGGCGGTGAGCACCTGTCTCGCCACCCGGCGGCGCCAGGAGAGCCTCGCGGAACGTGCCGCGCGCATGACCGCCCTGTTGCGGGCACGGGTGGAGGTGCGCCTGCAGGAGCAGAACCGCAGCCTGCTGAATTCCATGGACCGGCGCGCAAGAGTCCAGCTGCGGCTGCAGGAGACGGTGGAAGGTCTGTCAGTGGTAGCCATTAGCTACTATGGCCTGGGTCTGGTGGGCTACCTGCTCAAGGGCATCGCCACCGCCGGCGTGCCCATCGACCCTGGCATCGGCACCGCGGTCGCGCTGCCGCTGGTGCTGGCGGCCGTCTGGCTCGGCCTCCGGCGGATCAAACGGCGCCTGCAGCACGATGCCGAGGCTTAGGCGATTGCCGGAAACAAACAGACCGAATGGCGCAGGATTTTCGCTCGCCTTCAAAAGAGCGGCAGCGGGCGCATAGTCGAGCTCTGTGCCCGCTGCCGCGACGCGGAAGGCGGGCGAAAAGACAAGCCAGGCGGTATGTTTGTTGACGAAGATCGCCTCAGCCTGAGGCCTGCGGGTCGCCATGCGCGATGGCCGGTTGTGGTCGCCGCACGGGCGAGGTCAGCCCGTCTTCTCGTAGCTCACCGGCACCCGCCGCGACAGGCCGGTAAAGAGCTGATACGCGATGGTGTCGCTTGCCACCGCCACCCTGTTGGCCGGCACCAGGTCGCCCCAGAGCTGCACCGGGTCGCCGGGGCGGGCGTCGCGGTGCTCCGAGAGGTCCACGGTCAGCATGTCCATAGAGACACGGCCGATGACCCGTGACGGCCCGCCATTGACGGCCACGGGCGTGCCGTCGCGGGCATGGCGCGGGTAGCCGTCCGCATAGCCCGCGGCCACGACCCCGACCCGTGTGGGGCGTGTGCAGACGAAGCGTCCACCATACCCAATGGCCTCGCCGCGGGTCAGCTCGCGCACGCCGATGAGCCGGGACTCGAGCAGCATGGCGGGTCGCAGGGCCGCCGCCGAGGGGTGGCTCTCGCCGAACGGCGAAGCGCCGTAGAGCATGATGCCGGGGCGCAGCCAGTCGCCGTGTGCTGCAGGCCAGCCGAGGATCGCTGCAGAGTTGGCGATGCTGCGGGCTCCGGGCAGGCGACGGGCATGAGCCTCGAAGCACTGGAGCTGCGTCGCCGTGGCGGGATGCCCCGGCTCGTCGGCGCGGGCGAGGTGGGTCATGAGCACGACCCCGGAGACGTGCGTGCAGGCGACGAGCCTGGCGTGCGCGGCCGCAAACTCGGTTGGCGCCAAGCCCAGCCGATGCATGCCGGTGTCCATCTTGAGCCAGACCTCGAGGGGCCGGTGCGGGCGTGCACGGCAGAGCCAGTCCAGCTGCTCCCGGTTATGCACCACCGGCGTCAAGGCTGCGCGGGCCAAGTCCTCGAGCTCGTTTGGGTGAAACATCCCTTGCAGCAGCACGATGCGGTTCTGGATACCTGCCTCGCGCAGCTCCAGTGCTTCCTCGCTACATGCCACCGCGAAGGCGTCCGCCTCCGCCGCCAACGCGCGGGCCACCATGACCGCACCATGGCCGTAGGCGTCCGCCTTGACCACCGCCAGCGCGCGGGCGCCCGGCGCCAACCCCTTGGCGAGGCGGTAATTGGCGCGGATGGCCTCGAGGTCGATGCGGGCGAGGGTGGGGCGTGCCATGGCATGGGTCTGCAAGATGCAGGAGGTACCCCTGGGATGCTGCCGCCGCCGCGGCGGAACCGCAAGCTGGCCGCTGCGCCTGCTCGCCTGCGGATCCACGGTCTCCGTCGCCCGCTTGGAGCCAGGGGCCCCTGCAGCATATACTGACCAGTCTTCCGATAATGTTCCGATAGGCTTGCGGCATTCTGGTCGGCCGATTCTGGGGAGCGCAGAGAGATGCGAGTTACCGTCGAGGCCGGTGCGGGCCTCAGCCGCCGCATGACCGTGGAGTTGCCCGCGGACGACGTCGAGCGGCAGGTGGACCGGCGGCTGCGGGACGTGGCCCGCAAGGCGCGCCTCCCCGGCTTCCGGCCGGGCAAGATCCCCATGCCGGTGCTGCGCCGGCGCTTCGGCGCCGGCGTCCGCGGCGAGGTCCTGGGCGAGCTGGTGCAGTCGACCTTCCCGCGGGCCGTCGCCGAGCAGGCGCTGCGCCCGGCGGGGCGCCCGGAGATCGAGCCCGATATCGACGCCGAGAGCCGCCGCTACGCCTATACGGCGCGCTTCGAGGTACTGCCTGAGATCGCGCTCAACGACCTCAGTGGCAAGCGCATCGTCCGGCCGGTCGCGGAGGTCACGGACGCCGACGTCGATGCGATGATCGAGCGACTACGCGAGCAGCGTACGACCTTCGCCGAGGTCGCGCGCGGTGCGCAGGCGGGCGACCGGGTCACGGTCTCCTACGCCGGCAGCATCGACGGCGAGCCCTTCGACGGCGGCAGCGCCGAGCACCGGCCGCTGCGGCTCGGCAGCGGCGGCTTTCCGCCGGGCTTCGAGCAGCAGATCGAGGGGGCCGCCGCGGGCGCCGAGCGGCTGGTGGTGGCGACCTTTCCCGAGGACCACCAGAACGAGCGGCTCGCCGGTCGTGCCGCGCAGTTCAAGGTCCGGGTGGAGGCCGTAGCCGAGCCCCGGCTGCCCAGCGTGGATGCGGATTTCCTGGCCGCATTCGGCGTGGCCGATGGCGAAATCGCGCAGTTCCGCGCCGAGGTGCGCGCCAACATGGAGCGCGAGTTGCACCAGCGTATCAAGGCGGCAGTGACAACCCAAGTCATGGATGCCCTCATCGAGGCCAATCCGGTGGAACTACCAGCAGTGCTGGTGGCCGAGGAGATTCAGACGCTCAAGGGCCAGGCGCGCGAGTCCGCGGGGAGCAGTAACAAGGATCTGCCGGACGAGCACTTCGCCGAATCCGCTGAGCGGCGGGTCAAGCTCGGGCTGGTAGTGGCCGAGGTGGTGAAGCGCCACGACCTGAGCCCGAGCGCGGAGCGGGTGCGCGCCCTGGTGGAGGAGCTGGCCGCGACCTACGAGCGTCCCGACGACATCGTCAACTACTATTATGCCGATCCGCGGCGGCTGTCGTCCGTGGAGGCGCTGGCCTTGGAGGAACTGGTGGTGGAGCGCATGCTCGCGAGCGCCGAGGTAGCAGAGGAGCCGGGGTCTTTCGCTGCACTCACCGGGCAGCCCGGCGGCTGACGCGCGCCGCCTCTCCCGGGTCGCGTCGCTCGCATCACGCCGGCGTTGTAACAGCCCTTGTGCGCCCCCAGCAACGCCCAGGTGGCGCGCACATGGCATCACCCCCTGTTGCACCTACCGAGGTTCCAATGCATATGACCGAGCCATTGAACCAGAGCCCACCGGCGCCCCGTGCCCTCGGCCTGATCCCCATGGTCATCGAGCAGACCGCTCGCGGCGAGCGCTCGTTCGACATCTTCTCGCGACTCCTGAAGGAACGGGTGGTCTTTCTGGTGGGGCCGGTGGAAGACCATGTCGCCAACCTGGTCGTGGCACAGCTGCTGTTTCTGGAGTCCGAGAACCCTGACAAGGACGTCCACTTCTACATCAACTCGCCCGGTGGCTCCGTCACCGCCGGGCTCGCCATTTACGACACCATGCGCTTCATCCGCCCGGACGTGAGCACCATGTGCATCGGTCAGGCGGCCAGCATGGGGGCACTGCTGCTGGCGGGCGGTGCCCACGGCAAGCGCTTCTGCCTGCCGCACTCGCGGATGATGATCCACCAGCCGCTGGGTGGCTTCCAGGGCCAGGCGACGGACATCGACATCCATGCGCGCGAGATCTTGCATATCCGCGACCAGCTCAACCACATCCTTGCCCGCCACACCGGCCAACCGCTGGAGAAGATCGCGGAGGACACCGAGCGCGACCGCTTCATGGGGGGTGAGGCCGCGGTAGACTATGGCCTCATCGATGGCGTGCTGGACGAGCGCTCGCACCGCCCGAGCGACTGACGCCCCTGCCAACGACATAAGGCGATTTCTGTCAACAAACAGACCGCCTGGCTTGTCTTTTCGCCCGCCTTCTGCGTCGCGGCAGCGGGCACAGCGCTCGGCTATGCGACCGCTGCCGCTCCTTGAAGGCGAGCGAAAATCCTGCGCCATTCGGTCTGTTTGTTTCCGGCAATCGCCTAAGGCCCCGGTGCCTTTGTGGGCTGATCCCCGAGGCCAATGTGGTCATGGCCCGAGCCAGCGGTGCCACTACCGCCATCGGCTTGCCATATTGCCGCGAATCGTTATGATAAGACCACGACGCGGGCCGTTACGGACGGCCCCCGCACCTCGGACCCTCCCGCGGAGATCTCGGCATCCATGAGCGGCAATAACCACGGAAAGAACGACGAAGGAAAGCTCCTTTACTGTTCGTTCTGCGGCAAGAGCCAGCATGAGGTGCGGAAGCTGATCGCCGGGCCGTCGGTGTTCATCTGCGACGAATGTGTCGAGCTCTGCAACGACATTATCCGCGAGGAGATGCAGGAAGGGATGGGCGAGGCCACGAGTCGCCTGCCCAAGCCGCGGGAGATCAAGGAGAGCCTGGATCAGTTCGTCATCGGCCAGGAACAGGCGAAGAAGGTCCTTTCGGTCGCCGTCTACAACCACTACAAGCGCTTGGAAGTCACCGACGCCAAGGAAGACGTCGAGATCGCCAAGAGCAACATCCTGCTGATCGGCCCGACTGGCTCCGGCAAGACACTGCTCGCAGAGACCCTCGCGCGGCTGCTGAACGTGCCTTTCACCATCGCCGATGCCACGACACTCACCGAGGCGGGCTATGTCGGCGAGGACGTCGAGAACATCATTCAGAAATTGTTGCAGAAGTGCGACTACGATGTCGAGAAGGCCCAGACCGGCATCGTCTACATCGACGAGATCGATAAGATCTCACGGAAGTCCGACAACCCGTCCATCACCCGTGACGTCTCGGGCGAGGGCGTGCAGCAGGCCTTGCTGAAGCTGATCGAGGGCACCATCGCCTCGGTGCCGCCGCAGGGTGGTCGCAAGCACCCGCAGCAGGAATTCCTGCAGGTCGACACCTCCAACATCCTATTCGTCGTCGGCGGCGCATTCGCCGGCCTGGACAAGATCATCGAGCGTCGCTCGCGCAAGGGCGGCATCGGTTTCTCCGCCGAGGTGCACTCCAAGGACGACGGCAAGAAGATCGGCGAGCTCCTGTCCCTCGTCGAGCCGGAAGACTTGATCCGTTACGGCCTCATTCCCGAGTTCGTCGGCCGGCTGCCCGTGATGGCGACCCTGGACGAGCTCGATGAGGACGCGCTGGTGCGCATCCTTACGGAGCCGAAGCACGCGCTGTACAAACAGTATGCACGGCTGTTCTCGATGGAAGGCTGCGACCTCGAGCTGCGCGACGAGGCGCTGCGCGCCATCGCAGTGAAGGCCATGGAGCGCAAGACCGGCGCGCGCGGCCTGCGCACCATCATGGAGCAGGTGCTGCTCGATATCATGTACGACCTGCCGTCGATGGACAGTGTCGGCAAGGTCGTCGTGGACTCCTCCGTCATCGCCGGTGAGAACACGCCGTTCATTATTTATGACGGCGGTGAGCAGCAGCGGGTGGCGTCGTCCGACTAGCCTAGCGTCCCCCTTGGTGCGCCGTCCGGCGCGCCAGCGCGTGGGTCGCTATCCTTGCGGTGCCTGTGCCCGAGCGTCGCTGGGGGCCAGCCGGCGATCGCCGCCTACCCGCAGCCCCCCATGGCCCGCTGCGCGCCCTTCGGGTAGTCTGTGCTGGCCCGCGAGCCACACGAGAGCCGAAGTCCATCGTCCTTCCCGGCATGCGCATTGGCTGCCGTGACCGATTGAAGCTCCACCGATGCGCCCAATTTAACGAACGCGCGGGTGTTCCGATGACGGCCCTGGGGGTAATCCGTTACCGCAATTCGACATCACCCGATTCAACTACGGCCAACCGGAGAATAGATTTCCATGGGCGAAAGCGTTCGAGACGATCACCAAGCCGCCTCCGGCGGACAGGAGGTTCCGGTCCTCCCGCTGCGCGACGTCGTCGTGTACCCACACATGGTGATCCCGCTGTTCGTGGGGCGGGACAAGTCCATCAAGGCCTTGGACGCTGCCATGGGGGCGGACAAGCAGATTCTGCTCATCGCCCAGAAGAACGCCGACGTGGATGATCCAGCGGTCGGCGATCTGTACGGCATCGGCACCCTGGCCAACGTCCTGCAGCTCCTCAAGCTTCCGGACGGAACGGTCAAGGTACTGGTGGAGGGCCACCGGCGCGCCCAGGTCAGGCGCTTCCTCAGCACCGAGGGTGCGTTCTCTGCGATGGTCAGCTCGATGTCCGATCGGTTGGAGGCGGACGAGCGCGAGCAAGAGGTGCTGATGCGCTCGGCAGTGACCTTGTTCGACCAGTATGTCAAGCTGAACAAGAAGGTGCCGCCGGAGGTGCTGACGTCCCTGTCCAGCATCGACGAGGCGGGACGGCTCGCCGACACCATGGCAGCGCACATGTCGCTCAAGCTCGAGGAGAAGCAGCACGTGCTGGAAATGGTGGACGTGCAGCAGCGTCTGGAGCACCTGATGGGCCTGATGGAGGCCGAGAACGACATCCTGCAGATGGAAAAGCGCATCCGCGGCCGCGTGAAGCGCCAGATGGAGAAGAACCAGCGTGAGTACTACCTGAATGAGCAGATGAAAGCCATTCAGAAGGAGCTCGGGGAGCTGGAGGATGTGCCCAACGAGCTGGACGGCCTCGGCAAGCGGATCGAGGCCGCCGGCATGCCGAAGGAGGTCAAGAACAAGGCCACGGCGGAGCTCAACAAGCTGAAGCTCATGTCGCCCATGTCGGCGGAAGCCACCGTGGTGCGCAACTATATCGATACCCTGCTGTCGGTGCCTTGGAAGAAGCGCACCCGCATCCGCAACGACATCCGCGTTGCCCAGAAGGTGCTGGACACCGACCACTACGGCTTGGAGAAGGTCAAGGAACGCATCCTCGAATACCTGGCCGTGCAGCAACGGGTGAAGAAGCTCAAGGGCCCGATCCTCTGCCTGGTGGGGCCACCAGGCGTCGGCAAGACCTCGCTGGGGCAGTCCATTGCCCGGGCCACGAACCGCAGGTTCGTGCGCATGTCGCTGGGCGGCGTCCGCGATGAGGCCGAGATCCGCGGCCACCGGCGGACCTATATCGGTGCACTGCCCGGGAAGATCGTCCAGAACCTGGCCAAGGCGGGCTCGCGCAATGCCTTCTTTCTGCTGGACGAGATCGACAAGATGGCGATGGACTTCCGTGGCGATCCTGCCTCGGCCCTGTTGGAGGTGCTGGACCCGGAGCAAAACCACACCTTCAACGACCACTATCTGGAGGTGGACTTCGACCTGTCCGAGGTAATGTTCGTCGGCACGGCCAACACGCTGAGAATTCCCCCGGCCCTGCTGGATCGTATGGAGGTGATTCGCCTCGCCGGTTACACCGAAGATGAAAAGGTCAACATCGCCCAGCGCTACCTGATCCCGAAGCAGATGAAGAACAACGGGCTCAAGAAGGCTGAGCTTACCATCCGGGAGTCGGCGCTCAGGGACATGATCCGTTACTACACGCGGGAGGCCGGCGTGCGCAACCTGGAGCGCGAGTGCTCCAAGATCTGTCGCAAGGTAGTGAAGGAGGTGATGCTCAAGAAGCGCGGCAACGCGTCCGTGGTCATTACGCCCAAGTCGCTGGAGAAATACCTCGGCGTGCAGCGCTTCCGGTTCGGCCGTGCCGAGGAGCACGACCAGATCGGGCAGGTCACAGGTCTTGCCTGGACCGAGGTGGGCGGCGAGCTGCTGCGGATCGAATCCGCCCTCATCCCCGGCAAGGGGAAATTCACCTACACGGGTCAGCTCGGCGATGTGATGCAGGAGTCCATCCAGGCGGCATTGACAGTAGTGCGTAGCCGGGCTGCGGCGCTCGGCATCGAGCCGGACTTCCACCAGAAATTTGACCTACACATCCATGTGCCGGAGGGGGCGACACCCAAGGATGGTCCCAGCGCTGGCGTGGCCATGTGTACGGCGCTGGTGTCGGCGCTCACCAAGATCCCGGTGCGCTCCAGTGTGGCTATGACGGGCGAGATTACTTTGCGTGGCGAGGTCTTGCCCATCGGCGGACTCAAGGAGAAGCTGCTGGCGGCGCATCGCGGCGGCATCGACACAGTTCTGATTCCGCAGGATAACGAGCGAGATCTGGTAGAGATCCCGAAGAACATCAAGCAGAGCCTCGACATCCGCAGTGTGCGCTGGATCGACGAGGTGTTGGATGTGGCTCTGACAGAGCTGCCGCGCTCGGGAGCCACAGATACCGCTGAATCGGAAGACGCAGAGGCCGAGGAGGCGCCGCCCGCGCAGGCTGCCAAGAGCGAAGACAAGCCCAGCGCGGCACGGACGCATCACTGAACCTTGATCGGGATTGGCTGCACAGCGATTCGCTTGACAGCAAAGCGTGCACTGGACAACATTCGTCGCAGGTTGTGGCGCCGCCATGGTGTCGCTGTCACAGTGCACCGTCTGAGCGGCTGCGCGGTCTTAACGGTCTTTGGAGACACCTTGGGGGGAGAATGAACAAATCGGATCTTATCGACGCCATGGCAGAAGGGGCGGACATCTCGAAGTCCGCCGCGGGTCGGGCGCTCGACGCGCTGACGGACTCCATCGCCGTTACGCTCAAAGGGGGGGGCACCGTGTCCATTATCGGGTTCGGTACCTTCCTGGTGAAGGAGCGAGCGGCGCGCACTGGCCGTAATCCGCAGACCGGTGCCACGATCGAGATCGCCGCCTCCAAGACGCCGTCGTTCAAGGCTGGCAAAGCGTTGAAGGATGCAATACAATAAAAGGCTTGGTGGCATGATACCAGCGACTGCTTAGGCGATTGCCGGGGATTTTCCTAGCAGAGTGCGCTCGATTTTGGGCTGCCTGCAGGGCGTGCCAACAGGCGCTTAGGCGATTTCTGTCAACAAACAGACCGCCTGGCTTGTCTGCTCGCCCGCCTTCCCCGCCTGCTTTGTCGCGGCAACGCGCACAGAGAACGACTATGCACGCGCTGCCGCTTCGCGAAGGCGGACGAGAATACTGCGCCATTCGGTATGTTTGCTTCCGGCAATCGCCTTGGCTGAAACCCAGGTGCTTGAGGGTTGGGATCCTTCCGCGCACCAATCGACACAAGCGCTTTGCGACCTTTGGGTCTAAGCCCTTCGATGGCCGCTTCAGACTCACCGCGATTGGATCCTGGCTGATCGAGTCCGCGCCAGGGCCACGAAACCCGGTCATCCGCAAGGTCCAGCAGGTCGCGCTCGGCGTTGACCAGCAGGAATGCGATGCTTCGCCGCTTGGGGCTGTCGGCGAGGCTGAGAGCGGGCACATGGGTCACGGATGACCGGCGGGCGGAGGCGAAGCGGCAAGATGCCCGGCATCGATTGCCCCTGCGCCCACCGCCTCCCCCATCGTCTGCCCCGTGCATCGTGGAATCGACAACATCACGCCCGAACGAGACGCCGCCGCGGCGGTCTTACGCGCAGGGCAGGTCCGGTCGCCACCCCATTCCGATCCTGTCCGGGACACAAGAAGCCCAAGACAAGGCTCGGTCCCGTCGCCGGACCCGGCTGCGCACGCTGGTGCCCTACGCGATCACCGCGCTAGCGGCGGCTGGGTCGGCGGCGATCACCTATGACCTCGCGCGCGAGTCCCGCGCGCTCAGCGCGAGAACTGTTAACCCTGAGGTCGACCTGATTGCCGGCATCGTTCACCGTGAGGTCGACCTGATCGCCAGAGAAGTCAGGGACCTGCGCAAGCAGGTGGACAGGCTGACGGGCAAGACCACACCCGACGCGGTGATCGACCCAGGCCTTGAATTGCCGATACGGGGAGCCTCCGCCGGCCGCTTCGAACAGGAATTCGCGAGGGTGCGACGCGAGGTCGTGGACCTCGCGCTCGCCCTGAACGCAATGAAGGCCTGGGGCGAGGACCCCGGCGGGCAGGCCACTAGGGCGGCCGGTCGGGCCATTCAGAGGGTCGACCGCGGCGCGTCCACCTGGGCCCTCGAGGTTGGCGGTCCAGTGAAGAACCTCGGCATCACCATCAGCAACCTGGGCACCAGCGTCGTCGAGAGTCCGAGCGTCACCGTCAACGGCAAGAAGCGTTGGTCGTCGACCGAGGCGATCCTCGAGGAGATACTGACCCAGGGCATGTCCGACCGCGACAAGGCCCTCGCCATCTGGTCCTTCATCAAGGACAACCGCTACCACGACTCGCCGGCCCACCGCGACATCGAGACCCACGACCCGGTCCGCTACCTCAACGTCTATGGCTATGGTTACTGCGACGACTCGGCCACCGTATTCCAGGCGCTGGCCGAGGCTTCCGGCTTGAGGGCCCGCGTGTGGGAACTGTCCGGCCATGTGGTGCCGGAGGTCTACTTCGGCGGCGGCTGGCACGTCCTGGACCCTGACGGTGAGGTGTACTACCTCGAGGACGACGGGCGCACCATCGCCTCCGTCCAGACCCTGCAGCAGCGCCCGGACATCATTCGCCGGCATCCGAGTCAGGACGTGTACGATTCCGACCCCGATATGTTGGTGCGCGTCTACACCAGTGCTGAGGACAACCAGGTCTCGGAGTGGTATCGCAAGACCTCCGAGACCGCCCACCGGATCGAGTTCCGCCTGCGACCGGGCGAGATCATCTACCGGTCCTTTGGCAACTGGGGCCTCTATTTCTCCAGCCGGTTCATGAGTGAGCCAAAGCGGTATGGCAACGGGCGCTTCGTCTACGAAGCGCCCCTCGAGCGCGGGCTCTTCGCCCTGGGCAACGAGGTGTCGGGCCTGCGGATGATCCGCGACGGCGCCTCCGTCGCACTCGGGCGGGGGACGGGCGCGCGCGGCACCTGGGTCGTTCCCGTGGACAGCCCCTACCCCCTGCTGTCGGGGGACTTGACCATGCGGGTCATCATCGGGTCGAG
>JANQFI010000357.1 GCA_028277905.1 Chromatiaceae bacterium | reverse complement strand
AAGCAGGACTGCGAGCTGCGTGCGTGCGCGCGCCTCTGCGAGCGGCTCAAGCGCTGCTTCCCGCGCCTGCCGATCCTGCTGCTGCTCGACGGCCTCTATGCCAACGGCCCCCTGATGCGCCGCTGCAGCGACTCTCACTGGCAGTTCATGATCGTGCTGCGCGACGAGCGCCTGACGAGCGTTTGGGAGGAATTCCACGGGCTGCAGGCGTTGACGCCCGACAACCGCCACCAGCAGCACTGGGGCGGGCGCGCCCAGCGGTTCACGTGGGTCAACGACATCGACTACAGCTTCCGCCATGCTGGCGTGAACCACCGACTGCGCCTACATGTCGTGGTCTGCGCGGAGACTTGGCAGGCGGTCGATGCGCATGGCGCGCTCGTCGACAAGCAGGCCCGCCATGCCTGGCTGTCCAGCCGCCCGCTCTCCGCGGCCAACGTGCACCCGCGCTGCAACCTCGCCGCCCGCCACCGCTGGGGCATCGAGGCGGGCTTCTTGGTGGAGAAGCACCAGGGCTACCACTACGAGCACGCCTTCGCGCTCGACTTCAACGCCCTGCGCGGCTACCACTACCTCATGCGTATGGCCCACCTGTTCAACACCCTGGCCCGCTTCGCCGCACACCTGCAGCGCTTCTACCGCACCCTCGGCGTGCGCCCGACGCTCGACTTCATCCGCCAAAGTTGCGCTGCCCCGTGGCTCGATCCGACGCGCATCCGTGCGCTGCTCGCCACGCCGCCGCGCCTGTGCCTTCAGATCGAATAGCCCCCGACTTCAACCCCGGCGGCCTGCCCGATGCGCTCCACGGCGCAGGGCCGCCCTCGCCGCGGAGCCGCTTCGACACCGACTGCGACAGCGAAAACCCACATCAACGACCACCGACAGCCGTGGCGCGACGTTGTTGAACGACCCGGCGACATCCGACATCGCCGCGACGGCGCTGCCGGCTGCCCCGGCAACTGATCATGCTTCAGGGCTGGGCCCGGTCCAACGTCATTGCGACGACCTGGTCGGCCTTCAGGGGCATGCCAGGCCGCTGCTCCGAGTGGCCTTGCCTGGCCCTGAAGGTCTCCGCGTCCTTCAGCAACAGGTTGGCACGTTCGACGAGCCATTTCGCAACCCGGTCGGTCTCCGTCTCGAGCTGCTCGCAGACCTGCACGGGCGCAGCCGAGAAGAAGCCATCGATCTCGCTCGACG
>JANQFI010000356.1 GCA_028277905.1 Chromatiaceae bacterium | reverse complement strand
GAACGCGTGCAGACCCCCGTTGACGGTAGGTGATGATACATACGCCCAAAAGTATATATCGCGTAACAGATATATCAACCACGGGATGTCGCCGGGAAGCCCATGCGGCACCGGCCCGACCATGACCCGCCGGGGCGTTCTGTCGGACGGTCGGCGTCGATCGCGCCGTCAGGCGCAGCGGACGGACACCGGACGGTTCACCATCGACGACAAGGCCCGCTCGTCCTCGGCGAACGGCGATCCCGTGGCGGTCCCCGACGCCGTGTCGCGCAGCACGTCCTTGGCCCAGGCCGGCAGCGACGGGTTGACCCTGTAGTAGACCCAGAGGCCCTCGCGCCGGTCGGCCACCACACCCAGCTCACGCAACTGGGCCAGGTGGCGCGAGATATGCGGCTGGTTCGCGCCGAGCGCGTGGGTCAGCTCGCAGACGCATAGCTCTTGATGACGCCAGAGCAGCATCAGGCAGCGCAGTCGCGTTTCATGGGCCAACGCGGCGAAGAGGCCGGTGGCTTTCACGGGCATGGGTCGACGTCCATCGGATAGCTGACTGACGGCATGTTACAGGACGGGGTCCCGGCGTGAGGCCGGCGGCGGTGCGCTCGACGCGCCGGATGACCCGATGCGGGCACCGGGCCGGCAGGGAGCCCCCGTGGCGGCAAGCCGCCCGACCGGCGAGGCGCTGAGAGGCGTCCGGTCGCTCGCGCGGGTCTCGTGGATACGATGGGGTAGAGGGCCGCCGGCCCAAGCCCTGGGCGCCGGCGCGTTGCTGTCGTCCGGGCTCCCGGTGCCCGCTGGCCGGGGCGCCTGGACCAGGTCGTCGGGTCGGCGGGCTCGGGAAATGACCGGACCTGCGGCGCCCAAGGTCTTCGCCGCAGCAGTACGGCGGACGGCGCGGCGGTCGCCTCATCGACGGGCAGCCCGGCGCGACACCGTTCGGGTAACCCGTCCGCGAGCCGGCACGCCTCGAGGCCGGCCTCACGCGGACGCGCCACGGCCTCGAACGACAGCACGCACCATGGGCCACGGCAGTAGGCGACCAGCTGGCGGTCCGCCGGGAGCTCCGCGAGTCGCTCGTCGAGCCGCTCCAACGGGATGTTGATCGCACCGGGCAGGTGGCCCTGGGCGAACTCCTCGGCCGGGCGGACGTCCAGCACCGTGACCAGCCCGTCGCGTGCCCGTTGCAGCAGTTCTAAGGCGATTGCCGGAAACAAGCAGACCGAATGGTGCAGGATTCTCGCTCGCCTTCAAGGAGCGGCAACGGGCGCATAGTCGATCCATGTGCCCGCTGCCGCGACGCAGGAGGCGGGCGAAAAGACAAGCCAGGCGGTATGTCTGTTGACAGAAATCGCCTAAGGCCGGCACCGGCTCCAGGGCGTCACGCCGCGTCAGATAGCTGGCCAGCAGCTCGCCGCCGGCGCCGCTGCGGGCCTCGGCGATCCCGCGTGGCGCCGCGACGGCATCGAGCGCATGCTCGTCACCGAGCCCATAGCGGACGGACTTGCCGTCCCGGCGGGCATGCCGGCGCGTCGTGCACCGCTCCTGGTGCCGGCAGGTCAGTGCCTGGGGTCATGCCGCGCCAGGATGCGGTCGCCGGAACGCCACCGCCGCAAGCAGCGTCGATCTGATCGGGCCCTTCCGGATCGAGGCCTCGGCGCCAGGCAGCGTATCGCAGACCCCCGGGAGGCCCGGTGGATTGCGCGCTGCTGACAGACCCGGGGCTGACAATCGACTGTCTGGTTGATCGCTATCGGCCTGCAACCCCGTCCCGGCGCGCCGCGCCGTCTGCGACGACCGAGCGGGACCGGTAGCGCCGGGCGCGCCGGGATCCATCGGTTTACATTCAACGAATTGGTTGATCGTCGCGTAACTTCTCAATAACTCAGGGCACGGCGCTGGCCGCCGCAGCGCGCTCGCGGATAATGTCGGGCAATGGAGGGATGTTGCCGTTTCGTCGAATGCGGTCGCCCAAGTAATCCCAGAAGGAGATGCCGAGCTTGCGGCAGGTCTGCTTCAAACTGGCGAAGCCGTCGCGACAGCGTTTGCCCAGCTCACTGCGGGTGCCGCCGCTGATCTTGCGCCACTTCACGTAGCCGCGGAGGTCGCCTTCGCTGCCGTTGGTATGCAGGACGATGTCTGGGCGTTTGAGCACCAGCAGCAGCTTCTCCTTGTGTGCGTGCAGCCGCTTGAGCGTCTGGTTGAGGGTGGCAAAGGCGGTGCGTTGGGTAAAGATGGCGTCGAAGCGCGCCACAAGCGCCGGAGCCAACGCCGGATCGGGATCGCGCCGATACGCCTTGAGGTCGGCATAGAGCTCCCAGATCTCGCCGCGCACCCGCGCTTGGTCTTGGCGCTGCTGATCATTGAGCGGGATCAGCTTGTGCACCAGCCGCTCGGCATGCACCCAGCACAGCGCATGGAGCAGAATCGCGAACTGCCCCGCGCCGTCGCTGACGATCACCAGATCGAGGGAGAAGCCCTTCTCGATCAATCCGCCGAGCAACAGGCCCTCGGTGGCGATACGCCGATGGCGCTCGCACGTGATGCCCAAGGCGTCGAGATGCGCGGCCCAGGCGTCGATCCCGGTGATCGTCGCCGAGGTCTGGGCTTGGAGGCGTTGCAGCGGGGCCTTGGGCAAATGCTCCTCTTGCAGATAGTCCAACGCGTGCCTGTTGAGGGTGTAGGTAATGTCGCCGGCATGGAGCAGTTGGAGGAAATTGATCCGGCTCTTGCTCCCGGTGCTGGCGAACCATGCGAACCAGTCGTTGCCGATCTGCGTCACGTAGCCGTTGTGGCCCTGGTGACGAGCGCCGGAGTCGTCCACCGTGATGTGGCGGCTGATCGCCAGCCCGGTGACCAGTAGCTGGTCCTTTTCTGCCAGGAAGTCTTCGTTGCCGCCGCTGAGCAGGGCATCGATTTGCCCGGCAGAGATGTCGATGCCCCACTCGCGCAATTGCTCCAGGAGCAATGGCTGGGTGACATGGCAGTGGTGGTGTTGGTAGAGCACGTAGCGGCGCAGTTCCGGCCCGAAGTGCCTGCCGTTGAGGCTCGGCGGCAATGCGCCCAGCAACCGCTCGCCGTCGGGCGTCTGCCAGACCTCCAGGCGGTAGCGGGTGTTGTGGGGCGTGATGCGCAGGTCCTGCACGACGAAGTCGCGATAGCCTTTGAAGCGCGAGCCGGCGGGAACCGGTGCCTGTGGTGGGACCCTGCGCGTCTCGTGAATCGTCAGCTGCGCCGTTTTGCGCCGTTTGGCAGAGCCGGCGCGCTTGCGCGGTGGACGCTCGCCGCCGCTGCCTGCCTCTCCATCTGCATCGTCGTCGTCTTCGGGATCGGTCGAGGTCTCCATCCCGCTCGGCTTGAACTTCGGCCGCACTTTCTGACCCTTCAGGATGGCGATCTCGTCGCGCAACTGCTGAATCTGCTCCGCTTGTCGGCGGTTCGCCTCCAGCAGTTGCTCGATCTGCTCCAGCAACTGCTCGACCAGCGGCGTGCGCTGCGAGGCGGTGATCGTCGGCAGTGCGTTATGGTCGAACACGAGACTGATCGGACAGGAAACGGCGGAGAATTCTTGAGGGCGATTCTAGCTTAC
>JANQFI010000333.1 GCA_028277905.1 Chromatiaceae bacterium | reverse complement strand
ACGCTGCGAGGCGGCGATCGTCGGCAGTGCATCGTGATCGGACACGGGCAGTATCGCGTGGGAAATCAAGGACAGGTCTTAACGTAGATTCTAGCTTATCCTCATAGTTGCATGATATCCAGGCCCTGAGTTATTGAGAAGTTACTAGCATCGGAACGGTGCCGACGTGGGTGCCGCAATCGACGAGGGTATCCGATGCTAACCGATGTCTTTCCTCGGGCCTCGGCCCGCTTCCTCCGTCTTCCGGTGCTGGGTCCTGTGGTCGACGGGTTCGCGCAGAGCTTGGTGCAGCAAGGCTACCGGCGAAGCTCGTTGCGGATGTCGATCCGGACCTTGCCGCGGATTGCCTCGCAGTTGCAAGCAGGCGGTTGCTGCTGTCTGGACGAGCTCAAGCGTTCCGATCTGCGAGCCTGCGCGCCGGTGGATGCTCAAGCCGACCGCATGCTGGCCGCAACCGTCCATGCGCTGGAACGCTTCCTGGATCGAGAAGGCATGCTGGATGTCCTGATCCGCGAGCCGCAGACACCCACCGCGACGTTGCGCCAGGCCTATGAGGTCTTCCTCGGGGAAGTCCGCGGCCTGGCGGATACGACCCTCGCTCGACACCTGAACACCGCGCGGGCATTTCTGGAACAACGCAGCGAAGGGTGCGAATCCGATCGGCCGCCCACGCCGAGCGCCGATGCCATCGAGGAGCTCATGCGTCGGCGCGGCCGCGAGGTCGGTCGGGGCACCCTGCAACATGTCGCCGCAGAGCTGCGCGGCTTCCTGCGCTTTCTCGCCAGCACCGGCAGGGCACCGGCCGAACTGGATGGTGCGGTCGAGACGCCGCGGCTGGATCGTGACGAGCGACTCTCCCGTGCGCTGCCATGGCGCATGGTGCAGGCGTGCCTGCAGGCGATCGAGCGCAACACCCCGCTCGGCCTGCGCGACCACGCCATGTTCTCGCTGTTTGCCACCTACGGCCTGCGGGCCAGTGAGGTGGTTGCGCTGACCCTCGACGACATCGATTGGCGTGCCGGGCGACTGCACATCGCCCAGCGCAAGACCGCCGGCGAGCTGTTGCTGCCCTTGAGCGATGCGGTGGGCGACAGCCTGATTGCTTACCTGCGCGACGGGCGGCCGACGCTGCCTGTGCGGCAGGTCTTCCTGAGAATGCGAGCGCCGACCGGGGTCCTGCGGGCGACGGCGATCAGCGACGCCTTCGAGCGCTGGCGCCTGCGCAGTGGACTCGCCATCGCGCCGCAGGGGCCGCACTGCCTGCGCCATGCCGATGCCGTGCATCTGCTGCGCTGCGGCACGCCGCTCAAGACCATCGGCGATCTGCTGGGCCACCGCAGCGCGGAAAGCACCTGCGGGTATCTACGTTTGGCCGTCGAGGACCTGCGCGAAGTCCCGCTGGAGCTGCCGCAGGAGGTGCGATCCTGAGCGCCATCGCCCTCTTCCGCTCACCCCTGGCACCTGTGATCGCGCGCTTTCTCACCCTCATGCAGGCGTTGGGCCGTGGCTACCGGTGCGAGACGCGCGTGCTGGCCCATCTGGACTGCTTCCTGGCCGGTTGCGGGCCGCAGGGTGCCGACCTGACGGCCGAGACCTTCGACAGCTGGTCGCAGAGCTTATCGCATCTGCGCTCCGGGGTTCGCCGCAGCCGGATGCGCATCGTGCGCAAGCTCTGTCTGTCTCGGCGCCGCAGCGCGCCAAGTTGCTTCGTGCCCGATCCGGCGCGCTTTCCGCCGCCCCATCAGCCGGTGCGGCCCTACTGGTTCACCGAGGCCGAAATCGCTTGTTTGATCGCGGCCGCGGACGCGCTTGAACCGGCGCCCGGCTCACCGCTACACCCTGCGGTCTTTCGTGTGGGCATCGTGCTGCTGTATACGACCGGGCTGCGCCGCGGCGAACTGCTCAACTGCCGGATGGGCGATTTGGACCCCGGCGAGCGTACACCGCCGGTGCGCGATTCGAAGTTCCATAAGTCGCGCCTGCTGCCGCTGTCCGCGAGTGCCTTCGGCGAAGTCGAGCGCTATCTGCGCGCACGGCATGCCGCATCCTTGCCGACGAGCGCCGACGCCCCGCTGCTGCGCCACCGGTGCAGGGACGGATCCGGCGACACCGGCGCCGGCTTCGCGCAGGGCCTGCGCGGGCTGCTGCGCGCGACCGACATCCGCAAGCCCGACGGGGGGGGTGTTGTCCCTCAAGCTGATTAGCAAGCCACCGGCGGGATCGGGCGGAGTTCTGCCACCGGTGATCGGAGCGAGCGGTGACCCAGGGCGGTGCGGCAAG
>JANQFI010000332.1 GCA_028277905.1 Chromatiaceae bacterium | reverse complement strand
CCGCCGCGACCCGCACGAAAACGACCGCGACCGCAGCGCGTCGCCTACCTCGAACCGATGGCGGCTTAGCGGGGGTGGACGGAACGATGATCAAGGCCGTCCGCGCCATGGC
The DNA here is from genome assembly GCA_028277905.1 of Chromatiaceae bacterium. Classification (GTDB taxonomy): domain Bacteria; phylum Pseudomonadota; class Gammaproteobacteria; order Chromatiales; family Chromatiaceae; genus Thiohalocapsa. Next base: position 3,613 of record JANQFI010000332.1, on the reverse strand, counting down.
GCGGAAACCCTGGCCGGTCATCTCCGATTTCTCGATACCCAGTGCATCGCCGCGAGGATAGCGTTGTCGCTCATCGGGCGATCGGTACTCCGTGCGCTCGGGAGCACGCAGCGGCCATCGCCGGTCAGCGGTTGGACCTCACTGAGAATATCGACTGCCTGGCGCGACAAAGGGACTATGTGCGACGTGTTGGTCTTGGTGACCATGAATTGCCACACCGCCGAATCAAGATCGATATCTGCCCAGGCGGCTTACCATAGCGGAAAAACCTGTCCGCAGTTCTGCAATGCGCGATGAGCCGTGTCCAAGGCACCACGTTCTTCGGTGCGGCGAACTACCTGTAGTACCTGCGGTGCCGACACTTCTGACGCCTGGTGGCTGCCAATCCATGGGAAGACGTCGCGCTCCAAGCGGCGCATGATCCGGTCCGAGTGGCTCTCAGCCCAGTTCACTGAGTACTTTGCGAGCCATTCCCTCGCGACGATCTCGAAGCTATCCGCGGCTCTATCTGCCGGTGCTGGTTCCTGGATCTTGCGGGCTTGGCTAGGGTCGACCCGGTCTACAAGGAGAGTGCGTGCAGCGTCGCGTCGGTCTCGCGCTGCTCTGAGGCCAACGTCTGGGTAGACGCCCAGCGAGATTCGCTATTCCTTACCGTCGAATCCATACTTCAGTCGCCACCACTTGCCGCCATTCGGGGAGACTTCGAGGTAGAGGCCCGGCTCGTCGAAGAGGCGGAGGGTCTTGGTGGTAAGCTTTGCCGTCCGAATCTTCGCGTCGGAAAGGGGCATTGGGTGCAACAGACTAGGGTGCTATCGAAGTTGCCCCTGATGTTGCCCCAGATTGTCTGGATGTCATAGGGTTGACATGGCGCCTTGCGGGACATCGAGGCAGGAAAAAGTCCGTATGATCTGGACCTTGCGGACTTCCTGGGGAGCTGCTGGATGGTGTGATGGTGGAGCCGAGGGGGATCGAACCCCTGACCTTCGCATTGCGAACGCGACGCTCTCCCAGCTGAGCTACGGCCCCGTGCAGATCCGGGCGGGATCGGGCGGTGCGGTGTCGGCGCGGAGTGCCAGCCTAGCCCGAGACGCCAAGTCTATCACCGTCGTGGGTTTTGACAATGTGCTGTTCGACGCCACTTGGCGAGTGGCGGGCGCTGTGCCCGTGGGTCGCTGAACCGCCTCCGGAGTCACGCCGTGCTGGATTCCAAGCCGCTGCTGCTGGCCACAGATTTTCCGCCCATCGCCCGCCGGCGCTTGGCCAGGGTGCAGGTGAGTCTGGGCTACCGCTGCAACCAGAGCTGTATCCACTGTCATGTGGAGGCGGGGCCGAGGCGCAGGGAATCCATGGATGCGCACACCATGGAGCTGGTCCTGGCCTTCCTGGGGCGCACTGGGGCGGCGACGCTCGACATCACTGGGGGTGCGCCTGAGCTGAACGCCGTGTTCCGGCCCCTGGTGGAGCGGGCGCGGGGGCTGGGCATACAGGTGATGGACCGTTGCAACCTGACCATCCTGGAGGAGCCGGGGCAGGAGGACCTGGCGGTTTTCCTCGCCGCGCATCGTGTAGAGGTGATCGCATCCTTGCCCTGCTATCTGGGCGAGAACGTGGACGGCCAGCGCGGCAAGGGGGTGTTCGACGCCAGCATCCGCGGGCTCAGGCGCCTGAACGCGCTGGGGTATGGTGCGGATGACGGCGAGACGACGGGGCTGCTGCTGAACCTGGTCTACAATCCGGTCGGTGCGATGCTGCCGCCGCCGCAGTGCGCGCTGGAGGCGGATTTCAAGCGCGAGTTGGCGGCGCGCTACGGTGTGCGCTTCAACCGGCTGCTGACGCTCGCCAATATGCCCATCCGCCGCTTTGGCGGCTGGCTCATGTCCACCGGGCGCTTCGACGAGTACATGCGGCTGCTGAAGGAGTCGCACCAGGACGAGAACCTGGACGCCGTCATGTGCCGCGATCTCATCAGCATCGACTGGCGCGGTCAGGTCTACGACTGCGACTTCAACCAGATGCTGGACCTGCCGCTGGGCGCGGCCGGCGACGCGCGCCCGCACGTCAGCGAGCTTGCCTCCGCCGACGACCTCACGGGGGCCGGCATCCGCGTCGGCGAGCACTGCTATGGCTGCACCGCGGGGCAGGGGAGCAGCTGTGGCGGGGCGCTGAGCTGAGAGCTTGTGAACGAACCCGCCGACCTACTGCGGACGCCCCTGGGCGCCCTCGCTAAGGCGATTGCTGTCAACAAACATACCGCCTGGCTTGTCTTCTCGCCCGCCTGCTTTGTCGCGGCAACGCGCACATAGAACGACTATGCACGCGCTGCCGCTGCGCGAAGGCGGACGAGAATCCTGCGCCATTCGGTCTGTTTGTTTCCGGCAATCGCCTAAGTCACCGGACCAAAACGGCGCGAACAGTCGTAGGGCGGAAGAGCGCAGCGCATCCGCCGTCGCTACTGGCGCCCAATATTCTTCGGGGACACCAAATGCTTGCAGATGAGTCGAGCTCTGTGTAGCGCAGCAAATTCATGGCTCGTCGGTCTGAGGCGAGGCCCCTCTGGAAGACAAAGCACGCCACCCGCCAGCGCGAACGCCTGTGGCTCTCCGTCCGAGCTTGCGTGAAGCCCGTCCGCTGCTGGCTGAGCCTCCCCGCTGCACCGCGGCCTAGTCCGGATCGATGCCCTTGCCGCGCAAGCGCAGGCGCAGGCGCGCAAGCGCTTGCTCCGCCGCTTCGGCACGCGCACGCGCGTCGGCCGCAGCGGCGGCCTCGCGCCGCCGTGCCGCATCGATCTCGGCGAGTGTCGGCAGGGGCTCGCCGTTGGCCAGGTCGATCAGATCCAGCCGCTGGCGGTCGTCGCCGACCCGAAAGCCGAGCCCGGTCTCGGCGCTGCGGTACCAACCGTCGGTATCTGGTGTCCAGCGGCGGTAGCGGCCCTCGACCATACGGAACCCGCGCATCGAAAGCTCAGGTCGCTGGCCGGGGCCATAGGGCTTCAGGATCAGATACTCCGGGATCCCGGCAAGGGCGTAGATCGAGGGCTTCTTGGTGTCGTCACCGGCGTAACGGCGGGACATGACCTCGATGATCAGGCAGGGGCGCGTGCCCTCGGCGACCACATCGAAGCTCTCGCGGTTGGCCCCCTTGTCGGCAACGCCGTGCACCACGGCGATATCCGGGGCCGGCTCCTCGAGACCCGGAATCTGCCAGAGCATTTTGAGATCGCAGAAGACCTCGGTTTCGGGATCATCGCGATAATGCGTTTCGAGCCGATTGTGCAGGTCCTTGACGCACGCGAAATGCAACGTCCCTTGGATCATCACATCGCCGAGTTGTGGGTCGAGGAAGTCGTCGAATCCAAGGGGCACCTCGATCAGCTCAATCGTGCCGTCGGGCTTGCGCTGCTCGACCCGGCGCCAGCCGTAGTAGAAGGGGTCGTGCTCGCTGTTCGGGAGATTGGGTGCGCCGATGCTGCTCATGGGGTGATTCCCCGCTCACTAGCCGACTGGAGGTCGGATTGCTAAGGTGATTTCCGCTTTGCAACATACCACTATATGCGATACTTAAGGTGCTTTCCGGCTTTACGACCTGAGTCTCATGATCCGCAAATGTAGCCTGA
>JANQFI010000314.1 GCA_028277905.1 Chromatiaceae bacterium | reverse complement strand
ACATGGGAATAAATATAGCCGATTCCCCAGCGGACATAATGTCTTGGATCCCAAGTTACATGGGTACCTTGCAAGCAAGGAAAGGCCCGCCGGACGCGACGCGACTCGGTTAACTAGTACTGTTGAGCAGAAATCCTGATACCGCTCGTGCTCAAGCGCTGAGAGGCTTGTCTTGATCGGTCCAGCGAAAGGGTTTGGCCAAGGTATCGTTGAAAGAGTCGATGAACTTGCGGATCTTGGTGGCGAGATCCTCCTTGGATTGGAAGTTGCCGCGACGGATGACCTTACGCACCAGGATGGAGAACCAGATTTCGATCGGGTTGCGCCAAGATGCGTGCTTGGGTGTGAAATGGAAAACCAATGGATGGTCAGGATCGCTGAGAAACGCCTGACGAGACTCGGCGTTGCGTAGAACTCCTCGGCGCCCTTGGACGCCGAGATCGCCTTCGAAGCCGATACGCTCTGCCACCAAGCGGACCACCGACTCGGAGTACTGGGTGTTGAGGTTGTCCCTCGCCAGGTGCGCTTGCGGTGGTTGGAGGATCGCAGCGTGATGGGCGGCGAAATCCTACTCGGTGCGTGTTTCGCCGATGTCTGCGATCACCCTAAAAAGAGCATTTACGCCTTGCCGCAGGTGACCCAAGCAGCTGAAATATTGGCGCAAGGAGGTGCCGATGAGCAATGCAATCGCTCACCCACAGGGTGACCCCCAATCCACGGCCCTGGTCCCGCATGCGGGGCCGGTGGCGGTGGACACCTTTGGCGGACGCGTCCACGTTGAGTGGGATGCGCAGGCGGCGGTCACCCCGCTGGGGCAGCTGCCATTCTTCACCGAGTTCCTGCGCCTCGGCGGGCGCTTCGATGCCTGGGTGGACAGCTGTCCGCTGGTGCTGAGCAGCCCCAACGCCCCGAGCAACCGCGACGTGCTCGGCACCGCCGTGCTGGCGGTGCTCTCGGGTCATCAGCGGTATGCCCACATCAACGCCTTGCGCGGGGAGCGCATCAACGCCTCCTTGTTGGGCATGGAGGTGGTGGTCAGCGAAGACTCGGTGCGGCGCAACCTCGGCAAGCTCGATGAAGCCGACGGCGTTACCTGGTTACAGGAGCATCTGCACACCTGTGTGTCGCCGGTGCTGGGCGAGCCCTGGATCCTCGATGTCGACGTCACGGTCAAGCCACTCTATGGGCATCAAGAGGGTGCGCGCAAAGGCTACAACCCGCACAAGCCGGGGCGGCCCGCGCACACCTACCAACCCTATTTCGTCGCCGGTCTACGCCTGATCCTGGACGTGGAGGTGCTGGCCGGTAACCAAACCGCCTCCAAGCACCGCGCGCCGGGGCTATGGGAGTTGCTCGATCGGCTGCCGCGGGCGCACTGGCCGCGGTGCCTTCGCGGCGACTGCGACTGGGGCAACCAAGCCAACATGGCGCGTGCCGAGCAGGAGGGGATCGCGTATCTGTTCAAGCTGCGCTTGACCGCCGGGGTGAAGCGCGTCATCGAGCGCCTGATGCGCGATGCCGACTGGTGCGATGCCGGTCAAGGCTGGCAAGGGGCGGAGACGAGGCTGCGTCTGTCGGGCTGGAGCCGCGCACGACGCGCCATCGTGCTGCGCCGGCGTGTCCAAGCCGACCTCGCCGTGGTCGACCCCAGCGATCCCGAGCAACTGCGCCTGAGCTTCGCCGAGTTGACCGAGGAGACCATCGTCTATGAGTACGCCGTGTTGGTGACCTCGCTCACCCACGAGATCCTCAGCGTCGCGCAACTCTATCGCGACCGCGCCGATGCGGAGAATCCGTTCGACGAGCTGAAGAACCACTGGGGCTGGGGTGGCTTCACGACCAGCGACATCAAGCGCTGCCGCTTCATGGCCCGCATCACCGCGCTCACCTACAACTGGTGGAGCCTGTTCGTGCGCCTGGCCGATCCACGCCAGCATCGCGAGGCGATCACCAGCCGCCCGCTGCTGTTGCATGCCCCAGCGCGCGTGACCCGTCACGGCGGACAGACCCGCCTCACTATCAGCCATCCTCATGCCGAGGCGGCCTGGATCGAGACGGTCTGCCGCGAGCTCGCGGCCTTCTTCGCGACGCTGCGTCAAACTGCGGAGCAGTTGAGTCCGCTGCACTGCTGGTACCGGCTGCTCTCACGCGCCCTGGTGAAGTACCTCCATGGCCGCCAATTGAAGCCGCCGGATGCGCTGCCGGCCCCGGCGTAGCCGCCGAACCACCCGTCCTGTGTACATCCCCGTGGGTCGGAAACGGCCCGCGACGGGCGCTAACTGCTCTTTTTAGG
>JANQFI010000264.1 GCA_028277905.1 Chromatiaceae bacterium | reverse complement strand
GCGCAGAGCTGTCGGCCCTTGCCATCGAGGCCCTCGATGGCCGCGAGGTGGACTTCGAGCTCGTCGCCGGACACCCGGACCGCATCCGACCCAAGGGTGCGCCTTGGAAGGCGCCCGAGTCGCCCGTGGGACCGGCGCGATCTGGCGGCCGGCGTCATCTCGAGCGCCAAGGTTCAGGGCGACGCGGTGCCGGCGCGGGTCGGCCGGGCCTCCAGCGCGACCGGCGACGCCCCGGCGAGCGGCGCCCGGGCATCGGCCAGGCGCCCCGGGCGCGGGACTTCCACAATCCCTACAACTTCGTCCCGGCGCCGACGCGTGCGCGCATCCAGGGCCCCCTCGGCGACGCGCGACCGGCCAGCCACCAGGCCTACCTGCCGGGGCACTGGTCCGGGCGGCTGGGCATCGAGCTGACGACGGTCACGCCACTGCTGCTGCCCGACGCCAGCCGCTCGACCACCAACGCCGATCGGCACAAGAGCTTCCCGATCCGCCGCGGCCCGGACGGTGGTCCGCTGCTGCCGCCGACGTCGGTCAAGGGCATGCTGCGCGCGGCCTACGAGGCGATCACGAACAGCCGTTTCGGTATCGTCGAACGCCACGACGCCCCCCTTGGCCTGCGCATGGAGGCGCGCGAGGGCCTGTCCCTGGTGCCGGCCGTGGTCACCCGGTCTGACGCCGCGACCGAGCTCCAGCTGATGCCCGGCGATACCGGCATCGGCGACGATGGCCGGCCCGAGGGCGGATTGATGTACGCCGCCTGGCTGCCGCGCTACCGGCCCTGCCGGACCAATACCAGGATCGGGCCCGACAAGGGCGAAGGCCAGGTCGCGCTGCGCTATAAGGATGGCGCGCTGCCGGAGCATGGCGACCGCGTCTGGGTGCGTGTCGAACGCGAGGCGCATCGCAGCGGCCGCTTCAGCCTGCTGCGGGTCCGGGAGATCCAGCGGGCCGACGGGGCCCGCGAGCCGCCGGCCGGGTGGCGCCGCGGGATCGTCTGCGTCACCGGCCGCAATATCATGAACAAGCACGACGAGCGGGTCTTTCTCGACGGGACCGATCCCAACGTGACGCGCCCGATCGCGCTGCCCGAGGACATCGCAAGGCGCTGGCGCGATCTCATCCGCAACTATCGCGCCATCCACGAGGACGACCTCGAGCAGCGCCGGCGTGATCGCCAGGCCTTTGACGACTATGTCGGCCATGAGCCGGGCAGGACCGGCTGGTCGCGTCACATCTACGAGGACCCCCACACCTGGATCGATGGAGAGCAGCCGGTCCTCTGCCATGCCCGCGTGAGTCGAGGGCGCGGAGGCTGGCTGATCCACGCCCTGTACCCGGTCATGATCTCGCGCGACGTCTTCCAGCGTGCCCCGCGGGAGCTGCTCGACGACTCGCTGCGGCCGGCACGGGCCGTCGACAAGCTCTCACCGGCGGATCGCGTCTTCGGCTGGGTACACCCCGATGCCGGCAGCGCACGCGGTGCAGAACCGACGGCCTGGCGCGGCCAGCTCCGTGTCGGGCCGGTCGGCTGCGAACAGGGCGCCGGGGCCATCGAGACGCTGGCCGGGCCCGGTGACGGACGGCCCGACGGCGTCCCGTTGGCCATCCTCGGCCAGCCGAAACCCCAGCAGGTGCGCTTCTACGTCGCCGGTGACCAGGTCGGCAATCCGCTCGCCGACGGCACCCGCAAGGCCGACGGCTACCGCGACGGCCAGGGACTGCGGGGCCGGAAGTTCTATCCCCATCATCGCCACCTGGCCGATTGGCCGGGGTACTGGCATGCTCCGGGTCAGGACCGCACCGATCGGCCGGAGCCCCGCAACGGGCGGCGCTACCATCAGGAATACCGCCGGCCGGAGCGCCGTGGCGACGACGGCAAGGACCAGACGCGCGACGAGCAGAACCGCACCATCACCGAATGGGTCAGGCCCGATGTCAGGTTCCGTTTCGATCTGCAGCTGACCAACCTGTCGCGGGTCGAGCTGGGGGCCCTGCTCTGGTTGCTGTCGCTGGACCAGGGGCACCAGCTGCGGCTCGGCGGCGGCAAGCCGCTCGGGTTCGGCAGCGTCCGCGTGCGCATCACCGATGTCGATCTGCGCGACGGTGCCGCCTGGCAGCAGGACTATCGGCATCTGCTGGGCGCGCGCAACGCGGGCGACCCCGGCCCGGACCAGCGTATCGATGCGGCGGATGCCCCGATCATCGCTGCCTGCATCCAGGCCTTCCAGCAGGCCGTCATCGGCGCCTATCCGGCGGCGACCTTCGAGCAGGTCCCGTTCATCAAGGCCTTCCTGATCGCGAGCCGGGGCTTCGCAGACGCGCTGCCGATCCACTACCCGCGGGTCGACCAGGCGCCGAACCCCGAGGGCAAGAACTTCCTCTGGTTCACGGCCAACGACAGCCGCTTCGGTCTTTGCCTGACGCTGCCCGCCCTGCACCTCGGAGACACCGGGCTGCCGCTTCAGCCGAAGGCGGACTGACCACCTTGACAGCGCGTTGCGTCGAGGAGCCACCCCGCCATGCCCGATCCCGATGACCAGGGCCGACCGCGACAGATCGCGCAAACGGGCCTTCAGCCACGGATCCAGGACGCGATGGCCCAGGTGAGCTGGGAACGGATTCCTGGCAATCTGGCGCAGCTGGTGCTGTCCTATGTTGCACCGGATACGGCGGGCCCGTTGCGCCAGCTGTTTCAGGCCGCTGGTATCGTCCCGAACGACAGCCGTCTCGCTTGGCAACTGGTCAACAAGGCGTTGCAGTCTGCGTTGCGGACCTTGTTTGACGAGATGGGGATCGGCGAAGCGCCCCCGCCAGACCCCGAAGCGCCGCCGTTGCCCGACGGCTTCGCCTTCCCGTTGCCCGATGACTTCCGTGAGCTCCCGCAGACGCTACCACTGATCGCCGCCAAGCAGGAGCAATTGCGCGAGCTTGCCAGCTCGACGGATGATGCGTCATCGATGCGCGCCCTCAGCGCATTGGCCGAACGCCTGCCCGAACAGTTCTGCCTATCCCTCCATACCGAGTATTGTGCCAATCCGGAACGGTATCGTGACCTGTTCGACGGCGAGCGAGCGCCATTCGCCGGCGTCAAGCGACGCATCGAGCGATGGCAGGCCTATCGTCGCGATTGGGAAACGGAACTGATCGTTCAGCTGCATCCGGATGACGGCAAGGCTTGGGACTCCTTCACCCTGACCTGCTACGGGTACTACCCGTCTGGGCAGGACGCCTCGGAGAAGGCAGTGATCGATGTCTGGGACGAGATCGTCGATTGGTGTCGCAGGACCAGCGGTGGCAGGGATTGCATTCGCGTCATTTCCGGCCAGGTCGGGTTCGGGAGAACCACGCTGGGCCAGTGTCTTGCGGCCAGGCTGCACCGAGACGCGCAGGTGAGGGTGGTCTATGTCAGCCTGTCCCGGCACACCCGGATCGATACCTGGCGCGACGCCGTGGAGGACGAGATCGGCAGCAATGCGCACCTGCGGGACGAACCGCGGCCGGTGGATCCGAAGCACGGCGAATTCCCGGTGCTGTTCGTGCTGGATGACATCCCAGACGGGAGCACCGAACAGGCCATCGAAGAGGTCGTCCGCGGGCTGAAGAACACCAACCGTGGTGACGTACCCAGGACCAGAATGATCCTGCTCGCGGACAACGCGCTGGCCGATCGGTTGCCGCCCGCGCTCTCAGGTCCGGAGGTCGTGCTGGAGATCCTGCCGCTCCGGATCCTCGACGAGGACAAGCCCGGCTTCAGCGGCGATCCGGCGGTGTTGGAAGGGGATCGGCGGGCGGATTGGTGGGAGGCTTGCGTGGGCAGCGCCTTGCCCGCTGTCTTCGACCATCCTCCGCTGCTCGAGATCTCCTGCTGCCCTGGCGTATTGCGCCGGATTGCCGAGCGCTATCTCAGCGGAGGGCGTCGCCTCTCGGAGGACCCCGAGGAGGTCATCGAGGACCTGTTGAGCTCGGAACGACGGTCCGGATGCACCAATCCGCTCGAGGTCGCCAAGGGTTTCGCCCTCGCCTTCTGGCAAGCCGGTGGTCTTCGCACCGCCGACGGACGCGTCGCACATTCGGCGCTGAAGCTGGACTCCAGCGGCTTGCTCGACGGGGTTGACACCGCCGCGCTCCAGACCTGGTTGACCGACAATCCGCTGATCAGGGCCCCTCGCTCAGCGTCGGATGACGGCTCGGCAACCCTCGGCTTCTTCCATAACGCGTTGGCCGAACACCTGGTGGCGCAGGGCTTGTACGACAGGCTGACGGAGATCAGCGCGTCGCCAGGTTCGATGGCCGAGTTGCTCGATGGATGGCACCGCGACTTCAATGGTGACCCGATCAGCATCGGTACCGCTAGGCTGCTGCGGTTGTCGTTGCTGCGTCGACGGCGCGCTGGTCGGGGCACGGAAATCGACGCGATGAAGTCGACGATCGAGCCTATGTTCGCGTTCCATCTCGAGTCCTGGGCGGGCTCGAACGCGAAACAGCGCGCGTGGAGATTGGCGATCAACAGCTCTGAAGTGTTGCTCGTGGCGTTGAATGCCTGCGCCCGGGCACTGGAGGTACGCGCTGTCGTGGACTGGCCCGACCCGGTGGCGTTTCGGGATTGGTTCAGCTGTGTCAAGGGCCATCGGCGCGATGACGACCGCGTGCTGCTGTCGAGCCTGTCCTGGCTCGATCTCTCCATCGGCGACGCGGAGGATAACCTGGATGGCTGTGACCTCTCGTGTCTTGACTTGTCGCATGCCGACTTGTCGAACTGCAACCTGCGGAAGGTCGATCTCCACCTGGCGGACCTCAGCGCTTGCACCTTCTCGGACTCCGAACTCAAGGACGTCGACCTCTCGGGGGCGCGCATGAAGGGGACCTGCCTCGCCGGAGCGACCATCAGCTCCCAGAGCTTGAACGGCATCCTGCTACAGGACATCGACATACGGGGTATGGACGCGGACGATGCCGTCAAGGAGCAGATGAAGCGCTCTGGCATCAGCTTGCAGGATATCGAGGCGACCTAAGAACGGTTCAATAATTACCTGGTTTGCGTGCGGGTTTGCTCGACCGTTCTCAGCGCCGACTCGGGGAAGTCGAGCATCACGCCATGCCAACGGCGCTCGACCTGGCGGAACAGGCGATGTTCGATGGGGTTCCATTTGGAGGTGTAGGGTGGATAGTGGGCGACGCGCAGGCGCATGGCGAGCCGGCCGGCGAGCGCGAGCAGGTCCTCTTGGAAGCGCAGGGGGCGCGCGGCATTGGCGCCACCGCAATCGCAGAGCAGCAGCAGCTCGGTGGCATCGGGGTAGCGCGGTCGGCAGCACTGCGCCCAGGCCAGCGCGATGGCGTCGCAGACGAAGGCGCTGGTCTCGCGCGAGGTGCCGAGCGTGAGGAAGCCGAGGTTGCGCACGGTGTCCTAGACCCCGCGCGGGACCAAGACGCCGTCGGTGCGGTGGCGAAAATCGTGATCGTAGACGTCTTGCGCGGCGCTGCTGTAACACTGCCCATGCCGGTGCAGGGCGCCGAGCAGCTGCCTCTTTTTGGTGTCGATGCTGAGCACCGGCACACCACGCTGGCGCGCCAGTCGGCGCAGCGCCGCAATGCGGCGACACTGCGCATCGCGCTGCTGCGGGTCAACGGCGCCGGCGAGCAATTCCTGGCGCAAGGCGCGGCGGCGAAAGCCGGCTTGTTCCAGCCAGGCGGCGGCGGTGTTACGGCAGATCGTCACGCCCCGCTCAACGAGCTCCTGTGCCGATCGCATGGGCTTCAGGTCGGTCCAGCGCACACGCTCGTCCGTCGGGCTGCCGGCGCTGTGCGCCGCCAACACCTCCGCAAGCGTCGCGGCCAACTGCGGCTCGCTGTCGATCCGCGCTCGCCGACCGCCGCCCGGGCGACGCACCCGCTTGGCATCGCCACTGGGGCGCTGCGGGTGATCCGGGTCGCCGTCGCCCATCGCCTCCAGTTCCCGGATGCCGGTGTAGCTCGCGCGTCGACTTATGCCCAACACCCGCGCCACCTAGGCCACACCCCCGTCGCCGATCTTCAACGCCGCCACCGCCGCGT
>JANQFI010000227.1 GCA_028277905.1 Chromatiaceae bacterium | reverse complement strand
AACAAGTAGACAATCACCCCACCTGGTGGTGGATCACTTTTCTTGGCCCATAGTGGCTCACTTCCGTTGTCCATTGACTGCGCTGTCAGCGCGGCGCCTCCGAGCAGTGGTGCGAGCGCCAGCGCGAGGCCGTGCTGCCGGTCACCTAGTACCACGTCGTCTTCACCCTGCCGCACGAGCTCAACCCGTGGGTGGCGGTGCATGATCGGTTGCTCTATGCGCTGCTGTTCGAGGCGGTCTGGGCGACCTTGTCCAACTTCGCCGCCGATCCCAAGCGGCTCGACGGGCGCCTGGGCATGACCGCGGTGCTGCATACCTGGGGGCAGACGCTCACGCGCCATGTGCACCTGCATTGCCTGATCCCCGGCGGCGCTCTCGGCGCCGACGGCACCTGGCATGCCGCGCGCAGCACCATGCTGTTTCCGGTGCGTGCCCTTGCCCGGCATGTACGCGGCGGCCTGGTCGGCCGCCTGCGTGCCGCCGCCGAGGCCGGCAAGCTCGAACACATCGCCCCGGCCGAGGTCGACGCGGTGCTCGATCGGCTGATGGGCAAGAACTGGGTGGTCGATGCCAGGCCCTGCGTGAGCGGTGCCGAGACGGTGGTGGATTATCTGGGCCGCTACAGCCACCGCACGGCACTGAGCGACGGGCGCCTGCTCGGCTTCGACGGCGAGCGCGTGCGCCTGGCCTACAAGGATTACCGCGACGGCGCCAAGCGCAAGGTCATGACGCTCGATGCCGAGGAGCTGCTGCGCCGCTTCCTGCTCCACGTCCTGCCGGCGGGGTTCATGCGGATCAGGCACTTCGGCTTCCTGGCCAACCGCTGTCGCAAACGCTGCCTGGCGCTGATCCGCAGCGCGCTCGCGGCACCCGCGCCCCGCGACAAGCGCGATGGCGATGATGAAAACAGCGTACCGGCAGCCATGACGTTGCCCTGTCCGCGCTGCCGACGCGGGCGCATGCGTGCCGTCTCGACGTTGCCGCCGCGCGCGGGAACGCACCGCGCGATCCGACTCGAAGGAGGCTGATGTGCCCGACTGACCGACCCGATCGCAGCGCAGAGCCGAACCGGCGGGCCGCGCCACCTTGTGCGCAAGGCTCGGCGCCCGCGCTCGCCCCAATGCGGACATCTGCCCATGCGTGAGCGCTTCCGCACCCCACGGACCCGACCATGACGCCCGGTTTGCCGGTCAAAACCAACCGCTGCACCGGCCCCCGCGACCGGCAACATCGCTTTCGCGCCTTGGCGCCGGGCACCGCCGGCAATACAATCCCCTACAAGCACCGGCGTGCCGTCATCGCCGCCCGGCGGCAAGACGCCGGCCCCGGTCCGTTTAACTCCAGTTAACCGACGCGCGCCGGCAACCGCCGCAGCCAGAGCGCACGCTCGGCGTGCGGCGCGCGACGGTTAACATGCTTATTATTAATGGTGCCAAAAGTTCTCGCAGTATTGTATAATGCGTGAATGAGCACTCGAACTGAATTACGAAATCAGAAACGCAAAGACGTTGTCGAAGCGATCATTATCCGTGGAGAACCTGTGCATGTGGTTGCGCGGATATTTAAGATTCCTC
>JANQFI010000212.1 GCA_028277905.1 Chromatiaceae bacterium | reverse complement strand
CGAATGGCGCAGGATTTTCGCGCGCCTTCAAGGAGCGGCAGCGGGCGCATCGTCGAGCTCTGTGCCCGCTGCCGCGACGCAGAAGGCGGGCGAAAAGACAAGCCAGGCGGTATCTTCGTTGACAGAAATCGCCTGAGCCCGCCGCAGACCTGTCACTGGGCCTGTTTGGCCTGCGCCTGCACCTCTTCGGCAAAGCTATCGGACCTCTTTTCGATGCCCTCGCCGACCTCGAACCGCGCGTAAGCCGCCACCTTGGCGCCTGCCTGCCTGAGCAACTGCTCGACCTTGAGCTTGCCCGAGGGGTCCTTGACGAACGCCTGGCCGAGCAGCGTGACCTCCTCGGCAAACTTGCGCATGCGACCGCCGATCATCTTATCGACGATCTCCGGTGGCTTGCCGCTCTCCAGCGCCTGCGCGCGGAAGATCTCCCGCTCCTTTGCAACCGCATCTGCGGGCAAATCCTCGGCGCTGATGCACAGGGGATTGGTGGCCGCGATCTGCATGGCGATGTCGCGCCCGAGCGCCTCGTCGCCGCCCAGGAGGTCGAGGATAACGCCGATGCGCACGCCATGGAGATAGCTGTAGAGCACACCCGCCGGCGCATCGAAGCGCACCATTCGGCGCAACTGCACGTTCTCCCCAACCTTGGCGATGAGGGCTTCACGGGCGACATTGACGGTGGTCTGGACAGTACCCGCCAGCGGCAGCTCGGCGAGCGCCGCAACATCGGCTGCATCGCTGGCGAGCGCGGTCTCGCCTACCGCGGTGGCAAAGCCGCGGAAGCTCTCGTCCTTGGCGACGAAGTCCGTCTCGCTGTTGATCTCTACCATCACGCCACGGCCGCCCCCGTCGGCGACGCGCAACTCTACAACACCGTCGGCGGCGATGCGTCCGGCCTTCTTCGCCGCCTTCGCCCGCCCGGATTTGCGCATGGCCTCGATGGCCGCCTCGATGTCGCCATCCGTCTCCAGTAGCGCGCGCTTGCACTCCATCATGCCGGCGCCGGTGCGCTCGCGCAGCTCTTTCACCAAAAGGGCCGAAATCGCCATGACCTACTCCAGAGCTCGATGATTATGTTAACTGTCGGGATGTCGGGCGCCTAGGGTCGGCGCCCGCTCGGACGTCAGCCGGGGCGCGTCAGCTCGCGGCTGCTTCGCTCTCTGCCGTCGGCTCGGCGCCCGTCCCATCGTCACGTCGCCCGGCCATGGCCGCCGCGGTCTGGCGGCCGTCAACGACGGCATCCGCGGCACCCTCGATGTACAGCCGCACCGCCCGGATGGCGTCGTCGTTGCCCGGAATGACGTAGTCGATGCGACTCGGGTCATTGTTGGTGTCCACCACACCGACGACCGGGATGCCGAGCTTGTTCGCCTCGGAGACGGCGATCTTCTCGTGGCCCACGTCGATGACGAACATGGCGTCCGGCAGGGCATCCATGTGCTTGATGCCGCCGAGGCTGCGCTCCAGCTTGTCGCGCTCGCGGCTCAGCGTCAGGGCCTCCTTCTTGCCAAAGCGCTCGATGCTGCCGTCCTCGAACATGGCCTCCAGATCCTTGAGGCGCTGGATGGACTGGCGCACCGTCTTGAAATTGGTCAGCATCCCGCCGAGCCAGCGGTGGTTCACGTAGGGCATGCCGCAGCGGCTGGCGTGCTCGCGCATCGCCTCTTGCGCCGCGCGCTTGGTGCCCACGAACAGGATGCGACCCCCATTGGCGGCGAGCTTGCCGAGGTAGCTCATCGCATCCTGGTACAGGGGCAGTGTCTTTTCCAGGTTGACAATGTGGATCTTGTTGCGCTGGCCAAAGATGTATGCAGCCATCTTCGGATTCCAATAACGAGTCTGGTGTCCGAAGTGAACACCTGCCTGCAGCATCTGCCGCATGGACACGTCGCTCATGATTCTGCCTCGATCTGGGTTGAGCCTCCGCGCTCCCCATGCTGCGACCCGCAAAGGCGAGCACCCGGCAACATGTGTCGGTACGCGTGCGGCGATATCGTGCGCGGGTCCAGCTGTTGGAGGGACAGGCGGACGACGGCGCACCTTGAGATTTCTGGCTTACCGATTCGGCTTGACGACCCGGCCCGAGGTCCCTAGGGCCACGCGCCTCAGGGACGCGCAGGGGACGAGAGCAGGGAGCTGGGGGCCGTGGAGCATGGCGCAGGGCCTGATACGATCGCCGCACCCTCTGCCGACTCGAATGTCGGGCCAGGATCGGGGCCGGATTCGAGGTCGGGCTCGGGGCCGGTCGTTCAGCGCTGAGCGGGCAGCCATTTCGGGTTGGAGCCTTAGGCGATTGCCGGAAACAAACAGACCGAATGGCGCAGGACTCTGGTCCGCCGTCGCGAAGCGGCAGCGCGTGCCTAGTTGTTCTATGTGCGCGTTGCCGCGACAAAGGCGGGCGAGAAGACAAGCCAGGCGGTATGTATGTTGACAGAAATCGCCTTGGCCATCACCGACAGAAACGACCACGAGAACCGGCAGCAGCACTGACAGCGACACTGGAAGGTCGTTTGCCCGACCGCGCCGCCTCTTATACCATGGCAGGTCTGTCACGAGCAATCCCGCCGGCCCCGGCCGCGCAATCCGACCGGCGACCGCAACAACCGCAAACCCGAGCCGAGCCCAGTCGTGGATGCCTCAAACAGCAAGATGGCGGTTAGCATCAAGTCCGACCACGAGGTTGCGAAGATGCGCGTCGCCGGCCGCTTGGCGGCCAGCGTGCTCGAGATGATCGGCGAGCACGTGGGTCCCGGCATCACCACTGCAGAGCTGGACCGCATCTGCCACGAGTATATCGTGGACGTCCAGGGCGCCGTCCCGGCTCCCCTCAACTATCGCGGCTTTCCGCGCTCCATCTGCACCTCGGTCAACAACCAGGTCTGCCACGGAATCCCCGGCAATAAGCGCTTGAAAAAGGGGGACATCATCAACATCGACATCACCGTCATCAAGGACGGCTACCATGGCGATACCAGCAAGATGTTCTTCATCGGCGAGCCCTCCGTGCTGGCGCGCCGCCTGGTGAAGGTGACCCGGCAAGCCATGTACACCGGCATCGCCGCCGTGCGCCCCGGGGCGACGCTCGGCGATATCGGACACGCCATCCAGAGCTACGTCGAGAGCCACAACTACTCGGTCGTGCGCGAGTATTGCGGGCACGGTATCGGGCGCGAGTTCCATGAGGACCCGCAAGTGCTGCACTACGGCAAGCCCGCCGACGGCCTAACCCTTAGGCCCGGCATGTGCTTCACGATCGAGCCCATGGTCAACGCCGGCAAGCGCCAGGTGAAGCTGCTGCCCGACGGCTGGACCGTCGTCACCAAGGATCGCAGCCTGTCCGCGCAGTGGGAGCACACCATTCTGGTGACGCCCCAGGGCTACGAGATCCTGACACTCAGGGACGAAGAGCGCGATTCCGCGAGCGCCTGAGCACCCCGCGCGGCCGGACGGCGCCCAGTCCCCTGGTCGCGGCCCTGACCAACCCCTTTCCGGCTCCACCCCACCACCCCCGACCGGCAGGCCCGAGCGATGGTCCCGGAGCAGAGCATTGCAGCGAACCCCCCCGGTGCCGATGTCGCCCGACCCGGGGCAGGCGATATCGCTGCGTACAAGGTGAAGCTGGCCGAGGCACGCACGGCGCTGTTCGCCCGCTTCGATCGCGGCGAGTCCGTCACGGAGCTCGTCCAGCGCTGGAGCCGGGACATCGACCTGCTGGTCACCAGCGCCTGGCGGCGCTTGATCCCGCAGGCCACGGGTGCGGCAGTGGTCGCCGTCGGCGGCTACGGGCGCGAGGAGCTGCATCCGAGCTCCGACATCGACCTGCTGATCCTCGTCGGCGACGACCAGGCGGAGCGCCTGGGTGAGACCCTGGGTGCGCTGGTGATCTTTCTCTGGGACATGGGACTGGAGATCGGGCATGCGGTGCGCACCGTCGAGGAGTGCCGCGTCGAGGCCGCCGACGACATCACCGTCGCCACCAACCTGCTGGAGGCGCGCCTGATTGATGGCGACGCGGGCCTGTACGAGCGCATGCGTGCCGCCGTCGGGCCGGACAGCATCTGGCCCAGCGAGGCGTTCTTCGCAGCCAAGCGCGAGGAGCAGCGCAAGCGCCGTCTGAAGTACGGTGACACGGCCTACAATCTCGAGCCCAACATCAAGGAGAACCCGGGGGGCTTGCGCGACATCCAGATGATCGCCTGGGTCGTCAAGCGCCACTTCGGCGCCGACTCGCTGCACCAGCTGGTCGAGCAGGGCTTCCTCACCGAGACCGAGTACTTGGCGCTGTGCGACGGCCAGGCGCTGCTCTGGCGCATCCGCTTCGCACTGCACCGGTTGACACGCCGGCGTGAGGACCGGCTCCTCTTCGACTACCAACGCGTCTTGGCGGAGGAATTCGGCTTCAACGACCAGGGCGACAATCTGGCGGTGGAGCAGTTCATGCAGCAGTACTACCGCGCGGTCACGGAGCTGAACCGCCTCAACGAGATGCTCTTGCAGCTGTTCCAGGAGGCCATCCTGCTGCACGACCAAATCGGCCCGCCAGAGCCGGTCAACAAGCGCTTTCAGGTGCGCAGCGGCTACCTGGAGGTGACCCATCCGCAGGTGTTCGCCCGCTCGCCTTTCGCGCTGTTGGAGATCTTCCTGCTGCTGCAGCAGCGCCCGGAGCTGCTCGGCGTGCGTGCCAGCACCATCCGGCTGATCCGAGAGCATCGCCACCGCATCGACGACGACTTCCGCGAGGACGTTCGCGCGCGCAGCATGTTCATGGAGATCCTGCGCCAGCCGCAGGGCGTCTCCGCCGCGCTCAGGCGCATGAACAGCTACGGCGTACTGGCCGCCTATGTGCCGGCCTTCGCCAACGTCGTCGGGCGCATGCAGTACGACCTCTTCCACGTCTACACCGTGGACGAGCACACGCTCCGGCTGCTGCGCAACCTGCGCCGCTTCACGGTCCCGGAGCACAACGGCGAGCTCCCGCTCTGCTCCGCCATCGCCCAGCGCATCCCCAAGCTGGAGCTGCTCTACATCGCCGGACTATTCCACGATATCGCCAAGGGCCGCAGCGGCGACCATTCCCTGCTCGGCGCCCGCGAGGCCTGGGACTTCTGCCAGCTGCACTATCTCAGCGAGTACGACAGCCGCCTCGTGGCCTGGCTGGTAGAGCACCACTTGCTCATGTCCATGACCGCCCAGCGCAAGGACATCGCCGACCCGATGGTCGTGCAGGCCTTCGCCGAGGCGGTGAACGACGTGAACCGGCTGGACTACCTCTACCTGCTCACCGTCGCCGACACCCGCGCCACCAATCCCAAGCGCTGGAGCTCGTGGAAGGACGCGCTGCTGCGGGATCTTTATCGCGCCGCGCGCCGGGCGCTGATGCGCGGCCTGAGCAAGCCGCAGGCGCAGGACGAGCTGATCGAGCAGAAGCAGCGCGAGGCCATGCGCCTGCTCGCCTTCGAGGGCATCGACGCCGACAGCTGCCGCGATCTTTGGAGCCGATTTGGCATGGATTTCTTCACGCCCAGCTCGCCAGAGGAAATCGCCTGGCAGACCCAGCGCATCCTCACCACCGCGCTCGAGGATCTGCCGTTGGTGGTCATCCGGCCACTGGCCTCCCGCGGCTGTACCGAGGTCTTCCTGTTCTCTCGCGACGAGAAGAACCTTTTCGTGCATATCACCGCGCTCCTGGACCAACGCGCGCTCAACATCATGGACGCACGCATCACCACCACCGACGACGGCCTTGCCGTCAATGCCTTCCAGGTGCTGGGCCCGGACCATCGCCCCATCGACCAGGGGGAGGACACCGAGACGCTGCGTGCGTCCTTGCTCGCGGAGCTGCGCCGCTCGAACAGACAGCAACCGGCCGTCAATCGGCGCCTGCCGCGCCAGCACCGGCACTTCCCGGTGGAGACGCGGATCAGCTTCGCCGAGGACAGGCTCAATCGGCGCACCATGATGCGGCTCACTACCCTGGACCGTCCCGGCCTGCTGGCGGAGATCGGCAGCGTCTTCGAGGCCTGCGACATTCGGCTCCAGAGCGCCAAGATCGCTACGGTCGGCGCCGAGGTCGACGACCTCTTCTTCATTTCCACCCAGGACGGCGCCCCCATCACCTGTGCGCCCGTGCTCACCTGCCTGCGCAAGGAGATCCACGACCGGCTCGAGCAGAGCGCCGACCAAGGGCCCTGAGCTCGCGCCGCAAGGCGCAGGCTGCGAATCGGAGCCTCACCGCGGCATTAAGGCGATTGCTGTCAACAAACATGCCGCCTGGCTTGTCTTTTCGCCCGCCTTCTGCGTCGTGGCAGCAGGCACAGAGCTCGACGATGCGCCCGCTGCCGCTCCTTGAAGGCGAGCGAAAATCCTACGCCATTCGGTATGTTTGTTTCCGGCAATCGCCTTAGCGTCGCATCTCGGCCCGCTCTTGCAAAGCCCCGATTGGCCCATTGGCGAAGGGCAGCATCACTCGCGCGCTGCAATGCCACCGCCAGAGGCCACTTCGGCCCGTAGAGTCACTGCGCCGCTGTGGTACCCGCCCCGAGGGATCGCCGCTTCGAGACGGTCTGCGCAGTTCGGGTTGCCAGGAGGCTTTGTTGCAGAATGATCTTCGGCCGTCACGCCACAGGCGATCAGTCAAGCGGGCCTGGGCGGTTAGACTACAACACACGAATGTCCGTATGGATGTCCACCCGCGAGCTCGTCGCCAACACCTTTAGGCGACATGACTTCGCGTTCGCGTGGTCGCATGCCGAAATGGCACCACCGATTACCGGACTAGGCTGCGACTGGGCCATCAATCAGACCGTCAAGTGGAGCGGCGAGCTGGCCGAGCTGACGCACCCGGATGTCGACCTGAAGGCGGACAGGCCAGCCAAGGCCCAGCGCGACCTGTTCGCACCGCCGCCGTTCACGACACCCCCGGTCACCATCACCTGCAAGTCCGGCGACTTTCTGGACCGCTTGGCCGATGGCTCGGTGGACCTGGTGGTCATGGACCCGCCCTATTACGACGACGTGATGTACGCCGAGCTGTCGGATTTCTTCTACGTCTGGCACAAGCGCACCGCGGGCCATGTCCACCCGGAGCTGTTCCGCCGCGCGCTGACGGATAAGGAGCAGGAGGCCGTCGCCAACCCGACCAAGTTCCGCGGCCAGCCCGGCGCCAAGGCGTTGGCGGGCCGCGACTACCAAGAGCGCATGGCGGCCATCTTCGCCGAGTGCCGCCGCGTGCTGAAACCGGACGGCCTAATGACCCTGATGTTGACCCACAAGGCCACCGGCGCCTGGGACGCGCTCACCACCGGGCTCATCGAGGCCGGCTTCATCATCACCGCGAGCTGGCCCATCAGAACCGAGGCCGAGGGCTCGCTGCACATCAAGGACAAGTCCGCCGCCAACGGCACCGTCTTTCTGGTCTGCCGCCCGCGCACTGCCGCCGCCGACGACACCGAGACCCTGTACTGGGAGGACCTGGAGCCCCGCGTCCGCGCCGCGGTGCGCAGCTGCATCCAGGGCTTCCAGCAGGCCGGCATCCGCGGCGTAGACCTGTATCTTCTCCTGCTTCGGCCCGGCGCTGGAGGGGTACTCCCGCCACTGGCCGGTACAACGGGGCACGCCCCGCCCGGAGTCCGCCGTCGCCCGCCGCCGCCCCAAGCAGGCCGAGCTCCTCAATGAGAAGCCGGACCACTGCGCCGCCACGCCCGAGGACGCGCTCGATGCCGCCCGCCCCGAGGTGAAGCGCTGGCGCCTGGAGCAGCTCACCCACCTCAAGCGCGAGGCCGAGCTGGACCCGCCGACGGAATGGTTTCTGCTCGCCTGGGATGCCTTCCAGGCCCCGCAATTCCCCGTCGATGAGGCCCTGCGCCTCGCCCGCGTCGTTGGCATCGACCTGGACCGCGAGGTCATCGGCCGCCTCGCCGAGAAGAAGACCAGCAACGTCGTGCTCTGGGACAGCAGCACCCGCGCCGCCAAAGGCGCCCTCGGCCCCTCGAACGGCTCCAAGGGCTGGATCGACAGCATCCACCACGCTGCCAGCCGCGCCCGCAACCAGACCCTAGAGGCCGCCGTCGACCCGCTGAACCGCGTCGGCGCCACCCAAGAGCCCGTTTTCCTATCGGCGCTGGAGGCCGTCCTGGAGGTCCTACTCCCATCCCGCACCTTCACCGGCATCGACCCGCTGGACGCCGTTGCCCCCGCCGCGAGCGACTTCGAGGCCCTGGAGCACCTGCGCCGGCTCGCCTTCGCGGATCGGGTGGATCGGCCGAACCAGTTGGCGTTGTGGAGTGTTGAATCCCCCTGAGCAAGATCTCGGGATGCACCTTATCGCAATGGATAGGAACGGCTCTTCCAGCAAACGTCGCGAATGGGTCGGGAAAATGCTCTTCGCAGCGGCCGTCATATTGGTGATCGTTGTGCTGTATGCACGAATCCTGATTCACCTAAGGGCGCCGGTCAGCGAAGATCACTTGGTCTCGCCAGCTTATTCGGCGACAGCTTCGGGATGCTGAACGCAGCATTTTCCGGCTTGGCCTTCGCTGGACTGGTTATCGCGATTTTGATGCTACGGGAGGAATTGCAGCTTCAACGCGAGGAACTTCATCGAACGAACGAAGAGATGCGATTGCAGCGCTTCGAGCGTATGTTTTTCGAGATGCTGCGGCTGCACAATCAAATCGTTAACGCGATGCGCATTGAATTTGTCGAGCAGCGTGTCGATGAGGAGACAGGACCGGAGGTAATCAAGACCCCAGTCACAGGCCGGCACTGCTTCAGTGAGTTTGATCGGGGTTTTGAGCAGTGGCTTGGCGGACAGTATTGTTCCTCAAATGACCAAGACGAGAGAATCGACCGCGCTTACAGGAATTTCTGGTATCAGAACCAAGAATACCTCGGACACTATTTTCCCCACCTCTACCGGCTTTTTAGCTTCATTGACGGCAGCGAGAACGTCGACAAACTCCTGTATTCGGGCATAGTTCGAGCACAGTTGTCAGACCTAGAGCTGAAGTTGCTCTATTGCAATTGCGCGTCAGTCCACGGTAAGGATGAAGTTCAGGCCATTGGCCGAGAAATACGCACTATTTGACAATCTGCCGATTTCATTGATCTACTGGAAGCACCGTTCGCTTTATTCGGAGAGCGCTTGGGGTGCTCAAGCAGAAAATGTCTCCAAGGGGTTGGCCGCTCGGTCAGGGCGAGACCGGGAGGCCAATGCATGAAGCTGCTCAACGACCGGGAATGGCAAGCCAAGTACAGCCCGGAACACGGCGACCTGGTGCAAGCCTGCTACCTGCCGGCGCTCCAATGCGCCATCCGCTACGACCGCTCCACTGGCTTCTTCAACGCCTACGCCCTGGCGCTGGCCGCCCGTGGCGTCGAGGGCCTGATCGGCAACGGCGGCAAGATGCGGCTGGTGGTCGGCTGCACGCTGCGCGCGGAGCATGTCACAGCCATCGAGCAGGGCGCCAAGCTGCGGGATACCGCGGAGGCGGCAATGCTGGCCGAGCCGCTGCAAGCAGCCGATCCGGCGGCCATTGATGCTCTGGCGCTGCTGGCCTGGATGATCGCGAAGGGCCATCTGGACGTGAAGGTCGCGGTGCCCTGCGATGCTGAGCGGCGGCCCGTCGCAGGTCCGGGGCTGTTCCACGAGAAGGCCGGCATCATCGAGGATGCCGAGGGCAACCGCCTCGCGTTCAGCGGCAGCCTGGACGAGACCGAGCAGGGCTGGAAGCACCATTGGGCAGCTTCCATGTCTTCACCAGTTGGGGCGGCACGTCGGGGCAGGTCCAGGCGGGGGAGCAGAGCTTCCAGCAGCTTTGGGCCGACAAGGCATCGATGGCCAGCGTCGTGGACGTGCCGACGGCGGTGCGCGATGAGCTGCTCAAGTTCCTGCCCCAAGGACGACCTCCCCGATCGGCTGAAGAAGGAGGATCGCCAGAAGACGGACTCGGAGCCCCTGATCGACACGCCAGAACCCCAGGTGCCGTAGCTGCCGCCGCTGGACCTGCGGCGCTTGGTCTGGGGCGTCATTCGGCATGCACCGAGCTGGCCAAACGGCGGCGAGGCGACCTGTGCGGTGACGCCCTGGCCGCATCAGGTGCGCGCCTTCCAAAGGCTCTAAGAGCACTGGCCGCCGTGCCTGTTGATCGCCGGCGAGGTGGGCTTGGGCAAGACCATTCAGGCAGGCATGCTGCCGCGGCAGGTCTGGTTGTCAGGCTGGGCGCAGCGCATCCTGGTCATGGCACCGAAGGCCGTGTTGAGCCAGTGGCAGATCGAGCTGCGCGAGAAGCTGAACCTGAACTGGCCGATCTACGACGGGCAACGCCTGCGCTGGTATGCCTCTCCGGGCCGCTACGACGCCGCGGAGCACAAGGTTGGGCCAAGACCGAAGACCTTGGCCTGCACGTCCCCTACCGCAAGTACGGCGCGCCGACGAGCTACCAGCCAGACGTCATTTCCGTGCCGGTGACGGGGCTGCCGCGGTCGATCGAGGTCAAGGGCCAACATGGTGACGATGCCGACTTGAAGGCCAGGGCCGCGCGTCGGGGGACAACGGCGGTGACGCAGCACGGCGGCTTCGGCATCTGGCAGTAAGTCGTGATCCAAGATCCGCCTGCGCTGACCAAGTTGCTCGATGAGTTGGCGCTGACGGTGCAGCATGCGCTTGCGTTGAGCTGATGTGGTTCCGCTAGCGCCCGATCCGCTCTTCAACTCGCGTGCGAAACTCAAACTCCACTCGCCCGGATTCTTGGCGCCCATCGCCGCGCCTGATGCCTACCGCGACCGGTCACCGACCCTTGAGATTTGTAGCTCAGGTGTAGCTCAGCAGCGACGAGGCGCCCTGAGCTTGTTCCGCACACCAAAAAAAGCCGCCCATAGGCGGCTGATTCGGATGCATTTTCTGGTGGCTACGGGTGGACTCGAACCACCGACATCGGCATTATGAGTGCCGCGCTCTAACCAACTGAGCTACGTAGCCATTAGAACGGAAAATGCTAGCCTGGCACCAGCATTCGGTCAAGACTTGACGCAGCTTCCCCTGGGTCCTCGTGCCTCGGCGCTCAGCCCTTCCGCTAGACGTTGAAGCGGAAGTGGATCACGTCCCCATCGCGGACAACGTAGTCCTTGCCCTCGCTGCGGAGCTTGCCGGCCTCTTTGGCGCCCTGCTCGCCCTGGCAAGCGACGAAGTCGTCGTAGGCTATGACCTCGGCGCGGATGAAGCCACGCTCGAAGTCGGTATGGATGACGCCTGCGGCTTGTGGGGCCGTGGCTCCCACTGGGATGGTCCAGGCGCGGCATTCCTTGGGGCCGGCGGTGAAAAAGGTCTCCAAGCTCAGCAGCCGGTAACCGGCGCGCACGACGCGGCTTAGGCCCGGCTCCGTAAGCCCCAGGTCCGTCAGGAACTCGGCCCGCTCGTCCTCGTCGAGCTCGACGATCTCGGCCTCGATCGCTGCGCAGACGGGTACCACTTCGGCGTCTTCCGCGCCCGCGTGCTCGCGCACTCGGTCCAGCAGCGGGTTGTTCTCGAAGCCATCGTCGGCGACATTGGCAACGTACATGGTGGGCTTGGCGGTGAGCAGGAAGAGGTCTTCAAGCTCGGCGCGCTCATCAAGGCTCAGCTCCATGGCGCGCACCGGGCCGCCGTGATCCAGGTGCGCGGCGACCCGTTCCAGCAGAGCCCTGCGGGCGAGCTGCGTCTTGTCGCCGGTCTTGGACGCCTTGATCGCCCGCTCAATGGCTTTGCCCAGGGTCTCAAGATCCGCCAACGCCAGCTCGGTGTCGATGACCTCGAGGTCGCGCACCGGGTCGACACTACCGGACACGTGCGCGACGTCGTCGTCTTCGAAACAGCGCACCACGTGGGCGACGGCGTCGGTCTCGCGGATGTTCGCGAGGAATCTGTTGCCGAGGCCTTCGCCCTTGGATGCACCCCCGACGAGGCCCGCGATGTCCACGAACTGCATCGTGGTCGGGATCACCTCAGCCGGCTTAACGATGGCGGCGATGGCACCGAGCCGGGCGTCAGGCAGGGGGACGACGCCGACGTTCGGGTCGATGGTGCAGAAGGGGTAGTTATCCGCCGCGATGCCGGAGCGGGTCAACGCATTGAAGAGGGTGGACTTGCCGACGTTCGGCAGGCCCAGAATGCCGCATTTGAAGCCCATGATCGGGGACCTGGGGGTTGGCTCGAGAGAACGCCGCCCATGATAGATGCAGCAGGACAGATGCAGCAGGACAGATGCAGCAGGCCGGCGCCGCGTGCTCGCACCGAACCTCAGCAGCCCTCGCTGGCGTCCCGGTTGTAGACGTCGTCGAAGCGCACGATGTCGTCCTCGCCCAGGTAACCGCCGGATTGCACCTCGATAATCTCCAGCGTGACCTTGCCCGGGTTCTCCAGCCGGTGCGTCGCGCCTACGGGGATATAGGTGGACTGGTTCTCGGCGAGCAGGAACCTCTTGTCGTCGCAGGTGACTCGCGCGGTGCCGGACACGACGATCCAGTGCTCCGCGCGGTGGTGGTGCATCTGCAGCGACAGGGATTCACCGGAGCTCACGGTGAGGCGCTTGACCTGGTAGCGCGCGCCGGCATCGATAAGCTCAAAGGCACCCCAGGGCCGATGCACCCGCTGGTGGTGGCGATGCTCGCTGCGCTGCGCGTCCTTCAGAAACTGGGTCACCGCCTTGACGTCCTGGGCGCGATCCTTGTCCGCCACCAGGACGGCGTCCGGGGTCTCGACTATGATGCAATCGTTGACGCCGACTGCGGCCACCATGCGATGCTGCGCCAGCACCAGGTTG
Source organism: Chromatiaceae bacterium (assembly GCA_028277905.1). Taxonomy (GTDB): domain Bacteria; phylum Pseudomonadota; class Gammaproteobacteria; order Chromatiales; family Chromatiaceae; genus Thiohalocapsa. The sequence continues at coordinate 13,777 of JANQFI010000212.1, read as the reverse complement.
TTGGCAGCGTCGTGCACGAAGGCGTCACCTTCCAGTACGTTGCCGGCGGCATCCTGCTCGCGAACCTCCCACAGCGCCGACCAGGCGCCCACGTCCGACCAGCCCACCGAGAGCGGTAGCACCAGCGCGGGCGGCAGGTGCGGGATCGCTTGGGGCGCATCGTCGGACAAGCGCTCCATGACGGCGTAGTCGATAGAATCGCTCGGGCAGTCGGCGAAGCGCTCAGCATCGATACGCTGGAAGTCGCCGTCGCGGCTGCCGGCTGCCAGGGCCGCCGCGCAGGCCTCCAGGATGTCTCCTCGGAAGCGCTGGATCAGCGCCAGCCAGACGGAAGCCCGGAGCATGAAAATGCCGCTGTTCCACAGGTACTCGCCGCTCGCAAGGTACCCCTCGGCCGTGGCGAGAGCGGGCTTCTCGACGAAGGCGTGCAGCCGGAAAGCTTTGCCGCCGAGCGCCGCGTGCGGATAGGGCTCGCCCTGGCGAATGTAGCCATAGCCGGTCTCGGGCTTGGTCGGCACGATGCCGAAGGTGATCACCGCACCTGCATCGGCGAGCAAAAAGCCATCCGCAACCACCGCACGAAACCCCGGGGCGTCGGCGATGGTATGGTCCGCGGGCATCACCAACAGCACCGGATCGACGTCACTCGCGGTCGCGGTCAACGCCGCCAGCGTCAGAGCCGGCGCCGTGTTGCGGCCCACTGGCTCGAGCAGGATCGACGCACAGCCGCGCTCCAGCAAACGGAACTGCTCCGCCACCAGGAAGCGGTGCGCCTCGTTACAGACGACGAGCGGATCCTGCAAATGCAGCCCGAGCCTCGGATACTCGTCGGTTAGGTGATCCAAGCGCAACGCCGTCGCCTGCAGCATGGTGTGCTCCCCCGCGAGCGGCAGGAATTGCTTCGGGTAGGCCTCGCGGGACAAGGGCCAAAGGCGCGTGCCGGAGCCGCCGGACAGGATGACGGGGAGCAGGGACATGGCGTCTCTCTCGAACATGACCGGATGAAAGCACTGGATTTAAGCAACCGCCCGGCAGTCGGTCAATTTGCACGCGCTGTGCATCCACTCGCTGTGCATCCACTCGCTGTGCATCCGCTCGGTGGCTGTCCGCGCCGATGTCGCCTTGCTCACCGCCACGCGCGGCGCACCTGATCGAGGGCTGCGGGCGAGCCGCGGCGGCGACCGACCGCCGCCTGGAGCCCAGGTTCAGGGGGAGAGGGTAAGCGCCCGCTCGTGAAGGGGCAATCAGGCCACTCGACGACTACGCTTGCGGCACGTGGCCTGATCGACGATTCGCACGAAGTCCTGCGCGGGCAAGAACACCCAACCGCGGAACCCCTCCCGCAGGCTGGCGTCGTTCACGCGCATGGGCCGATCGTAGGAGACCTCCACTAGCCATAGATTCAGCAGTCCCAGGTGCGCGGCCGGGTCCGACAGTCGGGTCTTGCGCGCCCCCTCCGATAGGTGGGGCAAGAGGTCAAGCGCGGCCTGGCCCGTGACACGACGCTGCGCGGCGTAGCCAAGCAGCAGCAGGCGCTTGTACTCGGTCTCGGCGTCGAAGCCGTCGTCGAATAGGTCTACCCGGACCCCGGCATCCAGCTGCACATTGCCGCGGATCACCAAATAGACGAAAAGATCGTGCAGGTCCTGCCAGGTATTCGGCGGACAGGCGCGCCCGGCCAGCCAGGCGTAGCGGATCTGTCGACGGTGGAACTTGAACAGATTGCGCAGTACCCAGTGTCGATTCTCTTCCGTAGCGGCGGCGCAGCGATAGCGCTTGCGGTCGAGCTCCTGGAACAGCTTGCTCAAGTTGATGCACATGAGCCGGTCGAGGCGTTGCTCGCTGGTGAGGCCGGCCGCCTTGTCGAGGCCGCCCTGGGCCAGGCGCGGGTCGGGATCCGGCAGGGCCGCGCATACCTTGAGCACGGGGCGCTTGTACAGGCGCACGAGCTCGAGCCTGACCTCGGGCGCCAGATCCGCCTGCGCCAGCCGGTCCAGACGCATCACCAAGGCCGGCAATACCTCGCGCACGCTGCACGCGCGGTGAGCCGCGAGCCAGTCCACCGTGCCGGCCACGTCGCCCAGCGCGTGCAGCATCGAGTCTGTACGCTGCCTAGTGCGCGCTTGGTCGGTGTTGGTCTTCTTTCTCATAGGCTGCTGGCATTGCTTGGGTTTGGCGCAGTGTCGACTCGGCCAGTGGGGCCACGGTCGTCCATCAGGGACGCTTACGCTAAGAAGCGCTCATGCTCTGGTGTAGACCAGAAAAATTAGAACGCTCTTGGCCCAATCGTGTGGCTTTCGGGCGCACTTCCGGCGCAATGGAGACCGGAGGCAGCAACTGTCCGACAGACAGCGGGCTAGCAGGGGTAGGATGCGATTCGGTAGGCAGCCGGCTGCACGCATGTCATGATATTCATCCAGCCCAGCCACAGATCCGACCGCACCAGATCCTCCCGTCGTGCCGCGAGCGCAACGCAATATCCTCATCGTCGGCGGCGGCGGTCGCGAGCATGCGCTCGCCTGGAAGCTCGTGCAGTCACCCATGGCGGGACGGGTCCTGGTTGCGCCGGGCAACGGTGGCACCGCGACAGAGGCCGGCGTCGAGAACCTGAACATCGACGCGACCGACATCGATGCCTTGGTTGCCTTCGCAGCCGACGCCGAGATCGGCCTGACAGTCGTCGGTCCCGAGGCGCCGCTGGTGGCGGGCATCGTGGACGCTTTCTCGGCCGCAGGCTTGGCCTGCTTCGGACCAGCGCGGGCAGCCGCAAGGCTCGAAGGCTCCAAGGCCTTCGCCAAGGACTTCATGGGCCGCCACGGAATTCCGACCGCGCGCCATCGCCACTTCGACGACGTCGATGGTGCACTTCGGCATTTGCGCGAGGTCGGCGCTCCGATCGTGGTGAAGGCCGATGGCCTGGCCGCCGGTAAGGGTGTAATCCTCGCCGACGATCTGTACACTGCGGAAGCCGCTGTTCGAGACATGCTCAGCGGCGATCGCTTCGGCGCAGCCGGCAGCACCGTCGTCATCGAGGAGTGGCTGCGTGGAACCGAGGTCAGCTATATCGCCCTTGTGGACGGCGCTCACATTCTTCCCCTGGCGAGCGCTCAGGATTACAAGGCCCGGGACGACGGTGGGCGTGGTCCGAACACCGGCGGCATGGGTGCCTTCTCGCCATCACACCTGATGCTGCCGGACTTGGAGCACCGCATCCTGGACGAGGTGATGCGACCGACGGTCGCCGGACTCGCCGCCGATGGACTGCAGTACGTCGGGTTCCTCTACGCCGGCCTCATGATCGCGGAAGGCGGCACGCCCTATGTGCTCGAGTACAATTGCCGACTCGGCGACCCGGAGACGCAGCCGATCCTGCTGCGTCTGCGATCGGACCTGTTAGCATTGATCGATGCGGCGGCGGCCGGCCGCCTGCACCAGGTCGAAGCGCACTGGCACGAGCAGGCCGCCTTGGGCGTCGTGCTCGCGGCAGGCGGCTACCCCGGGGACTATGCGACGGGACTGCCCGTGCGCATCGACGTCCCGCGGATGCCGAACGACCGCGTGAAGGTCTTCCACGCGGGCACGCGCATCCAGGGCGGACAGTTATTGAGCACCAGTGGCCGCGTGCTCTGTGCGGCGGCGCTTGGTGACGATCTCGCCGAGGCGCGCAACACTGCTTATGCTGCGTTACAAGACGTCGAAATGCCAGGCGGCTTCTATCGGCGCGACATCGGAAGGGATGCGACCTGAGGTTCTGCACAATGCCGGTGGGATCTTGTCGGTTTCATCCCTGAGCCCAGACGGACACCTGGCCGCCCGCTGGCACGCGGGCGGTAACCTAATAGACTGTGACGCGCTCGTCGCCCAGCCCCGGTGCCGAGCGGCGGCCATGCTATCGGAATCTTTACACTTCGCCAGACGCAGCCTGGGCGACAACAGTGGAAAGTTACATAGCCCAGGCGATTAGCGAGATTGGTGCGATTTTTGCTTAAGGTTCTCCATACACCCCCTGATTCGTAAAGGATGCATCATGCGCGATCACCGACGCAAACCGACCGAGCGAACGCCTGAGACGCAACCGCGGCCAGAGCCGCACGCGACTGCTCCAGTCGAGGGTGCACCGTCCGAGCGTCGGCGCAGGCTGCTGCGGGCTGCTGCTTCTGCCGCACCCCTGATGGCCACGCTACCCGGCGGCGAGGCCCTCGCCGGCGCAAGCGCCTTGCAGTGCGTAATCAACGAGCAGACAGGTGTCAATGAGCGTCCTGATGGCGTCGTACCGAAGAACGACCCGCCCGAGGATGGCTATGCGCGGATCGCGGGCTTCGTGGAGACTTGGATTATTCCCGATCCCGGAAATCCGGCCTCTGACACCACGGCGCAGGTGTTTCGGGTCACTGTCGACACCGAGGAAATAGCCGTCTACGGCGACAACCCGAGCCCGCCCTTCCCCGCGCCGGGGAGTTGGTTCGACGAGAGCATTGCCGTGATCCCGGTTCCAATCGCCAAGAGCGAGGCCGAGTTCCTGTACCAATACAACGCGGACCCAGCGCCGATCCAGGACAGGTCGGACGTGGACGTCGATCCGAATACGCTCCTGCCGACGAACTGCACCCTGGAGAACATCGTTTGGCCGGGTCCGCCCCAGTCGCCGGCAGGTCCGAGCGTGCCCACGCACTGCTTCCACCCAATGGCCGTGCAGGCGCCGCAGAACAACGCTGGGAATGTGCCTCTCACTTACAGTTGCCTGGCCAGTTTCCAGCCTACCCCGTAAGCGCGGGGCCGGATGGCGTGCGGGTGCAGTGCCGTCGGCATAGACCACTGATGACCGTTTTGTGACCGTCTCGGCGCGAGCGCCGGTTGTCTGCACGGAACAGGTCTGGGTGGCCGTGAATGGCAGGGGGCTGCGCTGGGCGTTGTGGGACGGAGACAACGTCGTGTTCCATGCAGAGACGGGCGAGACCCACCTACTCAGCGATCTCCCGACCCTGGTCCTCCGAATGCTGCTGGCGGGGCCATTGCGCACATCTGTTGTCTCCGAGCGAAGCGCGCATGCTTGCAGCGTGGCCAACGATTCGGCCTGGCGACAGAAGATCCTTGCCATACTCGGAAGACTTGAAGGGCTTGAGTTGGTCGAGCGCCGCTCAGACACCGCCACCGGATGAACGCAGCGAGCCGCCATCCGGCACGCATCGCGGCGCGGCAGGCACCGGGCAATGGTGTGCGCTATCGGCATGGTCCCTTCGGCATCCAAGTCGACACTCCGCTGCAAGAGCTGCGGCAACTACTCGCCTGGTGCTATGGTCCACCAGCACGCGGCGACGACTCAGACATCCCGCGGTTCCATGTCCGCGTCATCCACGGGCCGCTGTATCGGAGACCGCTGTTCCCGCAAGCCCTATTCAAGGCCGACGCCGACACGCCCTTTGCGCCGTTCCCCCGCAGTCACGCCTTTCCTTTGCTCGAATGGGGACTCAACTGGTGCATCGCCACGCGCGCGCATCAGTATCTGATGCTCCACGCGGGCGTCCTCGAGCGCGACGGCCACGCACTGATCCTGCCGGCGGTCCCGGGCTCCGGCAAGAGCACCCTGACCGCCGCCCTGGCGCTGAGCGGCTGGCGACTGCTGTCGGACGAGTTCGGCCTGCTGGACTGGCGCGGCGGCCTGTTGTGGCCCCTACCGCGCGCGATTCCGTTGAAGAATCGCTCCATACCCGTGATCCGCGCCTTCAGCCCGAAAGCCGAGCTTGGTCCGACCTTCCCGAAGACGCGCAAGGGTGACGTCGCCCATTTGCGCCCGCCGGAAGACAGTCGCAGACGCCAGCACGAGCCGGCACGGCCGGGTTGGATCGTGTTCCCGCGCTTCGTCGCGGGCAACCCCCTCGTGCTGACCTCCCTCCGACACAGCACCGCATTCACACGACTATCCCAGAATGCCTTCAATTATCGACTGCTGGGGGCCACGGGCTTCGACGCTTTGCAGGGCTTGACCCGCACCTGCCGCTGCTGGAGTGCACAGTTCGGCGATCTCGACGCGATGGTTTCGGCCCTCGAGCGGCTGCCGCACCCGCAGACGTGAGCCTACTGCTGTTCACTATTCGTGATCCGGCGGCGTTGTCAACCCTTTCGCGGCACCAGTGGAACCTGCTGCTGCGAGAGAGCCGATCCCAGCGATTGTGCGCCAGGCTGAGCTGGATCATCGAAGACCGCGGACAAGCCGCAGTCTGTCCGCCTGGGGTCTGGCCGGATCTGAGCGCCCAACGATTCTTCTCGGAGTACAAGCAGGCCCAGATACGCCTGGAATTGCGCAAGCTGCAGAAGGCCCTGGGCCCGCTCGGCATCCCCATCATGCTGCTCAAGGGTGCTGCCTATGTGCATGCGGGGCTGCGGGTGGCGCGGGGCCGGGACTTCGCCGACCTCGACATCATGCTGCCCAGGGAGCGACTGGAGGGCGCCGAGACAGCGCTGGAGCGCGGGAACTGGATCTGCGAAACCAAGAATCGCTACGACCAGCGCTACTATCGGCGTTGGACGCACGAGCTCCCGCCGCTGCACCATCGGACCCGCTCCCTGGAGGTGGACGTGCATCATGCGCTGCTGCCCCTGACCGGGCGGCTCCGCCCCGATCCGGCGCTGATCTGGGCCGCCGGCCGGCAGCTCCGGGACGCACCCTATGTGGTGCCCTGCCCCGAGGACCTACTCTTGCACGCCGCGGCACAGGTATTCCAGGATGGCGAGATTGCAGGTCAGCTGGGCGGCCTCTTGGACCTGCACCAGCTCATCGGGGAACTGGGCACGGAGCCTGGCTTCTGGGACCGGCTGCTGCCGCGGGCGGAAGCGCTCCAGCTCTGCCGCCCCCTTTACTATGGGTTGCGATTCACCCGCAGCATGCTCGACACCAAGATCCCCGCGGAGATCTTGCGCGCGGCGCAGGCCCATGGGCCCGGAGCGCTCAGCAACCGGGTGATGGGTCTGCTGGTGCCGCGCGTGCTGGAGCCACGCTACCCGATCCGACGCCCGGCCCGCGCGGCCGCTTGGATGTTGTACCTGCGCGCACATTGGCTGCGCATGCCGCCCGGACTGCTAATCCTGCATCTGTTCCGCAAGGCGTTGCGCGGCGGCAAGGATTGACGCCGCATCCGGCAACCGGCGCTCAGGCCGGCAGGTGGGCCGCGACGCCCGGCAGCACACGCCGGGACACAAGCTCCGCGAGCGGCGCCAGCGCCGGGTGACGGGCGCCAACCTGCGACACATAGCCGAGCGTGCGTGGCAGGTGCCGCAGGTAGTCCGGACGCCCGTCGCGCAGGGCCAGCCGCGCGAAGATCCCCGCCGCCTTCAGGTGTCGCTGCACGCCCATCAGGTCGAACCAGTCGGCGAAGTCGGCGACATGCCCTTCGCGCAGGATGCCCCGCTGCAGCGCCAGGCTCAGATAGGCCTCCGCCCAGGCCCGCACCCGCGCCTCGGGCCAGTCGATATAGCAGTCCCGCAGCAACGAGACCAGGTCGTAGGTAACCGGGCCGAGCACGGCATCCTGAAAGTCCAGGATGCCGGGGTTCGCGGTCTCGGTGAGCATCAGGTTGCGGCTGTGGAAGTCACGGTGGACGCAGACGCGCGGCTGCGCCAGCGCGCTCTCCACCAGCAGATCGTAGGTGGGCTCCAGCATCGGCCGGCCCTGTGCGGCGCGCGGCAGCGCCAGCAGGCCGTCCAGCAGCCATTCGTCGAAGATGCCGAGCTCGCGACGCAGAAAGGGCTCATCGTACAGGGGCAGCCCAGTCGGCGGCCCGGCCGCCTGCAGCGCGATCAGTGCGCCGATGGCATCGCCGTAAAGCCGATCGGCGTTGGCCGCCTGCAGGTGATCGAGGTAGTGTCGCTCGCCGAGGTCGGCCACCAGCAGGAACCCATGCTCTAGGTCCTCCGCGAGGATCTGCGGCACGTTCAGGCCGATGGCGTCGAACGCGCGCGCCAGACGCACGAAGGCGACATTATCTTCCCTGTCCGGCGGCGCATCGACGGCGATGACGGTGCCCTCGCCGTGCCGCAGGCGCCAGTAACGCCGGAAGCTCGCATCCGCCGAGGCCGCCGACAGCGCCGGCGGCTCCCGGCCCAGCCGCGCCCTGAGCCATGCTCGAAAGAGCTCGCCACGGTCTGACAATCGAAGCTCCGTCGCTGCTGAGGGACCTGCCCGAGGCGGCCTGTGTCAGCACCGCTCATGGCGAGCGGTCTGGGTCGGTCGCGCCGGCGCCGCGGCACGGACCAGGGGCCGACGCCGACCGTCTAGCCTAGCAGATTCACCCGGCGCATTGATGCCGGGTTTGGAATATGCCACTGTGCCCGATGAGTCAGCGGCAGAACCTGCCAGCACCCTCGAAGGCCCGTACCCACAGCAGCGCCCATGCCATCTACGCACCACCGCACCCCTCTCCGCTGTACGCTGCTAATCGCCGGGTCGCTCGTGCTGAGCTGGACGGGCACGGTTGCGGACGAGTTAGGGCCGCAGACAGACACGGCGAGCGCCACCCGGTCTCCCGCTCCCGGACCGGCCGCGCTGCCGCCGGTGCCGGACCTGCTCGGCAGTCCAAGCGATGCCGCGCCGCCGGCGTCACCGTTCCGGCCACCGGAACCGGCCCTGCCAATCCTGCCCGACGCCAGCGTCGATACGCCGCCTGCCGTCGAGCCGCTCTGGGTGCTGCCCCGGTCCGCACGACCGCAACAGGTCACCAGTGTGCCGGGCGCGCGCCCGATCCGCGACCTGGGCTATCTCGATCGCCCGGGCACAACCGCGAGCATCGTCGCCGAGCCCATCGAGCGCGATTCCAGTTTTCTGGACTCAGGCCTGACTTGGGCCTACTGCGGGGCTCGGCCGGGGGCTATGGAGCCCGAGACCATCGCCGCCGAGCCGGCAAGCCCAGAGACAACGCCCACCGAGCTCGTCGCTGGCGGTATCACCTATCGACGTGACCGCGACACGGTGGACGCCCTGGGTGGGGTCACCGTGGTGCGCGGCGAAGAGCGCGTGGAGGCGGACGCCCTGAGCTACGACCGGCGCCGAGACAGGGTCACCAGCACCGGAATGACCTACCTGAAGTACCCGCGGCTGCGCATCATCGGCACGGGCGCAAAGGTCAACCTAGCCACGGCGCAGGGGCGCGTCGATACCCCCCGCTTCCGACTCAGCGGGCCGCTCAACGCCCGTGGCCGCGCGGGCACCGCCTACCTGGTGAGCCGCACCCGCACCGCATACCGCGACATCCTCTACACGACCTGCCCGCCGGGTAGCAATGCATGGGTGCTGCGCGCGGACAAGCTCAAGCTGGACCAGTACACCGGCATCGGCACGGCCAGTAACGCGACGCTTCGCATTCGCGATGTGCCCCTGTTCTACCTGCCTTACATACGGTTCCCGATCGACGACCGCCGCCGCAGCGGCTTCCTGGTGCCGTCGTTCGGCTCGTCGGACGACGATGGCTTCGAGCTGCGCATCCCCTATTACTGGAATATTGCCCCAAATGCGGACGCCACCATTAGGCCGCGCCTCATGGCGAAGCGGGGTGTCCTGCTCGGCGGCGAGCTCCGCTATCTCACGCGCGCCGATGGCGGCGAGCTGCGTGCCGAATTCCTGCCTGAAGACCGCAGCTACGAGGGCAAGAACAACCGGCGCTGGGCATTGAGCTTGCTGGAGGACGGCCACTGGCTCGGGCGGTTGCACACCAGCATAGACTTCAGCGCCGTCAGCGACGACGAGTATCTGGAGGATCTCGGCAACGGCATCGACGCCACTAGCACGCGACGGCTGCGCCAGCGTGGCGACATCACCTACAACGGTCGCGGCTGGACGCTGTTGACCCGACTGCACGGCTTCGAGACCCTCGATCAGACCGTTGCGCCCGAGGCTCGGCCCTATGGGCGGCTGCCACAGATCCTGTTTCGCCTGCAGCCGGCCGAGCTGCTGCCGGCGGCCACCGCCAGGTTGGTGGGCAAGCCGACCATCGGACTGGACGCCGAGTACGATCTGTTCGACCACAACCACCTCGTGCACGGGCAACGGCTTACCCTGACGCCCCTCTTGAGCTGGCCGCTGCGGCGCCCCTGGGGACACCTCATCCCGGGCGCAAGGCTCCATCTGGCGCAATACGATCTCAGGGACACGGAACCGGGGACCGAGCGCAATCCTGGCCAAGCGATTCCCAGCCTCGACCTGGACGGCAAGCTGATCTTCGAACGGCCGACGCGCTGGCTCGGCGAAGGGGCCCTGCAAACCTTGGAGCCGCGCCTGTACTACCTGTACACACCCTATGCCAACCAGAGCGACAATCCGGTGTTCGACAGCTCCGAGCTGGATTTCAGCTTCGCTAGCCTGTTCCGCAACAATAGATTCACCGGTCGTGACCGCGTCGGCGACGCCAATCAGATCACGGCCGGCCTCAGCTCTCGCATGCTGCGGTCCACGACCGGCGAGGAGCTGTTCCGCATCAGCGTCGGTCAAGCCTATTACTTCGCTAACCGCCGCGTACAGATTTCCAAACCGACAGAGACCGACCGTACGTCGCCCTACGTCGGCGAGCTGTCGGCGCGGCTCTTCGAGCATTGGTTCGGGCGTGCCAGCTTCCAATGGGACCCGAGCGCCGACGGCGATCCGGCGCCCCGCCGCACGCTGCGCCTGGAGTATCGGGACCCGGAGCGCCGCATGCTCAACCTGGCCTATCGCACCGACCTGACCAAGGCCGAGGACAACCGCTACGAGGACACCGACCTATCGTTTCGGCTGCCTTTCGGCACTGGCGTGGGCACCCGCGCCGAGATGGTCGGCCGCTGGCTCTATTCCGTGCGCCACGGCGAAACCATGGACGCGGTGGCAGGCATCGAATTCGGCAAGTGCTGTTGGCGGCTGCGTATCCTGGGTCGGCACTTCAAGCGCCGGCCCGATGCCGCCGCCACGACGTCCGTGATGCTGCAGCTCGAGCTGGCGGGACTCGGCGCAGTAGGCGACCCGATCGGCGAGGTCCTGGAACGTGAGATCTATGGCTATACCGCATACTGAAAGCAGCCGAGGTCGCCCACTGGGCGAGGCTGACTTCCTGCGCCTCCGGGACTGCGCGCTGCACCTGGGTCCTGGCCTGGTCGCCTGCCTGCTGCTGGCGCTGGTCGCCAGCGGCGCGGCCAGCAGCCAGCCGCTCGATGGCATCGTCGCCGTGGTCAACGACGACGTGATCGTCCGCAGCGAGCTGCAGGCCGAAATCGACCTGGTTCTCCCGGAGCTCGAGGCCCGCGGCACCGCCATCCCGTCGCGCGACCTGCTCGAGAAACAGGTGCTGGAGCGGCTGATCCTCAAGCGCCTGCAGCTGCAGGCGGCCACACAAATGGGCATCGAGGTGGACGAGGAGACGCTCAACAACGCCTTGGCCAACATCGCGGCCCGCAATGGCATGTCGCCGGACGAGCTGCGCCTGACCCTGGAGCAGGGCGGCGTGAGCTTCGACGACTTCCGCGAAGATACCCGCGCGCAGATTCTTGCATCCCAACTCCAGCAGCAGGCGGTGTACCGCAACCTACGCATCAGCGACGCGGAGGTGGACCGGTTCTTGGAACAGGAGGCTGACAGCCTCATCCAGCGTCGAGAGGTCAGGCTCCAGCACATCCTGATGGCGCTACCCGACAATCCCAGGGCCGACCAGGTGGCTGCTGCCCGCGGCAAGGCGGAGCGCGCTCTGCGGCAGCTACGCGCAGGTGCCGACTTCGCCAGCGTCGCCGCTGCCGAATCCGATGGCCGCCGCGCATTGGAGGGGGGCGACCTGGGCTGGTTCCCGATGGCAGAGGTGCCTACGCTGGCGCTGGAGGCGGCAGAGACCCTCGGCAAGGGCGAGATCACTGATCCCATCCGCAGCCCGAGCGGCTTCCATCTCATTAGGATCGCCGACATCAAGGGAGACGCCCCGGAGCCCATCAGCCAGACCCATGCCCGCCATGTCCTGATCCGCACGAGCCAAATGGTCTCCGACGCGGAGGCCAAGCGGCGCCTGGAGCAGCTGCGATTGCGCATTCTGGGCGGCGACGACTTCGGTACCCTGGCCCGGGCCCATTCCGACGATACGGGCACCGCGCTCAAGGGTGGCGACCTCGGCTGGGTGGACCCGGGGAACACGGTACCGGAATTCCAAGAGGTGATGGACGAACTGGCGCCAAACGAGATCAGCCAGCCCTTCAAGACCCCCTTCGGCTGGCACATCGTGCAGGTGATAGAGCGCCGCAAGCAGGACACCGCCGATGCGCTGTTGCGTATGAAGGCCGAGGATGCACTCCGACGGCGCAAGGGCGAGGAGGCGACGGAGATCTGGCTGCGGCAGTTGCGCGACGAGGCCTACGTGGACCTGCGTCTGGATGGCGGGGCCTACTAAGGAACGAATCAAGAATAAGTTAGCGGATAGATGTGTTCAGGTAATTATTGAACCTTCCCTAAGCCTGCGCCGGCCAGGCCGCCAGACGCCTCGCCAGCCAGATAGCACCCGCCCCGCGAGCCCGATGACTTCAGCACAGCGGCCTAGCCCACAGGCGCGCATCGCCCTCACGCCGGGCGAGCCTGCCGGCATCGGCCCGGATATCTGTGTACAGCTGGCCCAGCAAGCGCACCCGGCCGAGCTGGTGGCACTCTGCGATCCCAGGCTGCTCAGCGCGCGCGCCGCGGCCCTGGGGCTGCCGCTGCGGTTGCTCCCTTTCGATCCGGCCGGGCGGCCGGCGCCCGCAGCACCAGGCGAGCTGCGCGTGGACCCGGTGGCCCGGCTGCGGAGCGCGCCTGAGCCGGGTCGACTGGACACCCGTAACGCGAGCTACGTGGTGGAGACCCTCTGCGCCGCATGCCGCGGCTGCCTCAGCGGCCGCTTCGCAGCGGTCGTCACGGCACCGGTGCACAAGGGCGTCATCAACGACGCTGGCATCGCCTTCACCGGCCACACCGAGCTGTTCGCCGAGCACTGCGACGCGAAGCCCGTCATGCTGCTGGCGGCCCCCGGGCTGCGGGTGGCGCTGGCCACCACACACCTCGCACTCAAGGATGTGCCGGCAGCGCTAGACCGGCAGCTCCTCACCCGGGTTCTAGACACCCTCCTCGAGGATCTGCCGCGGCGCTTCGGCATCGCCACGCCACGCATCGCCGTCTGCGGACTCAATCCCCACGCCGGCGAGGGCGGACACCTGGGCCGGGAGGAGATCGACATCATCGCCCCCGTGCTGGCGCATTTCCGGGCCGCCGGTGCCCGTTTGCTGGGGCCGCTGCCGGCGGACACCGCCTTCTTGCCGCAGGTGCTGGCGGACAACGACGCGGTGCTCGCCATGTACCACGACCAGGGCCTGCCGGTGCTCAAGCACTCGGACTTCGGCCGGGCGGTGAACGTGACCCTGGGGCTGCCCGTCATCCGCACCTCCGTGGACCATGGCACGGCGCTGGACCTTGCCGGCAGCGGACGCGCCGACCCGCGCAGCCTGGCGGCGGCGCTCGACATGGCCGTCGAGATGGCGGCGCTGGAACGGCAGCGGTCGGCCGAAGCAGGGGCTGAGGCCTCTGTGTCTGGCTGCATGCCCGGCCGCCATTCGCGGAGAGCCGAACGCCGGGACGACTCACGCAGGGATCCCTAGCCGCGCCTCGCTAGCACACAGGGCGGGTCGCGGCGGGGAAGCCTTTCCCCCAACATGCTCGCTAAGGCGATTGCCGGAAACAAACAGACCGAATGGCGCAGGATTTTCGCTCGCCTTCAAGGAGCGGCAGCGGGCGCATAGTCGAGCTCTGTGCCCG
>JANQFI010000146.1 GCA_028277905.1 Chromatiaceae bacterium | reverse complement strand
CGCCTTCGCGAAGCGGCAGCGCGTGCATAGTCGTTCTATGTGCGCGTTGCCGCGACAAAGAAGGCGGGCGAGAAGACAAGCCAGGCGGTATGTTTGTTGACAGAAATCGCCTGAGTCCCTTCGGCTGGTCAGGAGCGTCCCGGCAATTGGACTATCCACAGTTCATCGATAAGGTCTTCAGCGCCTTGCTGTGGTGGATTCCGGTCCTCGTGCTGATCCTCCTTGCGCGGGCGCCGCGGCTGAAGGCGCTCCTGGCATGGGGGCGGCGACGGCGCGGGGGCCAGATCGTGCTCGATCCGGACATCTATCGCCAAGCGCATCTGGTCAGTGTCCCGACGCCCAGGGGTCGCGCACGGATCGACCATGTCTTCGTTTCGCGCTTCGGCGTCTTCGCGGTGAGGACCGAGCCCGCGGCCGGTTGGATCCTGGGTGCACCCACCGAGCGCCAATGGACGCGGCAGTACTACCGGACCCTGGCGCGGTTCGCAAACCCGCTGCGGCAATTGGAGGGGCACGCCCATGCCCTGGCCACGGCACTTCGGATCCCCGCAGATCATGTCCATCCCGTCGTGACCTTCGTCGGGGATACGGCATTCAAGACGGAGATGCCGCCGAATGTCACCCGCGGCGTCGGCTTCGTGGACTACATCAGGTCCTTTCAGACGCCTGTCTTCAGCGAGGACGAGGTCAGGGCGCTGGCGGAGAGGCTCCAGCAAGGCGGACTCTCGCCTGCCTCCAGGCCCGGCTCGAAGGAGGCGCCGCGACAAGCTCCGAACATGGCTCCGAAACAGACCCCGAAACCGGCTCCGAAACGGGCCCCAAAATCGACCGTGGCACCCGCGCCTCGAGCCGCGGCAGACGAAGCCGATCACTGCCCCCGCTGCGGCGCACGCCTGCCGGCCTGCGAGCACCCGGCGCCGATAGCGCCCGAGTTGGAGGCCGTATCCACGGAAATACCGAATGACGGAGCTGCCGAAGGCCGAGCTTGAGCCGGGCCTCTTCCCAGTCCTTGTCTTTCCATTGTCCCGCGGTCTTCGCCGCGCAATCGGCGCGGCCGGTGATGCGCGGGTCTAGCATCGAATCTCGTCAGTCGTCACGCCGCCGGCCACGTCCTTTGCGCCGGTCTGGGTTGACACGCCGCTCGAGCCTGAAGTCTCTTGGCCGATGTTGTTTTCGGCGCGGGTTGCCGTAGTCGCGGCGATCGCGCCCCGAGCGACGCTCGGGTCCCTGATAGTCCCCGCCGTGCATGGGCTCTTCGATGATTCGATAGTGCTTTTGCGCCTGCCCATTCGAGGGCGCCGCGACCAGGTAGCGGTACTCCCTTCCGCTGCGCAGGCGAACCTCCTTCTTCTTGCCGGGCCTGAGGCGGATTCTGACCTCGATATCCCCGTATCCGTCGTGAGCGATGATATCTTGATAGAGCGCGATGAAGTTCTCGAAAAACAGCAGGTGTTGGTCGCTCATAGAGTCCGGTGCTCGATGGCCGGGGACATGCCCGAGAACGGCTCGATCATGAATCCGGCAACTCTCGCGACAGCAAAGCCCGGATGCATCACTCGATCGCAAGCGCGGCCGCGTCGCTCGGCAAGGTCGCTGGGCAGAGCCGGAAAGGCTTCTGCCACCGCGGTAGCGGCTGGCTTGAGCTGTAGCCCTAGACAGAGCCGTCGACCGCTTCAACGTCAGTGGAAGCCACTTTGGTTCATAGGCCTACAAGCACAGGGTCGCTCACCCCTTGAGTGACCGCCGATGCGGGCTTAAGGCGATTTCTGTCAACAAACATACCGCCTGGCTTGCCTGCTCGCCCGCCTGCTTTGTCGCGGCAACGGGCACAGAGCTCGACTATGCGCCCGCTGCCGTTCCTTGAAGGCGAGCGAAAGTCCTGCGCCATCTGGTATGTTTGTTTCCGGCAATCGCCTTAAGGCGATTTCTGTCAACAAACATACCGCCTGGCTTGTCTGCTCGCCCGCCTGCTTTGTCGCGGCAACGCGCACATAGAACGACTCTGCACGCGCTGCCGCTTCGCGAAGGCGGACAAGAATCCTGCGCCATTCGGTCTGTTTGTTTCCGGCAATCGCCCAAGCCGCGCGCCCCGCACGGCGCCTGGCCTCTGACAACTCGTGGGAATAGAACGACCAATCCACGGCGTTGTGCCTCGCGAGCCACCCTGCGGGACGCACTCTGAAGACCCTCCAGCCGCTCCTTCCAGGGTGACAATGATGGAGGGACAGGCATGCGAATGCGAAGCATTCGTGATCTGCCCCTTTGTGTCAAGACTTGGCTGCCCTTTCCAGAGACTGGGTCGAGGGGGGATCGTGCCTGACGCCTTGGTTGCGGAGATTCCCTGCCTCGTTCGCCTTGCCGCAGATACCGCAGCTGGCTGATATCATTTCTCAGGAGTATGGCATAAGACGCTGAAATTGCATATACTCCTGGCATGTATGGCTACCCGCTCACCGCCGGGCAGATCACCGAGCTTCGCGCGGCGCCCCGCAAGACGCGCCCGAAGCCCAAGGCCGAGGGAATCAGGGTTCTTGTGCTGCTCGTCTCGTGGCTCCTATCCCTGGCGGTGGGTGCATCGACGTTCGATCATTGGTTCGACGAGGCCTACCAGAGTCGCGACGCCTTTCGGCTGACGGCCTGGGGCAAGCGCTACGAGGCCGGGGTCGGCGTCGACCAGAGCTCGCCGAAGGCGATCAGGCTCTATTGTAAGGCGGCCATGCTGGGTGACGCCGAGGCGAAGTACCGCCTCGGTCAGGTCTATGCGTTCGGGCGCGGCATCCGCAATGATACGGAGTTGGCGGCGGCGTGGTTCTACGACGCGGCCATGTCCGATCACGCCAAGGCTCGCAGGGTGTTGGAAGTCCGCAGCATCGAGGCGCCGCCCAAGCGCCCGCCTGCTTGTCCGGACGCGAGCGGCGAGCGCGTATCACCGACCTGGGCCAGGTGGGGCCCGCTGCCGTCGCCTTCCGGGTCGCGGCGGCCGATCAGGGCGCCTGCCGAGATCGAGCGCTTGGTGCGCCAGCTGGCACCGCTGTACGGTCTCGAGCCCGCGCTGGTCCTCGCCTTGATCGAGGCCGAGTCCAGCTTCGATCCGACAGCGCGGTCACCCAAGAATGCCCAGGGACTGATGCAGCTGATCCCGGCCACGGCGGAGCGCTTCGGGGTGCGCGATGTCTGGGACCCGGAGCAGAACCTGCGGGGGGGCATGGCCTATCTGAGCTGGCTTCTGGACCATTTCGACGGCAACCTGGAACTGGCACTGGCCGGCTATAACGCCGGTGAAGGCGCGGTCGAGCGTTTCGGCGGAATCCCGCCGTACCGGGAAACCAGAGCCTATGTGGCACGGATCGTCCGGCGCGTGCGCTCGGCGCCCTAAGGCGATTGCCTCAGTTGTTATTGCGCCGCCCCTGATCAAGGCCGGGTACTTGGCGTTGCAGTTGTTTTCGATCGCTCCTTACCCTCAGGCGCGCGATCTGCCTGCGGAAGCCGCGAAGATCCTTGTCGCCCGCCTGTTGCTCGTGCTGCCGATAGCGCAGCCGCTCGTAGGTCGTGAAGAGCTCGGAGAGGCTGTACGGATCGAAGCGACCGGTTGCGACCAGACGCCGATGTAGCGACTGATGCGGC
Source organism: Chromatiaceae bacterium (assembly GCA_028277905.1). Lineage (GTDB taxonomy): Bacteria > Pseudomonadota > Gammaproteobacteria > Chromatiales > Chromatiaceae > Thiohalocapsa. Next base: position 12,304 of record JANQFI010000146.1, on the reverse strand, counting down.
TCCTGCGGCAAGGTCCGGATACCGAGCCTGGCGAGGCGCTTGCCTAGCAGCGCGTAGAGGGCGCTGACCCGCCGCGCGCTTCCGCGCGTGGCCCGCCGCCTCCGCAGCAGAGCTCGCGCGACATAGACGAGCAGCGCGCCGGCAATGACGGCGAGCGCCAGGCCCGAGGCCGCCGGCCAGCCGCCGGACATCCCGACCAGGTGCTGTTGACGCTCGTGGTTGTAGTCCTTGACCCAACCGGTCCAGAGGTATTCGCCCATGTCGGCGATGTATCCGAGTGAAAGCGCCGACTCCCTTGGCTGCAGCGGATCGACATCGCCGCCCGCTGGCCCCCCCTGCCCCGCCGGGGATGCCGCCCGCGGACGCAAGAATCGACGCAGCTCGTCCGCACCCGCGAGACTCCCCAGGACCCGTTCGTTGAAGGCGCTCGCCTCACCGTTGGCCGGATCCTGCGCAAAGACCCGCTCCGGCGGAATCACGCCTGTCGGATCCACGCGTAACCATCCGAAGGTCGGCGTCCAAGCCTCGACCCAGGCATGGGCGTGCCGCTGCCGGACGATGACCGCACCCTTGGCACGGCTCCATTCCCCGCCGCGATAGCCCAAGATCATCCGGGCGGGGACCTCGGCCGCCCGAAGGATCAGCGTCATGGCCGCCGCGTAATGGGTGCAATAGCCCCTGCGCTCCTCGAACAGGAACTCATCGATCGGGTTGGTCACAGACTGCGGCGTGTCCAACGCATAGTAGAAGGGCCCCTCGGCGAAGTATTGCAGGATGCGCCGGATGATCTGCTGCGCCGCCTGCGCATCGCCCGCAGACTCGGCTTGCAGCGCCTCCCCCAGCAGGCGCGCGTCCTTCGCCATACGCGCCTTGAATGGCAGCTGCAGTGCTTTGAGGTAGACGGCTTCTGAATCCGGCGGCGTCTGGATGCTGAGCGCCGAGGTCATGCGATAGGAGAGCTTGGAGCCGACACGCCGGCGCGGAACCAGCTGATAATCCTCCGTCAGCATGGCCTCGCTCGTCTCCTCGACGGGCAGATCGAGCGCGATGAGCCAGTGCCTGAAGCCGTCCGCCTCGCTGATCCGATAGCCGATGGTCTCGTCTGCTCGCGCGGTCAGGGGCATCGACTCGCTCGCGCCCCGGTCTGGGCCTGGTTCCGGGGAGCGCTCGCCGCTCGCGGCCAGTCGCTCCGGTGCCATGGGTGTGACAGGGAAGTAGTCGCTGTCCCAGACACGACCATCCGTGAAGTAATAGATCGGGCCGCGCCAGTAGAGGCTTGAGACCTCGGGGACCGGACCGTCGAATCTGGCCTCGAAGGCGACTTCCCCGGACTCGGCCAATGCGTTCAGGGTATGCAGCTCGACCTCGTCCGGCACGCCGGTCACGCTCTCGCCCGAGCTATCCCCCCAATGCCAAAGCGGCTCGGGAAGCCGGGGAAAGAGGTAAAACAGCACTATGGCCAGCGGCAGGGCCTGGACCAGCAGCGCGACGGCGTTTTTGAGTGCCGGTCCGGTCTCGAGGCCCAGGTGCTCGACCCTGAGGACGAAGCCGGTCAGCACAACGAGGTAGGCCGCGTAATAGGCGAGCCACAGATCGCTCTGATCCTGGAAGAAGAAGATCAGGGCGCCGAAGTAGCACAGGAGCGCAAAGCTCCGGCGCGAGCGCCGGTCGTGCGTCTCGAGCGGCTTGAGCGCGATCACCAGGCAGACCAGGGCGAGCCCCAGACTGACCTCGGTACGCTGGACGACACCGATCCATAGGATGGCCAGCGCCGCCAAGACCAGACCGGCCTTCACCGGGCGCGAAAGCCGCACCCGCAGCCCCATCAGCAGCAAATCGAGCAGCCATATCACCCCGCACAGCACCGCGAGCAAGACCGGTAGATAGCTCAGGTGCGGCAGCAAGACCAGGACGGACAGCAGCAGCATCCAGGCGTCGCCGGCGGGCAGGGCGAAGCGGCGCGCCAGCAGCACGCTCATTCGCCGAGGTCCCCGGCCAGCGCCGCCAAGCAGCGCCGGTAATGCGGCTCGCCCGACGCGAGCTCGATCATGATGCCTGGCAGCCGCAGGCCGTACCTGGCCCGGCGGCGATGCGCATCCACGACCCAGTGGCAGAGCTGCGAGCGCTTCTGCTCATCCGACAATGTCGGCAGCCCATTCCAGTCGAAGCAGAGGTCGCTGCTCGGGGACGACTGCAGGAAGCGCTTGCGCATGCGCTTGCCCGAGCGTGCATAGCTCTTCCAGCAGATACCGGACAGGGATTCGCCTTCCCGCCAGGCTGCAAGCTCGTCGAAGTCCCCGCTCTCGGCCGCGGCTTGCAGCGGAGAGCGCCGGCCCGCGGCGACGAGATGGTCGATGGGTGCCGGATAGATCAGTGCCGCGGTGGCGAGCCCATGCAGGCGAATCGACCAACGGAACAAGCCGGCCGGGTAGCCCGTGCTGATCACGAGCGAGCCCAAGCTCAGTCGGCCGCGTGGCTGCGGCGGCAGCCTCAGCTCGAACCCGCCGTCCGCGCCCGGCGCCATGCCAGGCGCCATGACCGGGCCGGCGCCACCGCTCGACGTCGTCGCAGAGGTCAGCTCCAGAAGGCCCGGGATCGCGTGATCGCGCGGGGTAAGCGCGCCGCGCACCGGCACAGGCCGATCGGCGAAGGTGCTCTCGGCATGCAGATGCAGGAGCCTCACGGGCAGTAGGCTCAACGCCCCCTTGACGAAGGCGACGATGAACAGGCCGAGTAGCGTAAACACCAGCAGGTAGGCGAAGCTATTGTTTTCGTTGGACGCACCCGCGAGCGTGACCAGCAGCATCGCCAGAAAGGCGATTCCGAGCCCGGTGATCCTGACCGACATCGAGCGCCGCGCCTGCATGGTCCCGGCCAGGCCCTAGGGAATCGGAATACGCAACAGGTCTTCCTCGACCTCGGCGACGGAACCGCCCCTTTCCCGGGGCTGCAGGCGATGCGTGGTGACGTACGGCAGGACCCTCTGCATGTCCAAGGGCGTCGCGAACTCGGCGCCCTGGATCAAGGCCCAGGCGCGCGTGATCTGCAGCAGCGTCAGGCTGGCGCGCGGCGAGAGCCCGTGCACGTAGCGGCCGCCGCCCCGGGTGTGCTGGACGATCGCCTCCAGGTAATCGAACAGGGCATCGGAGACGAAAATGGAGCCGACCCGCTCGCTCAGCTCCGCCAGCGCCGTGGCATCGACCACCGGGGAGAGCTCGGACAAGCGCTCGCGACCGCTCTCGCCCCTCCACAAGCCGCGCTCGACGGCCGGGTCCGGATAGCCCAGCACGATGCGCACGGCGAAGCGGTCGAGCTGCGACTCCGGCAGCGGGTTGGCGCCGTGCTGCTCCTGCGGATTCTGGGTCGCGATCAACAGAAACGGGGCAGGCAGCGGATGACATTGACCATCGACGCTGACTTGGCGCTCTTCCATGGCCTCGAGCAGCGCGCTCTGGGTCTTGGCGGATGCGCGGTTGATCTCGTCGGCCAAGAGCACCTGCGTGAAGATCGCGCCGGGATGAAAGCTGAACGCCTGCCGAGCCGGGTCGAAGACCGACACGCCGAGGATGTCCGAGGGCAAGAGGTCGGACGTAAACTGAACGCGCTTATAGTCGAGGCCGAACGATCGGGCCAAGGCGTGACTCAGGGTCGTCTTGCCCACACCGGGAATGTCATCAATCAGGACGTGTCCGCCCGTCAACAGGCACGCAATCGCCAGCTTGACCTGCCGCGCCTTTGCGACGACGACGCGATTGATCTGGTCGATGACGGGGGCGATGACGGGGTTCAAGGGGGGCAGTGCAAGGTCGAGGCCGAAGGGTCAAAGGTCGAGGGACGGGCCCGACACAACCTTGGTGTTGTCGGTCCCGCTGGTGGATGCGCTTCGCTTATCCACCCGGGAATTGCGTGTCAGGCGTTATTGGATCCTCTCTAACGGCGTATGCAAGACCGATGTGCGAGCAACGCCTTGGGGCCGGACCTGGGCGATGACCGAGGCGGCTGATCACTCAACCTTCGGATGAGCCCGCCTGAAGGATCGGGAAGTAGGCCACCAAGTCCTGGATCTGGGCGTTCGTGAGGCCACTCTTGAGCGCCGTCCACCAGGGGGCGCCGTCCGAGGGATCCTGATATTGCGTCAGGGTGCGCGCAATGTCCGCCGCGGTCAGGTCGCGGATCGCCCCGGAGCGGCCGTCCGTGGGCTTCTCGCCACGGTTGCCATGACAGGTCTGGCAGCGCGCGAGATAGAGCATCTGGCCCGAGGCCGGATCTCCACCGCGCTCCGATGACTCACATCCGACCAGCAGGACCGGCAGGGCCAGCACAGCGGCCGCGACGCGATCTCGCGCGCGGCGAGCAGGGTTGCCGGCGCGCGGCGCGGATGTCCAGCGGGACCCTGCTCGCAGCCTGGCTCCCATTGCTCCCATGCCTCCCTTTGCGCCCTGCGCTGCTCACAAAGCGCCGGCTGCGCGAGGACGCCCGGACGTCAAATCGACTTGAGGAATTCGATCAGCGCAGCCCGATCCTTCGCCGGCAGGTTGCGGAACACCTCGCGCGAGCTTTCGGCCTCACCGAAATGCCAGAGGACCGCCTCCTCGAAATCGCGTGCCCGCAGGTCGTGGAACATGTCGGTGTGGTCGACGGTGGTGTACATCAAGCCGCGCGCCCACAAGGGCGGCGTTCGGTAGATCCTGACAAGGCCCCGATTCTCTTCGCCCATGTCGTGCATCAACATGTCGGTGTAGGGCCAGATCTTCTGATTCGAGTAGGCAGGGATGAACTCATAGGGTCCAGTGGTCCAATTGGGCTTGTGGCATTCGGCGCAGCCGGTCCTATCGAACAGGGCGCGACCGCGCTTCACCTTGGGATTATCGAGGTCGCGCGCCGCAGGCACGCCGAGGCCGCGATGCCACACCATCAAGGCGTCGATCTCATCCCGGGCCATTTCTACCGGCTGCGGCTTGCGTAGCGCGGACACATCCAGACCCAGCTCTTCCTGCTTGTCGATCCATTCATTGGACGCGAACAACATCGGGCGGTCCGCCCGGTTCAGGTTGTAGACATTCCACATTCCGTTGAAGCCCGGGCCATTCTGCAGCGTCGCGCGGGTGTTGTGCCAGGTGAACTTGCCCAGCCTCTTCTTGCCCTCGTGCTCCTCGTAAATCCACTTGCCGAGCTTGCCCTTCACTGGGCCTACCGAGGCCTGCTGGCGCTGATGCTCGGCGACGATGTCCTCGTCACGAATGGCATCGAGCAGACCCGTGCCATAGAGCCCGATGGTCGCCTCCAGGGATACCCGGTAGTCCTTGGGTAGCGGCAGCAGCGGGTCCACCAGGTCTGCGGTGGGATAGACCAGGGTGCCCTCGGTGGGCTTGCCCTGATTGTAGGGCGTGCCGTCCGGGTACTTGTTGCCGTACCTGTCGACGAACCTGTTCCAGGTGATCTTGACATCCTTGGCGAGGGGCACATAGGGGGGCACCGTCATGGTCTGCAGCATGAACAGGTAGCCGTCCACCAGCTTGCCGTCAGACGTATGCACAAACGCGGTATAGCCGTTGCCGAATTGGGTCGTCCAGCGATCCACGCGTCGCGCCCGCCCGTAGTTGGGGTGGCAATTCATGCAGGAGATGTTGTTGTAGATCGGCCCCACGCCGCCGTTTGGGGAATCCGGATCCGTCACGTAGTTGCCGTCGAAGATGGCTTCACCCTCACCGAACATCTCCATCAGCATGGGATCGGCCACGATTGCCGGCGACGGCAGCTCCATGGATCTCGAGGTCGTGCTGAACACGGTCCCCTGACGACCGCCGGCATAGTACTCGTCCGCCAACTTGGGCGGGCTGCCCAGGGCCTTGTGGGCATGAGCGTCGTCGATTGGCCCCCCGGCTAGCGCGGCGGCGACCAGGACCGCAGCCCAAGCGGCAAGTATTGCGGATCGATGGATGTTTCGCAGAAGAGTGCTCATGATTGATCGCTCCCAGACGGATTCGGCAAAACCCGGGGCAACCCCAGGTTCTGTGCTCACATCGTGCCGGGCACCTCGAAGACACCATAGGGCGCCCACGGCAAGGTGACCGGATGCATGGTGATCAACGGGACGGCGATATCGATGCGTGTGAAGAGCTTCTCGCAGGCCGACACGGCGACTCTGACGGCCATCTCTCTATCCCCCACCGACTCATCGGCAAAGGGGTCCCCGGCCGCGTTGATCCGATACGCCGTATCCGCCAGCGCGATCCGGATGCGTCGGTCGAGTACCTCGTCGATCATCGCCAACAGGTCGGACATCGAGTGTCCGCGATCACCCTCCAGGCCGCCGAGGTAGGCGTTCTCCAGCCCCTGGAGCGTCGCCAAGAGGTCGGCGAAGGCGTTGTGGCTGTCCCAGGTCTCGCCGGCACGTGGGTCAGCGGACGCGAGCACCTCCTGGACCGCCGGGCAGAGCTCCTCGGCGACCGTCACCGCGTCTCCCATGATCTCCTGCAGTGCGACCGCGGCGGACACATAGCGGCTGGTGTAATGCCCCGGCTGAGTGAACTCGTCCGCATAGGCCGTTCTCGGCTCGACCCCAGCCGCTGCGAGTGCCTCGGCCCAGGCGGCGGGAAGCTTGTCGGTACCGGCCCAGGCAGCCAGGAAATCCATCGCCTCCAGGCGCAGGACCTCGGTCGTGACGACGAGATAGTCGAGCTCGGCCGCGCGAAGATCGGCCGCCGGGCGGGGCCGCCCGTCACGAAACAACAGGTACTCGGCCGCGAGCAGGCCGCGCCGGGTGGAGTACATCCGTTCGCGCAGGTGACGCGCATCGAGCTTCAGCCTCCCGGCCTGCATCTCGCCTAGGGTGTGCTCCACCAGCGGCCGATCCAGGGGCCAGGTGGCGAGCTGCTTGTCGTAGTTGTAATGCGCGGACGGCCCGAAGCCAAAGGCGTTCGTCAGCTGCCCGGTCGCGCGAGCGGTCCGCCAGGCCGAGGCCGCCGCTTCGACGTTCGCATCGGTCGGCTCAGCGCGCAGCCGGCGTACCGCGGCCTCCAGCGCCTCGACGTCCGCGACCAGACGCTCGAGCGTGGCGATGACGGTCTTGTCGGCGTAGTCCTGGAGCGCCTTCTCGACACGATGTTCCATCAGATAGTCATCGATGCGCTTGCCGGGCTCCGCCATCAGCACGACGGCGCAGCCGAAGCTCACGAACACCAGCAGGAACAGCAGGTTTCGAAGGTTCGACTTCATAGCTGGATCGAAAGGCGCGATTAGAACGCCGGTAGATCAGGGGCGGCATCGCGGATCGCGGCGATGCCCTCGATCTCCAGGAGCCAGCCGGGCCGGCAGACGGGTGCATGCGCGAAGACCATCGGCGCCGCGCCATAGCGCGCGCGCATCTGCGCCCGAATCCGCGGCTCGTCGCTCGCGTCGCGCAGATAGACGAGCCAGTGGCTCATGTCCGTCGCACGCGCGCCGCCCTCGGCGAGCAGCACCTCGACGTTCTCGAGGGTCCGGTCCAGCTGTTTGTCCACATCGCCGCAGTGTAGGATCTCGCCGCTCGCGTCGATGCTCGCGGTGCCGGAGATGATGAGATGGGAGCGGTCCCGATAGCGGATGGCCGTACCCCGTTCGAAGGTCACGCCATAGACATTGGTCGGGCTCAGGTGATCGAGCGCCTTGAGATAGCGCACCTGCTCCGGCAGCAGCCCGCCAACGGCCCAGGCGTCAACGGTCACCAGCGAACGGACATCCGGCCCTTCGCCGCCGATGCCCGAGCTGGCGATGTAGTGGGTGTCTCCGGTCAGCCCCTGCGCCTGGAAGAGCTCACGACGTGCCGACACCAGGCCGTCGTAATTCAGGTCCACGTCGCGGACGAACAACCAGGTGCGGATCACATGGTCGGCGAGTGACAGGCCTCGACGCCCGAGCTCGCCGACATAGGTGCCCAGCAGATCTTCCGTCTGCGTGTAGGAATCGTCACCGCGGGGGTCTGCGAGCCCGGTGGTCCAATAGTGGACGAGCGGGTCGCGGCGCAGCGCAAAGGTTAGCCCTTCGCGCGACTTGACGAGCGGCCTGGCCGGGTCGACGACATGATAGGCCCAGAGCGCGACCTTCCCCGGTCCAACCGGTGCCTGCCCGACGAGTGAGACGGCGCAATCCACCCGCAGCAGATCGCTCGCGCGCAACTGCTCCACCTGATTCGCCGGATCGCTGCAGAACAGGCGCAGAAAGACCGCGGACGACCGATCGGTGCCGACGCGCGACAGTGCCTCGTCGTAGGCCTGCGAGAGTCGGGACAACTGGGCGTCGAGGGTCAGGGCGTCGTTCACCGCGAGGGTCAGATTGATCTCGGACGGCGCGCCCGGCCGCGGCTGAAAGACCGAAACGCCGCACTCGACCGCAGGGCCGACGTCCGGGGCGAGGCGGCACATGTCGCCGGCATCGCCGGACCGAGAACCGCGGGTGTCCGGGGCCAGGCCGCCAGCGGGGCCGCCGCCGGGGTCGCAGCCCTGCGGGCTCTCGTTAACAGGGGTCACTTTCATCATTTGGGATTAACAGCGTCCGGCGTCCGACACGCCATAGGCGTGCTGGCGGGCAGAGCGCGCCGCGCTTGGCGAACATCCAGAACGTTACCGTGGTTTTTGAAATCAAAAGGTTAACGACAATGCTTATCGTTTGCAAGCGGTGCCGCGGGCTCCAGGTGACCTGAATCAGCCGGCGTGAATCCTCCCAGCCCAGCGTCGCTGGCAACCGGCTCCAACGCCGACACAAACCCTGTCAATGTTGGGCATATGGGCGCCTCCGACACCCTGAGTCCCCAGGCGCTGCGCGGCCCAGGCGCGTGGCGACCGTCAGACGCCGCAGATTGGAGCACAACGCTTATCATTGCAGATGCGAATGATTTCCGTTACCGTAATTCGGCTATCCACTGGTCGTCGACACTGGCTCGGTTAGGAGGGCTCGGTCAGGAGCGCCGCTCAAGACACGGGAGCACCCCACTAAGACCCCAAGCTCAGACCCCAAGACCGACGCGCCTCCGTCTCAGGGCGGAGCCAGCCCGTCCGTCCTGGAGACGCGGCCCCGACCCTGCTTCCGGCAAAGCCCTCAGATGCGCCTCAGCGGACCCAGCCTCCCTTTCGATAGCCTCGATCAACTCCTGAGCCAGCGCACCCACGGCTTCCTGGTCTGCGTGCTGCTCGGCCTGGTGTCGCTGGTCTACGTGAACAGCCTGGCTGGGTGGTGGATCTTCGACGACCTGCCGAATATCGTGCGCAATCCGAGGCTGCATCTCGAGGACCTCGACTGGCAGAGCATCTCCCGCACCTTTCTCGGCACGCGCGACTACATCAACCGGCCGCTCGCTTACTTGAGCTTCGGGATCAACTACTACGTCCATGGCCTGGACATCCTGGGCTACCACCTGGTCAACCTCTCCATCCACGGGCTGACCGCACTCACGCTATACCTCTTCCTGCTGCAGGTGCTCCGACTGCCGATCCTGCAAGACCGTTATGCCGAGCGTGCCAAGGCCATCGCCTTTCTCGGCACCCTGCTGTGGGCCACCAGCCCGATCCAGGTCACTGCGGTCACGGTGATCGTGCAACGCATGGCCTCGATGGCCGCACTCTTCTTTCTCGTTTCCATGCTCTGCTACCTGCTCGCCCGGATCACACCAGATCGGCCCCGGCGGCTGCTCTGGCTGGGACTGTGCGCGCTGGCGGGCCTGCTCTCGCTGGCGAGTAAGGAGAACGCGGTCATGCTGCCGATCACGCTCTACGTGCTCGACCTGCTGCTGATCCGCGGCGTCGACCGGACCAGGCTGCTGCGCGACCTAAGGCTCGCGGTCCTGCCCATCGCCATCATAGCCTTGGCGACCTTGGTGCTGATCGACCCGGCGCAGCTTCTGGCTAGCTACGGATCCCGCGACTTCACGCTGACTGAGCGCCTGCTCACCGAGCCACGCGTGTTGCTCTTCTATCTGTCGCAGATGCTCATCCCGATTCCGGACCAGTTCACGCTGATCCACGACATTCAGGTGTCGACATCGCTGTGGAGTCCCTGGACCACATTGCCAGCCATCCTCTTCTGGACCGGTTGGAGCGGACTCGGCCTGTTTCTCGCCGACAAGCGCCCGCTGATCGCCTTCGCGCTGCTGTTCTTTCCGCTCAATCACGCGGTGGAAAGCTCCTTCCTCCCCTTGGAGCTGATCTACGAGCACCGAAACTACCTACCTTCGATGATGCTCTTTCCGCTCGCCGCGATCGGCATTCTTTGGCTGGGACGCGAGCTCAGCCCGAAGCGGGCGGTGGGCGGAGTGGTTACCTTGACCACCGTCGCCTTCATCGCCTTGCAGAGCTACACGGTCATGGAGCGCAATGCCATCTTCGCGCACCCCATCCTCGTTTGGCAGGACAACCTCGCCAAGGCACCGGAACAGAGCCGGGTCCACACCAATCTCGGCCAGGTCTACTCGGTGATGGGCATGCCGAAGAAGGCACGCGAGTCCTATGAGACGGCGCTCGAGGTAGATCGCTACCAGCGCGCGGTGCTGAAGGCCGTACCCCTCGGCAATCTCGGCAACAACTATTTGCGCTTCGGCGAGATGGACAAGGCCAAGGCGTACTATGCACAGGCCGTTGCGATCAACCCGGGCAGTATCAAGTCCCGGATCGGGCTGGTGACGACCCTGATATGGCTCGGCGAATTCGAAGCTGCCAAGCCGGTGCTGGAAGCGGCGCTCCAGCAGCTGCCGGACAGCGCCGATCTGCTCGCCACCTACGGCGCACTCTTATTCAAGCTGGGGGAATACGCGGACGCCATGGCTGCGGCCGACAGGGTCCTCGCCAGCAACCCCAAGCATGACGTCGCGCGGCGGGTGCTGGGAGAGTCGCATCTGCGGCTGGGCCAGCACGCCGAGGCCGAGCGCTACTGGCGCTCCGTCGCCGACACCAACCCCAATGATGTTGAGGCAACGCTCTCCCTGCTGAAGCTGGCGCACCTGACCGCGGACGAGCCAGGGCTGCGCCGGGCCGCGCGCCGTCTCCAGGCCATCAGGCAGGGCCGCAGCTGGGACGAATTGCTCGGGCGTCTGGCGCGGACCCACGCGCGCAACGGCTTGGTGTTCCTCGACGACCCGAAGAGCCTGCTGCCGCTGATCGAGCGCGCACTGACCGACCGGCCGGGTTGAATGGCGCGGCCCCGGGCCAGTTCGGCGTGCCGGCACACCGCCTTGAGGCTCCCTGCACTCTTTGCGCTCGTGGCCATATTGCCCGTGCTCGCGGGGTGCGCCGCCACGCCGGGACCGGCCGTCGAAGTCGCAACCCCGATCCCAGAGGCCGGCGCACCGGCGCCCGACGGCGACGCGCTCTATTGGTGGTACAGCCGCTTCCGCCTCCATTGGCCCGAAGGCAAGCCCGCGCCCTGGCATCCCGACCTGCTGCTCGCGCACCTTGTTATCGGCCCAATCCTCGAGGCCGAACGCCATCGCGTCGCGCTCTGGCGCTTCCATCGCCGCGCGGCGCGCGACAGCGCGGGGCGCCAGTTCAGCTTCATCTACCGCACCACGCCCGCGACGGCGCGGCGCATCCAGGCACGCATCGACGCCGATCCGCAGGTCGCGCGCCTGCTGCGCAAGGGAAGCCTGCTCGAGGTCAGCCATGACGACCCAGCGCGACCTCAACGCCCAGGCATCGAGGACACCTCCGACCCCGCCTGGACGCCAGAGATGCGGCGCGCCTGGCCCTACTTCATCATGGGCGCCAGTGAGCTTTGGCTCGATTTGATAAGCCAGCTCAACGAAACCGGCAGGTTCCCGCGTGCAACGGACGCCCGCTACGCCGCACTCAACGACCAGCTGGAGAGTCTATGGCGCGACCAGGGCGGCCATGCCCTGCTGCACCACTTGAGCGCCGTCTTCGGTTATCGGGAGTTGATGGTCACGAGTCGAGGGTTGTTGAAGTTGTAGCAGGGCGAAAGGCGCCAAGGTGACAGGGCAAAGGTGAAGGGCTGAGGGCGAGTCACTATTCAGACCTCCCTCCCAAGAATCTGCGCCTGAGAAGCAAAGAATGGAGGCTTGTGCTCGGATTTGCCGCAGATCGCCGAGGGGGTCTGAAGGCTCACAGATTGACAAAGCCATCGACGACCGCAGGCTCGTCGAAGCCCGACAAGTCAGCAAATTGCTATCGGCCCTAATCTCAGACCTCCCGGACACACTGTCCAAAAACACTGTAATGCGTTGAATTAATTGAATATTTTTAAATATTGGACGATTTGCGGCAAACGAAAATTGATAAGTGACTGTTTTATAATAAATGCCGCTCACCCCAATCCAGTG
>JANQFI010000145.1 GCA_028277905.1 Chromatiaceae bacterium | reverse complement strand
GGCGATTTCTGTCAACAAACATACCGCCTGGCTTGTCTTTTCGCCCGCCTTCTGCGTCGCGGCAGCGGGCACAGAGCTCGACTATGCGCCCGCTGCCGCGCCTTGAAGGCAAGCGAAAATCCTGCGCCATTCGGTACGTTTGTTTCCGGCAATCGCCAAGGTGCTATGTCTGTCGGCCGGATTCGATGCTCGACGACATCTCGGCGGCCCCGAAGGAGATCGGCCTGCCCGAGGGCGGCAACGTCACCCGAGGTTTCCCCTGATCGCGGACGGCTCCCGGCAACCGCCCCGACGCGTGACCGACGTGCAGGTCAAACTCCTCCCTGCGCATGCTTGTTCGCAAGCTTCTCTGCCGAATTGCCTCTCCAGCGAGCCAGCGCCGGGGAGCCAGCCCTGCTCGTCGCCAGCCGGTGCGATGGCCACACCCGGGGCAGGCAGCAGGCTGCCCTGCAGATGCGCGAGCATTGTCCAGGGCCGTTCCAGCGTCGCCGCTGGGATGCGCGGCCCGAAGCATGGCACCTCCCGCGCCAGACTAGGTGCGGATGAAATCCCTCTGCAGCGCCGGGCTGTCGGCATCGCTGTCCTCGAGGTAGGGGTCGGGAAAGCCGCCGCGGAGCCACAGCCGCTCGCGCGCAGCACGCTCGCCGGCGATCTGCTGCGCCGTCAGCGTTCTCAGCTCGATGTAGGTGACGCGCCCGGCCGAAGTCTCGCCCGTCTGGCTCAGCAGGCCGATCGACGCCGGGCCAAAGACCAGGAACCGCCCCTTGCCCTTCTCCTTGCGGTGTCCGCGGTCGATCACGCCGCGCAGGGTCTCGAACAGCGCTGGCATGCGGTGGATCACGTCCAGGATCACGAGCCGGTCTTCGACGCCGTCCAGGAACAGGACGGGGTTGGCGAGCAGCCGTCACGATCAGCAAGGTTCTGGCTTCGACACCCTGGCCGGCCGTTGTCGTCGTCGGCGAATTCTTGATGGAGGCCAGCCAGACAAATCGCTGATCCCCGACGCCGCGCAGGGACATCGACAACTACTGCCGACGTCCACCGGACGAGCGACAGCCCGACTCAAGCAAGCCGCCCAGTTTCCGAGGCCAAACGCCGCAAGCGGATCGAGCTCGACCAGATCTGCACTGAGCCCAACCGCGAGGGTCAGTCGAAGATCTGTTGCGCCTCCGATACGCGGGCGGCACGGAGCAGCCAGCGCCTGAGCTCGGCCGAATCGCGGCCGGCGGCGATGCGCTCGCGGACCGCGGTACCGATTGCCAGGCCCCGGTCCTCCAGCAGTGCCAGGATGTCACCGGCGATGCCCTGCGCGATGCCTTCGTCTCGAATGGCGGCGATGCTGTCGTAGCCCTCGCGCTGCAACAGGTTGCGCAGCACCACCCGGTGGCTGGCATCGCGGTCGTACAGGGCCTCCACGGGGACGGGGTTGCGCAGGATGCCGGGAGCGACCAGGTCCTCGCCGGGGTGAACGGTCTGCTTCGGCTCGTTCGGCCGATGCACCTCCACGCGTCGCGGGCCGACCAGG
>JANQFI010000144.1 GCA_028277905.1 Chromatiaceae bacterium | reverse complement strand
CGGCAGCGCGTGCATAGTCGTTCTCTGTGCGCGTTGCCGCGACAAAGAAGGCGGGCGAGAAGACAAGCCAGGCGGTCTGTTTGTTGACAGAAATCGCCTGAGACAACGACAGCGAGCCGCTCGGCACTACTCCCGTAGCGCGCGCACCAGATCGAGGAGGGCAGGATCATCCCAGTCGCGCTCCCCTTGCGCCCGGTACACGAGGCGGCCCCGGGGATCCACGACGAAGGTGGTCGGCAAGCCCGTCATGGGCCAACTCTGGGTGACCTCCATGTCCGTGTCCATGGGCAGCGGGAAGCTCACCTGCACCTGCTCCGCAAAGGCCTTGATTTCCTCCGCGCTTTCGCCGACGTTGACCGCGACCAGCATGACCTCTTGGTCCTTGAGCCGCTCCCAGGCGCGTTCCATGGCCGGCATCTCGGCCCGGCAAGGCGGACACCAAGTTGCCCAGAAGTTGACGATGACCGGCCGGCCCTGCAGGTCTGCAAGGCGGTAGATCTCGCCATCCGCGCCTTGGAGCTCGAAGCCCGGCGCCTCGGGCTTGTCGGGAATGGGATCGAGCAGGCGCGCGCCCGGATCCGCGCCGACCGGGAGTGCGCACAAGGCTGCCAGTACAATGGCAGCGAGGCTGGACACAGTCGAGTGCGTCATGCGATGAATTACTCCGACGACGATAGGTTGCGCGGGGCGAAAGATCCTGAGGGGACCTGGGGTCCGGTTCGACACTTCTCCACCGCGGCTGTGACCGGTGCCTGGGAGCGGCTGCTATGGGGCGACGCCGCGGCCCTGCCTCCTTGGCAGCGCTGGCCGCGGCTGCCGCTACGGCTGGTGTACGCGCTGGCACGCGACATCGGCTCCGGGATGCTGACACTGCATGCCATGAGCCTTGTGTACACGACGCTGCTGAGCCTCGTACCTCTGCTGGCGGTGAGCTTCTCTGTGCTCAAGGGCTTCGGCGTACACAACCAGATGGAGCCCATGCTGATGCAGGCGCTCCACCCCCTGGGTGAGGGTGCCCGGGAGGTGACGCAGCAGCTCATCGGCTACGTGGACAACACCAATGTACGGGTGCTGGGGGCCCTTGGGCTCGCGGTGCTGCTCTATTCGGTGTTGTCGCTGATCTCCAAGATCGAGCAGGTGTTCAACCTGACCTGGCGCATCGAGCGACCGCGGTCCGTCGCGGAGCGATTCAGCCGCTATCTGAGCGTGCTGCTGGTCGGGCCAGTGCTGCTCTTCTCGGCGTTGGCGGTGTCGGCATCGCTGCGCAGCAACGCCATCGTTCAGCGCCTGGTGGAGATCGAGCCACTGGGCTTCCTGCTGCACACGGGCGAGCAACTGGTGCCCTTCCTGCTGATCACGCTCGCCTTTGTTTTCGTCTATACCTTTGTACCCAACACCCGCGTGCGCTACGGCCCGGCCCTAGCAGGGGCATTGGTGGCGGGGCTACTCTGGGTTGGCGCCGGCAATCTGTTCGCGAGCTTCATGGCCGGCTCGACACGCTACGCGGCCATCTATTCGAGCCTGGCGATTCCGATCCTGTTCATGATGTGGGTCTACTTCGCCTGGTTGATCGTGCTTGTCGGCGCCAACATCGCCTTTTACCTGCAATACCCCGAGTACCTCGCGAGCCGGGCGCGCGACCTGCGCCTGAGCAATCGGCTGCGCGAGCGCCTGGCCCTGGAGCTGATGCAGCTGGTGGTACGGCGCCACTTCGCCGGCACCGAGGCTGCCACCGAGGACGAGCTCGCGCGCGTGCTGCACCTGCCGCTGCTGGAAGTCCGCGACCTGGTTCGGATACTCGCCCGGGGCGGCTTCCTGGTGGCTGCGGCTACGAGTCCGCCGCGCCTGGTACCGGCACAGGCGCCGGAGCGGATGCTGGTACGCGATCTGCTGCACCATGTACGCCACTTCGGTGAGGAGGCGGTAGCCTCGCCGGAGGCCGATGCAGAGCCCGCCGTCGTCGCCGTGGAGCGGCGCCTGCAGCGCACAATGGATGACTGCCTGGGCGACATGACCCTCAAGCAACTCGCGCTGGAGACCGGCTAGTCAGGCGATTGCTGTCGAAGAACATACCGCTTGGCTTGTCTATTAGCCGGCCTTCCGCGTCGCGGCAGCGGGCGCAGGGCTCGACCATGCGCCAGGTCCCGCGCCTTGCACGCGAACGAAAATCCTGCGCCATTCGATATGTTCTTCTCCGGCCATCGCCGGTACGCCGAAGCCCACTGCGCATCTCCAGCTACCTTCAGACCATGGCCGAACGCGGCTACAACCCCTGCTCGCAATCGAGATGGCGCTCTCCGGCGAGCCCTATGCGCCAAGGGGCGAAGGAGCCACCTTCCTAGCCCGTAACCCTGCGCTCAAAGCTCTCGCGTCGCCGAAAACCGGATCTCCGGCCACCGCTCCTCGGTGAGCTGAAGATTGACCCGTGTCGGCGCCAGGTAGACCAGCTGCTCGCCCCCGTCCAGGGCGAGGTTGTTGTGGGCCTTGGTCTTGAACTGCTCGAGCGACTTCGCGTCGTCGCAGTTGACCCAGCGGGCGGTGTGCACCGAGACGGGCTCGACGACGGCCTCCACCCCGTACTCGTCCTTGAGCCGATGGGCGGCCACGTCGAACTGCAGCATTCCGACCGCGCCTAGGATCAGGTCGTTGTTCTTGAGCGGGCGGAACACCTGGGTGGCGCCCTCCTCGCAAAGCTGCAGCACGCCCTTTTGCAGCGCCTTGGTCTTGAGCGGGTCTTTCAGCACCACCCGCCGGAAGAGCTCCGGGGCGAAGTACGGGATGCCGCCGTACTTGATCTCCTCGCCCTCGGTGAAGGTGTCGCCGATCTGGATGGTGCCATGGTTGTGCAGGCCGATGATGTCGCCAGGCCAGGCCTCGTCCACGCGCCGGCGCTCGTCCGCCTGGAAGGTGATAGCGTTGGCCACCTGGACGGTCTTGCCGATACGCGCGTGGCGCAGCTTCATGCCCTGCCTGTAGCTACCGGAGCACACCCGCAGGAAGGCCACGCGGTCGCGGTGGGCCGGGTCCATGTTCGCCTGAATCTTGAACACGAAGCCCGAGAACCTTCCCTCCTCCGGGTCCACGCTGCGGCTGCCGGCCTCCCGTGGGCGCGGCGGCGGCGCATATTCGACGAAGGCGTCCAGCAGCTCCTTGACGCCGAAGTTGTTGATGGCGGAACCGAAGAGCACCGGCGTCTGCTTGCCCTCACGGTAGGCCTGAGGGTCCAGCGGGTGGCTCGCGCCCTGAACCAGTTCGAGCTCTTCGCGCAGCTCCGCCGCCTGGTCACCGAGCAGCTCGTCCATGCGCGGATTATCGAGCCCCTCGATGAGCTCACCGGCCTGGATCCTGCCGCCATGGGTGGCGCTGAACAGGTGCGTGCAGTCGTGCCTCAGGTCGTAGACGCCCTTGAAGCGCTTGCCTATGCCGATGGGCCAGGTCACCGGCGCGCACTGGATCTTCAGCACATCCTCGATCTCGTCCATAATCTCGATGGCGTCCCGCCCCTCGCGGTCCAGCTTGTTGACGAAGGTCAGGATCGGCGTCGTGCGCAACCGGCACACCTCCATCAGCTTGATGGTGCGTTCCTCGACACCCTTGGCGGCGTCGATGACCATCAGCGCCGAGTCCACGGCCGTCAGCGTGCGGTAGGTATCCTCGGAGAAGTCCGCGTGCCCCGGCGTGTCCAGCAGGTTCACGACCGACTCACCGTAGGGGAACTGCATCACCGAGGAGGTCACCGAGATGCCGCGCTGCTTCTCCAGCTCCATCCAGTCCGAGGTCGCGTGCCGCGCCGCCTTGCGGCCCTTGACCGTGCCGGCCATCTGGATCGCACCGCCGAACAAGAGCAACTTCTCGGTGAGCGTCGTCTTACCGGCGTCGGGGTGGGAGATGATCGCGAAGGTGCGTCGTCGCGCGACCTGGTCGTGGCGTTGGGACATGGATCTAGGCCCAAGGGCAAAGCCTTCAGAAAGCCCGGCATGGTAGCGCGCCGCGGACGCGATGACCAAGGGTGTGCGCGGGGTGTGTGCGCTTCCAGATGTGGCCAGGATCTGCGTGCCTCCTGTTGCCCAACGCCCTTTAGGCGATTGCCGGAGATTCTCAGGCGATTGCCGGAAACAAACAGACCGATTGGCGCAGGATTTCCGCTCGCCTTCAAGGGGCGGCAGCGGGCGCATAGTCGAGCTCTGTGCCCGCTGCCGCGACGCAGAAGGCGGGCGACAAGACAAGCCAGGCGGTAGGTTTGTTGACAGAAATCGCCTCAGACCAGATTGCGCCGGATTTTCGGCTGCCGTTGCTCGTCTGCCTGCAGGGCGTGCCAACAGGCGCATAGTCGCAGGACGCAACTCTTGGCGCGACGCAGCAGGCGGGCGACAAGACAAGCAAGCCGGTATGGCAATCGACAGAAATCGTCTTGTGCCGTCGCCCGCCCGAGCATGGCGAGGGCCTTGTCACAGCGGAATTGCGCATTGCAGACAAGCCGAGCCCGCCGGAAACACTGCCGCATCGGTTCTGGCTGCCCGGCGAAATGCCGCGGGAATGGCAGGACGCCTGGGCGCGCTGGCTCACAGGCGGCCAGGACTACTACCGCATCCGCTGCGGTCGCCCGTGACCCTGGGTCGGGGGCCGGCAATGAGGCATCGGGTGCAGCCGCGGCCATGCGGACCTCTGCAAGGGCGACAGCCTTCGATCAATCACCGAGCTTGTCAATCACCTTGGCAACCAGGGCCTGGTTGCTCTTGAGCTGGGCGTTCAGTACCCGGGTCATCTCCAGGCTGTTCTCCTGGAATACGCGCAGGTTCTCACTCTGAATGCGCTGTGTCTCGAGGATGCGATCGGCCATTGCGCCGATGCGATCGGCCATCTGCCCGATCCGGTCGGCCATCTTGCCGATATCGTCGGAGAGCCTGAGGACGGCCTCCTGGATGTCGTTTGCGGATTCGACGGCATTGCCGATGGGGCTCTTGCTGCTCATGTCGGTGTCTCCGGGCTCGGGTGCGGCGCTAAGGCGATTTCTGTCAACAAACATACCGCCTGGCTTGTCTTTTCGCCCGCCTTCTGCGTCGCGGCAGCGGGCACAGAGCTCGACTATGCGCCCGCTGCGGCTCCTTGAAGGCAAGCGAAAATCCTGCGCCATTCGGTCTGTTTGTTTCCGGCAATCGCCTAAGCTCAGGTACTAAGCTCAAGTCTAGATGGGAGATCCGCGATGCTCCAAATCAAGCATCAGGTGCCGGGACGCGTCCGCTTCCGCATTCAGCCCCGATCCCCAAGACTGCAGCGGGCAGTCCCGGGCGAATCCGTCGCCGAACGCGGGCGCTCGCCGCGGGACCAAAGGACTTGGATGCATGGGCTCGTGTCCGCTCTACGCCTGGAGCCCGGGGTGCAAGGCGTCAGACTCAACGCGGCCTGCGCAAGCCTGGTCGTGCACTATGATGCGCGGGTCGTTACCCCTGAGCAACTCCGCGCTGCCGTGAATATCCGGGCCTATGCGCCGCGCGCCGGAGGGGCGACCCGCGCCGGCACCCAGAGGCTGCTCGGCAGGCTGCGCCTTGGTCGTGCGCGCCGGACCGGCCCGGCACAATCCGGCCGGCGCAACCGAAGGATGGGCGGCTGTGGCTTCTGCCGGCTGCAGAGCCGCCTGATACACTGGCTGCTGCGCTCGACCTTACGCTGTTGGTGGACGCAATGGTGGACGCAATCGCGTCGCCTGGGTCCGCGCCGGCACCTGACGCCGCCCCGGGGCGGTCCGGCGGGCCGCCGCCAGGGCGTTGGCGCCGCGCAGTGGCGGCCGTTGTTTCCGCTCCCGGATGCCGTCTCCCCCATGCCGCGGCCTCTATTGGAGCGGCTGCGCGAGCATCTGGGGGGAGGCGTGACGGGCCATCCCGTGCTTCCTGTTCCTCCGTCCCTTCCGGGTCGCTGAGCGCCTGCGGTCGGCATCCGAGGGTATGCTCGGCCTGTCACCGCGGCTAGTGCAGCAGTGCGAATGTCCCGAGACCGTCTCAGGTCGTTGTCGTGGTCATTGTCGCGGTCTCGACCCTGCGGATATTCGATTGCGATTGCGATTACGACGACGAGGGGATCCCGGTCTCGGAACTTCCGCAGCAGAGCACTACTCGACTGCCTCGTACAGCACTGCATGCGAGCACGCTTCGCCGCGCACAGGGCTGCTCCTGGTCGGGGGTGGACCTCGGGCATGCCAGGTGATTAGGATCGATTCGCATGTTACTTTAGCGATGTTTGAAGCAGATACCTGTTCCGCCCTCTGCTTGACCGGCATTTGCCGGGGAGTAGCGGGGGAAGACCCATAGGTCCAGCCAGTCGAAGTCAACGGCACGAGGTCCGAACCATGACCGACCAGCAATGGCAGCTCTTCGACCTGACCAGCATCATCGGGAAGATCGAGCCCGGCAACACGAGCTTTCAGGAGATCCTGCGCACGCCATCGCTGAGCTGCTCCATCTATCATCTGCCGGTGGGCTCCAAGCAGATGCAGAGCGCCCACGAAGAGGATGAGCTGTACCTGGTCCTGGAGGGCCGTGCCCGGCTCCGTGTCGCGGAGCAGGAGCACCAGGTGCGGAAGGGCTCCATCATGTACGTGCGCACGGCCTGCGATCACGCCTTCTTCGATATCGAAGAGGATCTCACCGTGCTGGCCTTCTTCGGCGCGCCCTTGCGGCTCGCCTCATCGCGCGCCGCAGCCAGGGCCCAGCCTCACGTCCACGCATAGTAACCAGTGCCCTGTCGTCCCGGATGGCCCCTGATCCGCCACTGAGCGCGGGGCGGCGGTGCCCGCGAGCCGGCCTACTCCGCGAGGGCGTCTTTGAACCGGACGAGCTGATGCTTGATCGTCTGGTCCGGGTCGTCCGACAGCCGCACGCCGCGCAGTGCATTGAGCAGGATGCCGATGGTCGTGCCGTTATGCAGCACCGCGCTCGCGACCGGTGACAGCCACCCGACGACTGCGCCGCCTAGGATACCGGTGTTGATGCCCACGGCGGCGTTGAAGTTGCCACGGATCATACGCATGGTTCTCCGGGCGAGCTCGCGGGCGTCCGCGACGGCATCGAGGCGGTCGTCCATGAGTACGATGTCCGCCGTCGCCCGTGCGATGTCGGCGCCGCGCGGCATGGCAATGCCCACCTGGGCGGCGACCAGCGCCGGTCCGTCGTTGACCCCGTCGCCGACAAAGGCGACCTTCCGTCCCGCGTCTTGGAATTGCTGGATGACACCAGCCTTCTCCTCCGGGCGCATCTCGGCATAGACCTGGTCGATGCCGAGCTCGGCGGCCAGCGCCTTGGCCTTGTTGCGGCGGTCGCCCGTGATCATGACCAGGCGCTCGATGCCCAGGACGCGGAGCCGTTGAAGCGTGTCATGTGCCTCCTCCCGCATGGTGTCGCGCAGCCCGATCAACCCGACCGGGCCGTCCTGGTTGCCGACGTAGAGCAGCGTCTTGCCCTCGTCCTCGAGCCGTGCTATGTGCTTGTTGTAACCGCCGAAGCGGATCCTCAGATGCTCTTCCAGGTAGTGCCGGCTACCGACGAAGATGCGCCCACCCTTGACGTCCGCAGCCATGCCGTGGGCGACCAGATAGTCGATCTCCCCGTGGGAGATGTGCTGGAGGTCGCGCTCCTTCGCCGCCTCCACCACGGCGCGGGCGACCGGATGGCTTGCGTGCTCCTCCACCGAGGCCACCAGGGCCAGCAGGTCTTCTTCCGACCATCGGGTGTTCCTGCTGAGCACGACCACGTCGGTGACCACCAGGTCGCTTTGGGTCAGGGTGCCGGTCTTGTCGAAGACGACGGTGTCCACCTCGGCCAGATGCTCGATGGCCTCGCCGCCCTTCATCAGCACGCCGTGCGCCGCAGCGCGGTACATGCCGGACTTGAAGGCCACCGGTGTGCCCAGCTTGAGTGCGCAGGAATAATCCACCAGGAAGACGGATTGCAGCCGGGTCAGGTCCCGGGTCAGCGCATAGACGATGCCGCCGGTGACCAGGGTCAGATACACCCGCTTGTCGGCAAGCCGGTCCGCCAGCCGTTGGGTGTCGGATTGCCGACTCAGGGAATCCTGAATGAAGCGTGACACCCGGGCGGTGGTCGTGTCCTCGCCGACCTGGGTCGCCTCGATGCGGATGCGGCCGTCTACCAGGGTCGAGCCGGCGATGACCCGCATCCGCGCCTCCTTGCGCACCGGGACATCCTCGCCTGTGACCGCTGCCTGGTTGACCAGGGCGATGCCCTCGACGACCCGCCCGTCGACGGGGACGGTCTCGCCGACACCGACGACCAGAATCTCGCCGGTGCGGACTTCGTCGCCTGCGACCTGCACCAGCTCGCCGTCGCGCTCGACCCAGGCCATGGCCGGCTCCGGGCGCAGCAACCGGCGCAGCAGGCGGTCGGACTGCCGGCTGGTGCGATGCTCGAGGAACTCGCCCAGGTCCAGCAGAAGATCGGTGATGTTGGCGGTGTAGACCTCGCCGTTGGCGGCTGCCAGGCCCACCGCCAGGGCGTCCAGCACCTCCACCCTGATGCCCTGGTTGACCAGGGTGTCCGCGCCCTTGACCAGGGTCGCACCGACATTGACGAAGGTCAGCACCCGCTGCATCCGCGGGGTCAGAAAGGGCAGCACGGCCAGTGTCAGGGCCGTGCTGATCATCGGCGCCACCTCCGCCTCTCGGATGCCGTCCTCGCTGAAGCCCGGGGTGCTCTCCGCGGAGAAGGACTCGAGGCGGTGCAGGACCCGCGCGCGCGCCCCGTCTTGGTGCCTGTATTCGATGACCAGTGATCGCGCGGCGCGATTGGCTCGGACGTCGGTCACCGATGCCGCCGCATCGATCCAGGACTCGATGAAGGACGCCTCCAAGCCCGGCTCGCCCATCGACGGAATTCGGACCCGGAGCCGACCCGGCACCTCGTGGACGATTCGATAGTCGGTGATTGGCATGACAGGGTCGCTGCTGCGCGGCGGCTCGGGTCCACCGCAGCGCCGACTGGAGCACAGGGGATGCCGGTGCCGGAGTCGGACGGGTGGCTGCGGCGGCGGCCTGGCCCCGGGGCGCCCAACCGCCGAGGGCGCCGGCTAGGGGGCTCGGGTGCGCTGCTCAGTCACCCTCGGCGGCCCTTGCTGCCTCTGCCGCGTGCAGCTCGGCCTCGGCATCCTGGAAGCGCTCCTTGAGCTCCTCCAGACCCCCTTGAACCGTCGTCCAGGCCTTCACGGCGCCCTTGATCGCCGTGCGCTGGAGCGACTCGTTGGTCAGGATATAGGCCGCCGCTGCGCCGATCAGCAGGCCCTTCAGGAAGCGGTCGCTGGTGAGGCTGGACAGGGTGCTCGGCTGCTGCGGATAGGCGCCATAGGCATATGCCGCCATCGGGTAAGGGGGTTGCACGTAGCCGCCGCCGACAAAGCCCCCGGGTTGGTGTGCCCCGGGGTAGCCGCCCTGGGCCCTTTGACCCATTTGTCCCCCCATCATCTGGTCCTGCCCCTGGGCTGCCTGGCCCTGTATGCCGCCACCGTAGGACATCGTCTGGCCGGAATACTGTGCGTTGCTCATCAGTCGTCTCCTTGGGGCCTGGACCGGGTCTCGGTATTCAGGAAATACATGATCGCGGTGCCCGCGATCAGCGTCGCGGCCAGGGAGGTCGTCGGGCTGCGGAACTGGTTGGCCATGTAGCCCGCGGCGGCAGTGGCCAGGCCTGCGGCGACACTGGTCCGCAGGCTGTCGAGAACCGCCTCGGTGCCGCTGATCTGCTTGTTCTGGGCTCGGTGCAAATTGGCCGCCGCGGCGCCGCACAGTCCGACGGTGGCACCGAGCTTGCCTAGCTCCAGGTAGCTGCTTGTGGACGCTGTGCGGTGGCCAGGCTGGCCATGGACGCCAGCGGCAGCGACAGGATAGGCGTCGTTGGGCGCAGCCGCATCCTGATATTGCCCAGCGAGATATTGCCCAGCGAGCATCGGGTCTTGGTATTGCGAGCTCATGCTTCGGCCTCCTGTTCTCCCGGCCCCGCGCCAGGCAGGGCGGCGGGGGTTGCCGGTTTTCGCCGACTCCTCATGCGATTGCGCAGGAAGAGCACCAGCGCGGTGCCGACGACCAAGCCGCCGATACCCGCGGCCAAGTGCTTGCGCGCACCCTGGCGCTGGCGTTGCCTCTGTTCGCTCATGTCTCGGCTCCCATCGGATCGTCCTCTAATGGATTTTGCCTCTAAGGATCGTCCAATCCCCAACGGCGTTGGATGCCGTACATGACGGCAGTCCCGGTCGCGAAGAGCACGGCGAGGCGCGTGAGACCCTGGTTAGACACGGCAGTGGCCGCGGCTCCGGCGATGGCCGTTGCGGCGGCGCCGGCGAGTGCGGCCTTGCCGGTGTCGCGCAAGGCTTCCGCGGGCGTGAGCTCCTCGCGCTGGACGCGTAGGATGTTGACACCACCCGCTGCCGAGGCGCCGACGACGGCACCGACGGTGGCCAGGCCGAGGAGGGTCGAGCAGGCATTGGCGGTGTCGTTCCGCGCCGCGCCCTGGGTTGCCGGTAGGCCCTGGACATAGGGCAGGGGGATAGGGTCGCTCATCGCGGCCGATCCTGCGCCGAGTCGGCCGCACCGGACGCGGCCTCTTTGACCTTGTCGACGCCCGATTGCATGGCGTCCTTGGCCTTGGCACCGGTCTTGAATAGGGCGTTCTGTACCGACTCGTTGGTGAGCAGCACAACGGCGGCAGCACCGACGAGGGCGCCTTTCCAGAACTCGCTGTCGTCCAGGTTGAGCATCTTGCCGAGGCTGTGCAGGCCGCTGCCGCCGTTGTTGATCTCTTCCATCAAGTCCGCGAGGCCGGCTTGCCCTTGGCCAGCACGCCCGCCCGCGGCACCTGGAGTGCCTGCTGGGTGAGCACCCGCCGGG
Source organism: Chromatiaceae bacterium (assembly GCA_028277905.1). Classification (GTDB taxonomy): domain Bacteria; phylum Pseudomonadota; class Gammaproteobacteria; order Chromatiales; family Chromatiaceae; genus Thiohalocapsa. The sequence continues at coordinate 2,204 of JANQFI010000144.1, read as the reverse complement.
GGAGCACCGGCCGGCGGGGTACCTGCCGGGGGTTGCTGCATGCCGCCGCCCATGGCTGCATAGCCGGCTGGTGGGTATTGATAGGGCCCTGGTGCGTATCCCGGTTGATAGTACAGCTGACCCAGGTGCGGCTGCGCTTGGTACAGCGGCTGTTGCGGTGGCACCTGGCTCTGAGCGGACTGATGACTAGATGCGCCCAGCGGCACCTGCTGCGAGGCCGCGGATCCTCCCATGGCTGATCCTGCCATGGAAGCTGCCCCCGCCGGCGCTCCGCCGGGGTAACCGCCTGGTCCGATCATACCCGGCTGGAACATGCCTGCTGCTGCGGCTGGGCCTGAGGCGCCGGCTCCCATGTTGGCAGCCAATGCCGGGCCCGACTGCGCCGGCTGTCCGCCCACGGCGGGCTGACTCGGTGCCGCCCCCGGTGGTCCTCCGGACGCGGCGTTCTGGCCCTGGCCTTGCATTTGACCCTGGCCCTGCATTTGACCCTGGCCTTGAGGGGGAGCGGCGGATTGGCCAGGCGCACCGCCTTCTCCCTGGTAGCCGGTCGCCTGAGAGCCCGTCCACTGGGGGCCGGCCCCCTGCGAGCCCGCGGCTGCCACGCCGCCAGCCAAGCCCGCTTGCGCCGGCGCGGTCCGCCCCGGCTGCCCCGTCGCACCGTACTCGTGCTCGCTCATGGATCTTGTCTCCCACTGTGAACGCAGGTCTGAACCCGTCAATGCCGATGCCGGAAGCACCCCTTCGCCAGATCGAACGCGTGAGCCTACGCCGGGCGCGCAGTTTACCTCGGGTCAGCCGGCGCCGTCATGGCAGGGCGATCACCCTGCCGCCTCCAGGCCAGGAACAGGCGCGGAGGGACAGGTATTGGTCGCGCATCGCGGTCGCGCCAGTCGCGGTAGCGCCACAGGGCAGGGGGCGGCGTCCGGCCTGACTGAGCCGGCGTTGCCTTGCCGTCGCCGACGCTGGGGTGAGATCCCCATCAAGGCCAGGGCGCTGCCAGATTCCAGGGACAGGTCCAAGTCCGGTCGGCAGGAGAGGCCCGATAGTCTGGATCCTCAGGACAGTTCAGCCGGTGCGGATGACCGGGTGGGGATGACCGGGTGGGGATGATGGGTCGCAGGATAAGGCGATTGCCGGAAACAAACATACCGAATGGCGCAGGATCTTCGCTCGCCTTCAAGGAGCGGCAGCGGGCGCATAGTCGGGCTCTGTGCCCGCTGCCGCAACGCAGAGGGCGGGCGAAAAGACAAGGCAGGCGGTATGTTTGTTGACAGAAATCGCCTAAGGAAGAGCTCGGACGATCAGGGACGGCGGGCGCAGACCCTGGGCCCCACCCTGACGCGAATCGCCTGCGGCGAGGGAATCCCAGGCATTACTACCCGCTGACTGCTCGCGGCCCTGTTGAAGGGCTGCGTTGAAGGGTTGGGTTGAAGGGTTGGGTTGTAGAGCTGCACCGGGGGCGGCTATGGGCCTCGGGGCTGGCGGCTCAGGCGATTGCCGGTGAAGACTGTGCCCAATGGTGTAGGGTTTTCGTTCGCCTTAAGCCAAGCCGGCCATCGGCGCGAGCATCAGATCAGCGCGCCCACCAGGGTCCGAGCGGACTGCTCGACGGCCTTCTGCATCATGGCCCCGACCAGGGCCTTGCCGAAGGTATCGGCCATCTTGCGGACGCTCTCGTCCGAGCGGCTGACGGCGGACATGCACCCGACCTCCTCCAGCGCCGCGAGCAGATCGGTGCGGCGCAGCACATCGATGTCATAGTGCACGGTGATGCTGCCCGCACGCGGGTTGATGCGCACGGACTCCACACCGGTCATGGCGGCCAAGCTGCGTTCTGCCGCCTGGGCCTTCTCGCCACGGCAGCGCAGGGCCCGAGAGCGCACCCGGATGCGGCCCGGAACATGGTGGATATACTGGCTCATCGCTGGCTACCCGAATCGAAGCATCAAGAGGTTGACCGCGAACAATTCGCATTCTGACGGATGTCTTGCGAAAACGCAAATCATTCTGATGGGCATCGGGCTGATGGCCATCGGGAGGGTCCGAGCACGAGTGGGACACCGGGACCTGCTGGCGGACTGGCTTGCCAACGCCGGGCGCGGCGACACCAGGGGTGATCGCGGGTCGCGGACGACCATCCGCCGCGCGACCGGCTTAGGCGATTTCTGTCGACAAACAGACCGCCTGGCTTGTCTTTTCGCCCG
>JANQFI010000123.1 GCA_028277905.1 Chromatiaceae bacterium | reverse complement strand
GATTCTCGTCCGCCTTCGCGAAGCGGCAGCGCGTGCATAGTCGTTCTATGTGCGCGTTGCCGCGACAAAGAAGGCGGGCGAGAAGACAAGCCAGGCGGTCTGTTTGTTGACAGAAATCGCCCTAGCCGAGGCGCGCCGATGCAGTCCTCAGGTCCACCGGAGAAAGGGGCCGGAAGAAGGCACCGGACCATGCCGGCGCGCACGGGATCCAGCTCGATGTAGCCCTGGCAAAGCCGCGGTTGACGAGGTCAGATCACGGCTCGCTGCGCTCGCGCGATCTGACCTCGTGCGTTGGTAACCCTAGATACCCCGTCAGCGACTTGCGCCAAATCCGGATATAAGCTTCTGATTTTTAGTTCTCAGGTGCAGATTCCTTGGGAGGTCGGAGCGGTTGTGCTCGTCAAGAAACAGTGACGGCGCCGCGACGGTCCTGCTGCGGTGGGGATCTGAGCCGCATCGAGCTGGGTGAGCGATCCCCATTCAATACCTATCTTTTTATACCCATTTCTTTTTGATGCCTGTTTTGGCGCTTGCGGGCGAGGATCCGGGCATCTGCATCGAGTCCGATCTCGACAACTGGCCCGGCGGTATCACCGGGGGCGGACCTTGCGCGCCGATGCCCCTCGGTATAGGTGACAGCCTGGATCTCATCGCCAAGACCTTTGTTCACGCAAGAAGCCAAGCCACCACCTATGGGCCGCCCAGAGCCTCGGCTGTCGGCTGTCTCGGCCGCTTGCAATGTGCGTGCTGGAGCCAGATATGGCGGTGAGTTGAAGGTCGACTGACGTTGATTGCCATGCCCGCCGTCCGCCTCACAGCCCCGGACATCGACCCGAGCGAGGCAGAATACTTCGAGAAGCTCGCCCATCGCTGGTGGGACGACCAGGGACCCTTTTGGCCGTTACACAGGCTAAACACCTTTCGGCTAGAGTACGTGCGCGACCGGCTCTGCGCGGCCTTTGGCCGTGATGCGAAAGCGGAGCATCCGCTGAGAGGACTCAGTATCCTGGACATCGGTTGCGGTGGCGGCATACTGAGCGAGTCCGTGCATGCCTTGGGCGCCAAGGTCACGGGCACCGAAATTACTGAAAAGAATATCCGCGTTGCCGAGATTCACGCGGGCTGGACAGGTGCGGACATCGAGTACAGGCTCATCACGGTCGATGACCTCGCCGCCAGCGGCGCGAGCTTCGACGCCGTGCTGAACATGGAGGTCGTCGAGCATGTCGAGCATCTCTCGGACTTTCTCGCGAGCTGTGGCCGGCTCGTACGCCCCGGCGGCGTCATGGTGGTGGCCACCATCAACCGCACGCCGGTGGCCTGGCTCAGCGCCATCATCGGCGCCGAGTACATCCTTGGCTGGCTGCCGAAGGGCACGCACCGCTATCGCAAGCTGGTGAAGCCCAGAGAATTGCGCAAGGGTCTCGGTGAGAGCTTTACAGTGATCCATGAGACCGGCGTGCGCGTGAATCCCTTGAACCGCCACTTCTCATTCAGCGATTACAGGGGCATCAACTACATGATGATGTTCCAGCGCGCTGATGAAGCGCCAGCATCAGCACAGCGGGCTTGAGCTATGCACATCGCGCTCTTTGGCGCCACCGGCGGCACCGGCAGGCGGGTATTGGAGCAGGCGCTCGGAGCCGCCCATACCGTGACGGCACTCGCCCGCGATCCCGCCAAGCTCCAGGCTCGCGACGGCCTCAGCGTCATCCAGGGCGACGTCCTGGATCAAGCCGCCACGGACAACTGTGTCGCCGGGGCCGATGCGGTCATCTGCGTGCTCGGCTCCCGAACCGGCAAGGAGCCCGTCGAAGCAGCGGGCACCGAGCGCATCCTGGCCGCGATGGCTAAGCAGGGGGTACGCCGGCTCGTCGCCGTGACGTCGCTTGGCGTCGGCGACAGCAAGTCACAGATCCCCTTGTACTTCCGTATCATCATGAACCTGACCTTGAAGCGGATCTTCGAGGCCAAGGAGGAGCAGGAGGGGTTGATCAGGGCCAGCGACACGGAATGGACCATCGTTCGCCCGAGCGGCTTGACCGATGGCCCGCGTACCGGCGCTTACCGACAGGGTTTGGATAAAGAAGTCACGGGACAGCGCGTCGCCCGTGCCGACGTTGCGGAATTCGTGCTCAAGCAACTGACGGACGACAGCTATGTCCGGCGGACGCCCTGGGTGACCTGAGGCGATCCCGGAATAGCCATCCTCGCTAGTGCTTTGCTGCCCCTGGGTGACCTGAGGCGATCCCGGAATAGCCATCCTCGCTAGTGCTTTGCTGCGGGAGCTCCGAGACCGGGATCCCCTCGTCGTCGTTGTCGTAATCGCAATCGTAATCGAATATCCGCACGGTCGAGACCGCGATCACGACAACGACAACGACCTGAGACGGTCTCGGGACATTCGCACTGCTGCACTAGTCCTCCGCAATGCGCTCCCCCCACTGCCGCGCCGCATTTATGATGGCCGGCGGGTCCAGCGTCAGCGGCGCGCCGTCGCGCAGCACCTGCCGGCCACGGATCCAGACGTGGCGGACCTGGTGGCTGCTGGCGGCATAGACCATCTGCGAGCAGGGGCGGTACATGGGCTGGGTGTGGGGGTCGCCGAGGTCCACGGCGACGATGTCGGCGGCCTTGCCGACGTCCAGGGAGCCAATCTCCTCCTCCAGCCCCAGGGCCTTAGCGCCGTTGCAGGTCGCCATGCGTAGTGCCTGCTCCGCCGGCACCGCGTTGGCGCGCCCGGCCACGCCTTTGGCCAGGAGTGCGGCAGAGCGCATCTCGCCGAGCAGGTTGAGGTCATTGTTGCTGGCGGCGCCGTCGGTGCCCAGTGCAACATTGACGCCGGCGTCCAGTAGATCCGCCACCGGGCAGAAACCGCTCGAGAGCTTGAGGTTAGACTCAGGGCAGTGCACCACGTGCGCGCCGGTCTCCGCCAGGCGCGCGATCTCGGCCTCTTCCAGCTGTGTCATGTGTACCGCCACCAGTTGGGGTCCCAGCAGCCCGAGTCGGTCCAGCCGCGCGATTGGCCGCTCGCCGTGCTCCCGCAGTACCCGCAGCACCTCATCGCGTGTCTCGTGCAAGTGGACGTGCACCTGCACCTCCAGCTCGTCCGCAAGGGTGCGCACGCGCGCGAGCGGCCTCTCCGACACCGCGTAGGTGCTGTGGGGCGCGAACGCCGGGCGCACCAGCGGGTGGTCGCGGTAGTGCGCATGCAACTCCAGCCCGCGGCGCAGGTACTCGTCCGCGCTGTCGGCGTAGCGGGTCGGAAAGTCCACGACGATCATGCCCGCCAGCAGGCGCATGCCGGCCTCGGCACAGACCCGCGCCGTGGTCTCGGCGTGGAAGTACATGTCGTTGAAGCAGGTGACGCCGCCGCGCAGCATCTCCAGCACCGCGAGACGGGTGCCATCGGCGACGAACTCCTGGTCCACCCAGCGTCCCTCGGCAGGCCAGATGTGCTCGTGCAGCCAGGTCATCAGCGGCAGGTCGTCTGCCAGTCCACGCAACAGCGTCATCGGCGAATGGGTATGGGCGTTAATCAGACCCGGGATCAGCACATGGCCCGGTAGGTCCAGGGTCTTGGCCGAGTCGATCTGCGCCTCGGCCTCGCCGCGCGGCAGCAGCGCGGCGATGCGTCCGTCGGCGATGGCGAGGCTGTGCTGCTCGAGCGTGGCATTGCTGGTGTCCACGGGCAGGACCCAGTCGGCATGGATCAGGAGCTCTGTCTGCATGGGATTTGGTGCGTCGGGGCTGGGGGATGAGGCCTGGGTTGGAGTCTGGCCTGACCTGGCGCCGGTGGCGTCGGAGCTGGGCCGGGGGCAAGGCGTAGGCCGCAGGTACAGGTCCGTCGATCCTGGCGGGCCGGGCGCGGCGACTAAGGCGATTTCTGTCAACAAACATACCGCCTGGCTTGTCTTTTCGCCCGCCTTCTGCGTCGCGGCAGTGGGCACAGAGGTCGACTATGCGACCGCTGCCGCTCCTTGAAGGCGAGCGAAAATCCTGCGCCATTCGGTCTGTTTGTTTCCGGCAAT
>JANQFI010000079.1 GCA_028277905.1 Chromatiaceae bacterium | reverse complement strand
TCGCCACGCGCGCGACCAACTGCTGCGCGCCGCTCAGTCGATCCCTCTGCACATCGCCGAAGGCAACGGCAAGGGAGCCAACGCTGATGGGCGCCGGTTCTTCGAGATCGCGCGCGGTTCGGCGTTGGAATGCGCAGCGATTCAGGACGGCCTGGAAGCCTGCACAGCGATGACCGTTGCTGACCATGCGCAAGGCAAGCCGATGTCAACTCGGATCGTGTCAATGCTCACCAAGCTCGGACAACGATCCCTTGATGTGCGAGAGGACCCTATCGCCTATGGCGACTTCGATTACGACAACGACAACGACAACGAAGGCGATAAGGATAGCGGATAGATGTGTTCAGGTAATTCTTGAACCTTCCCTAAGTTGCGGCTGTGCGACGCATGCGGCCGCCCGCCGACGCCTTGGAGACGCCGATCAATGGGCGTTACCCGGCGGCCGGGTCGCGCCGACCCTGAGTGCTGCGGCAGACGTCATCGCAGGGTGATGCACTGGGGCAGTGCTGCGGGACTGCCCCCTATCGCCTGGCTACCCGCAACCGCCCGAAACCGCCCGCAACCGATCGAGGAGTGGACCATTGGATCCCCTGTTTGAGTTCTTCGCGCGCTTCGTGGCGCAGCTGCAATCACCGACCCTGGCGTTCCTGCTGGGCGGTATCCTGATCGCCGCGCTCGGCTCACGGCTGGACATTCCCGAGGCGATCTACAAGTTCGTCGTCTTCATGCTCCTGATGCGCGTCGGGCTCGAGGGCGGCATGTCGATTCGCGAAGCGGATCTGACCGCCATGCTGATACCTGCCGTCTTCGCAGTCGTGGTTGGTTGCGGCATTGTGCTGCTCGGCCGCGTCACGCTTGCGCTGCTGCCCGGGGTTCGCACCGAGGACGGCATCGCGACCGCGGGTCTGTTCGGGGCCGTCAGTGGCTCCACGCTGGCCGCGGCCATCGTGGTGATGGAGAGCGAGGGGCTCGACTACGAGCACTGGGCGCCGGCGCTCTATCCCTTCATGGACATCCCGGCCTTGGTCATGGCCGTTGTGCTTGCCAGTCTCTACCTCAAGCGCAGGGATGGCTCTGGCGAGAAGGTCAGGGTCTGGCCTATCGTCAAAGAGAGCCTGCAGGGCGCGGCCTTGTCGGCGCTGCTGCTCGGCATCGCCCTGGGCCTTCTCACGCGTCCAGAGTCGGTGTACGCGGGTTTCTACGATCCGCTGTTCCGCGGTCTCTTGTCGGTGCTGATGCTCGTCATGGGCATGGAGGCCTATGCCCGACTCAAGGAGCTGCGCCGCGTCGCGCATTGGTATGCCGTCTATGCGGCAGTCGCGCCGCTGCTGCACGGCCTGATCGCCTTTGGGCTAGGCTACGTCGCCCATGTGCTGACTGGCTTCAGCCCCGGCGGCGTGGTGCTGCTGGCCGTGATCGCGGGCTCGAGCTCCGATATCTCGGGGCCGCCGACCCTGCGCGCCGGCATTCCCACGGCCAACCCATCCGCCTATATCGGCTCGTCAACCAGCGTCGGTACGCCGGTGGCCATCGCCATCGGCATCCCGCTCTACATCGGGCTCGCCCAGGCGGTCTTTGGCAGCTGAGGGTAGATTCTGATGGCTCCCGAGATCAGGGCCCTGAAATTCAGAGGTAATGCGATCATGCCACAGCAGGCCACCAAGCTCGTCATCATCACGGAGAAGGTCCTCATGCGTGACATCACCAAGATCATCGCTGCGGCCGGTGCCAGCGGGTATACGGTGATGGCCGCCGATGGCAAGGGGAGCCGGAACACACGCTCGTCCGGTCAGCCGGCGGTCTCCGATACCTTCTCGAACATCAAGCTGGAGGTCATTACCGCCCGCGAGGACGTTGCGCGACGGATCGCGGACGAGGTCGCCCGCAAGTATTTCGACAACTTCTCCGGCATCACCTATCTGGACGCGATCGAGGTGCTCTACGCCCATCGGCTCTGAGCCCCTGGGCTCGACCAAGAGCCGCGCTGAGGGTCGCGAACCTGGGAGAATCGGGCATGCGCACCTTCTCGCCTGTCGGGCCTCCTGGCGGCTAGATGTCGTCATGAAAAGCTTCGCCGACGTGGAACTGGTCGAGCCACTGCTGCGTGGCATTGCCAAGGCGGGCTTCGAGCGGCCGACCCCGGTGCAGGCGGCGGTGATCCCGGCAGCCCTGGCGGGACGCGACCTGATGGCCGCGGCCGCCACCGGCTCCGGCAAGACGGCAGCCTTCTTGCTGCCCATCCTGCAGCGTCTACTTGGATCTCCTGCGCCGCGTGCCGGCGCCCGTGCATTGGTGCTGGTGCCGACGCGGGAGCTGGCACGCCAGGTGCTGGATCACTTCCGCGCCCTGGGCAGCTACACGCGGCTCACGGCTACCGTCATCGTCGGCGGTGATCCGCGCAGCCACCAGGTCCACGCGCTGAGGCGCAACCCGGAGATCCTGATCGCCACGCCAGGCCGCCTGCGCGAGCATTTGGCGACGGGGGAGGCGGACTTGGGTGATCTCGCCTGCTTGGTGTTGGACGAGGCGGACCGGATGCTGGACATGGGCCTGGTCGAGGATGTCCTCGCCATCCTGCGGCACGCGCCGGCCGAGCGACAGTCGATGTTGCTCTCGGCGACCTTGCATCGGCGCGGCGTGGCCGAGCTGGCCGCGCACCTGCTCAGCGACCCGCTCCGTATCACCTTGGATCACCATCGCAGTGCCCACCCGGACATCGACCACCGGATAGTCCTCGCCGACGATTCGGAGCATAAGGTGCGGCTGCTGCACCGATTGCTCGACACCTCGGACTACGAGCGCGCGCTGGTATTCACCAACACCCGCGCTGGCACCGAGCAGGCTGCGGTGCGGCTTGCCCAGCTGAAGACCCGCTGCGCCCTGCTGCACGGCCAGCTGGATCAGCGCGCTCGCAAGCGCGTCATGGGCCTGTTCCGCGACGGTACCCTGCCGGTGCTGGTGGCGAGCGATGTCGCCGCCCGCGGTCTGGACGTGCCCGGCGTGGAGCTCGTGGTGAACCTGGACGTGCCCCGTAGCGGGGACGACTACCTGCACCGCAGCGGGCGCACGGGTCGTGCCGGCCGCAGGGGCCTGACCATCACCCTGGTGAGCGCGCCTGAGTGGAACCGCATGGCGGGTATCCAGCGCTATCTTGGCCTGAGGCTGGAGCAGATGGTACTCGAGGGTCTAGAGTCGCTGTTCAAGGGCGCGCCGAGGCGACCTAAGCGGGCCAAGGAGCACACCAAGCAGCGCTCCGCCAAGGGTGCCACAAGGGGTACCGCGGCGCCTGCTGCCGGCAAGGGCGCCACCGCCAAGCACAAGGCCAAGCAGCGCCTGCGCGAGCGCAAGAACATCGGCAAGCGCCGCCAACCCTCGGGCAAGCCCGGTGCCAAGCCCCCAGGTAGGCGGCCGACCCGGCAGGGCGTCGAGGCAGGCTTCGACCCGCCGAGGCGCCGTACCTGAGGCCCGGCAGAGCCCGGGATACGACGAGCCCGCCCGAGCATCGCACTGGCAGCACCAGTGCACGCGGGCTGCCGGTGCCGGTCCGGCTCAGGTGCCGTGCTATGCTCGGTGCAGAACCGATCGATGTGGGCCGCGTGCTGCCCGAGCGGCGGCAGGATCCAGACCTGGCCGAGCGGGAAGTCGAAGCCCGGCGTGCGGCCGACCGGCGCGCCGCGGCCGAAGCCCGCGAGCGACAGCAGACCGAGCCGCGGGCGTGCGCCGCGGCGCTAGCCTTCGCGTTGTCCCCCAGGGGCGGGCTCATGCAGTCGGCGGGCAAGGCGCTACCCGCCCGGGCAACACGGTACCCGCCGCAGCTTCTCGCGTTTCAGTGCCCTTGGAGCAGAGGACTCGCCGGATGACATTCAAGCGACAACCCCGGGGCAGCGCCGGCGGTGGCTTCCTGAGCCAGCTGACCGCCCCCCTCCGCCTGGCGTTGGAAGTGCGCGCGCCCTGGGAGCTCGGCGCCAGCTTCGCAGCGCAGCCGCTGCTGGCCCTTGCGCGCAAGGGCGACGGCCATCCGGTACTGGTGTTGCCGCTGATGTTCGGCAGCGATCTCAACACCCTGCCATTGCGCCACTATCTTGCCGCCCGCGGTTACGCGGTGTCGGCCTGGGGTCAGGGCATCAATCTGGGGCCGCGCGCCGGGGTATTCGACGCCTGCCGGGAGCGGCTCGCGGCGCTCTTTGCCGAGCATGGGCGCGCGGTGAGCCTGGTGGGCTGGAGCCTGGGTGGGCTCTATGCCCGCGCGCTGGCGCTGGCGGCACCGGAGCAGGTGCGCCAGGTGATCTGCCTCGGTACGCCCATCGGCGGCGACCCGCCCGCGGACATCTGGCGCACCTACGAGCGCTGGACCGGCGACCCGATGGGGCTGCCGCCGGGGCTCGGCGACCTGCAGGGCCCGCTGCCGGTGCCGGTAACCAGCATCTACAGCCGCAGCGACGGCATCGTGCCCTGGACCCAGAGTGTGGAATCCGCCGGGCCGAACGCGGAGAGCATCGAGGTGGAGTCGAGCCACTTGGGCCTCGCCGGGCACCCGCTCGCGCTCTACGCCCTCGCGGACCGCCTCGCCCAGCCGCTGGGGCAGTGGCAGCCGTTCCGGCGCGACGGGCTGCTGGCCTGGCTGTATCCCGTGCCGGCATCTGGCTGACCCGGCCGGTGACCAGAGCCCAGAGGAGCCCGAGATGATCGCTGAGCCTATCCTCCAACCGCTGTTGCGCTTCGATAACACTGCCGATCCGGACGCCTTCAGAGACCAGGTCTCCGCCTGCTGCTTCGACGAGCATGGCCGGCTCTGGCTCGGCACCGACGAGCTGAACGGCCTCTCCTGCCTGACCCCGCAGCCGGCGGCGGCGTCCGGTGCGCCCAGCTTCGGCGCTCACCGGTATGTCGACCTGGCCGACGCGCTGGATCTGCCAGGCGGTCAGGATGAGGAGATCGACATCGAGGGCATGGACCATAGTGCGGGGCGCATCTGGTTCGTCGGCTCCCATACGAGCACCCGCCGCAAGGCGGACGCCAATGACAGCGAGCGCAAGCAGCTCAAGTCTCTCCGAGATGTGCGGCGGCGGCCTAACCGCTTCGTGCTGGGGTTCATCGAGACGGGGGAGGAGTCGCGCTCGGACCCAGGCACCTGGGCAGCGTGCGTCGCCCAGCTGCCCATCGCCAAGCGCGGCAACAAGCTCAGTGAGGCGCTGCGCGACGATGATCATCTGGCGCCCTTCCTGCGCAGTCAGGAGGCGGGTGACGGCTGGCCGCAGCTGGCCAGCAAGGAGAACGGCTTCGACATCGAAGGTCTCGCCGTCTGCGGCGAGCGGCTGTTCCTGGGCCTACGTGGGCCGGTGCTGCGCGGCCTGGCGCTGCTGCTGGAGGTGGCGGTCGATGACAGCAAGGCGCCGAAGCTCAAGCTGGCGCAGATCGGCCGGCGCCGCGGTGGCAGCAGGCGCCGGTATCACAAGCGTTTTCTGGCGCTCGACGGCATGGGCGTGCGGGATCTGTGCTGGCAGGGTAACGACCTCCTGATCCTTGCCGGCCCCACCATGGATATCACCGGCCGCCAGACCCTGTGGCGGCTGCATGACCCTGCTGCACTCCATGACGACAGCATCACCCGGCAAGGGCCGGACCTGGAGCCGCTGTTCGACCTGCCATTCGAGCCCGGCGGCGATAAGGCCGAGGGGCTTGCACCCTGGTTGCACCCCAGGGGTGCCAGCGCCAGCGCCGGCGACGGGCAACCCGGCATGCTCGTCGTCTATGACGCGCCCGTTGCCGGGCGCAAGCTCGGCAAGGACGGGGTCAAGGCCGACGTATTCCGGGTTCCTGCTGGCCAGGGCCAAGCGCCAGGGCAGGAAGCTGAGGATCATCCCTGACCCGACGGGCGCCATTCAGATCTCGGCCACAACCCTGTCATAGAAGGCGACGAGGTCGTCCCGCGCGTCGCCTTCGCGCCATTCGATGGCGGCGCGGGGGTGCTGGTTGAGCTGGCCCGTGATGTTGTAGGGCACCAGCGGGCCCCATTCGATCTCGCGCCTGAGCGGCACCAGGTGGCTCTGGATGACCTCGATGACCGGGCGCAGGTCGAACTTCGGATTCCGCAGGAAGCCGAGCAGCAGCTCCGTGTGGCAGTTACCGGCGCCGCGGCCGAAGCCGAGCATGGTGGCGTCCACGCGGTTGCAGCCGAGGATGATGGCCTCGATGGTGTTGGCGAAAGCGAGCTGCATGTTGTTGTGGGCGTGGATGCCGATGTCCTTGCCCGTGCCCTGCAACGCCTCGGCGTACTTGTGGTAGAGCCGGTCGACCTGCTCGCGATAGAGGTGGCCGAAGCTATCGACGATGACCATGGTACTCGCGGGCGTGTCGGATATGGCCGCAAGCACCGTGTCGATCTCGGCGTCGGTGATGTTGGAGACGGCCATCAGGTTGGCCGTCGTTTCGTAGCCCAGCTCTGCGGCGTGGCGGATCATGGCCAGGGCCTCGGACACCTGGTGGGCGTAGAAGGCGACGCGGATCATGCTCAGGGGGCTGTCGGCGGCGGGCAGGATGTCCGTCTCCCAGTCGCTCTTGCCCGCGTCGGCCATGGCCGCGAGCTTGAGGCCGGTGCGCTCGGGATCGTGGTCGCCGACGACGCGCCGGAGGTCCGCCTCATCGCAGTGACGCCAGGGGCCGAACCTGTCCACCGGGAAGGTCTGCTTGGAGTTCTTGTAGCCGATTTCCATGTAGTCGACGCCGGCGGCGATGCAAGCGCCGTAGACGGCGCGGACGAAATCGTCGCTGAACTGGTGTGCGTTCACGAGCCCGCCGTCGCGCACCGTGCAGTCGAGCACCTTGAGCTCGGGCCGGTAGGTGATCCAGGGTGCCTTGGGGGGTGCCTGCGTTTCCGCCGCCGTCGTCGTCGCCATCGATGCTCGTCTCCGCGTTGTGTCGTCTGCGGAATTGTGCACCGCGGAACGACACCTGGGCATTGGCGCCGGTCAGCTTGGGCGGCCTTGGCGCAGTCGCGGGTGGCTATCTTAGGTGATTTCCGTTTTGCAACATACCACTATATGCGATACTTAAGGTGCTTTCCGGCTTTACGACCTGAGTCTCATGATCCGCAAATGTAGCCTG
>JANQFI010000067.1 GCA_028277905.1 Chromatiaceae bacterium | reverse complement strand
GGTCGTTCGTCCTCGCTTCGCTGCGGGCGCTCCACCTTGACCCGGCTCGCGGCTCCGGGCGCCTGGCTCCGTGCGAAGCGACCGACCGACCGAGGATGGCCACCAGGCCAAGGTCTGTGCTGAGGGCAGCACCCGGGTGGCGGGCATGTGCTCGCTCCCTCCCTCCCAAGGATGGCCGGGGCGCTTGGCACGATGGTGCACATGGACACTTGGCCGGCGGCTCAGCCGGCGACGGCCGGGCGCGGGCGCGGCGGGCACAAGCGCGCCGAGTCGAACGGTTGTCCGGACTTGAACACGGCATGGATGCCGTGCAGCAGTTTGCGCATGACCGCGCAGACGGCCTGGATCTTCTTCAGGCCCCGTCGTTCGATCAGGTCCAGGTAGAAGGCGCGGATATGCGGATCGTTCTTCGCGGCGCTCAATGCGGGCATGTACAGTGCCTGGCGCAGGTAGCGGTTGCCGGCCTTGCTCAGGCGGGCGGGCTTGTTGAGGCTGCTCCCGGAACTGACCGCGCGCGGGTCCATGCCGGCCATGGCGACCCATTGCTTGGCGGCCATGTCCGCGGGCAGCACCAGCAGCTCGCCGAGCAGCTCGATGGCGCTGGCCTCGCCGATGCCCTTGGCGCCGAGCAGCAGCCGGTGGCGTTGTGCGAGCGCGGGATGGGCCGCGATGTGCTCGCGCGCGAAGGCGCGCAACGCATCGATCTGCGCGTCGCACTCATCGATCAGCCGTTCGATGCTCTCGAGCACCGCCGCCGGGGTCAGTTCCGTTTGGCTCATGGCGTGCAGGCGGTTGCGCGCGCCGGTGCGGGTCTGCTTCAGCGCCACGGTCTGGCGGGCTACCGCGCGCAGCGTCAGCACCGCGTCGTCGGGACGCCGCCACGGGGTGAAAGGCATGCGCTCGGCATAGTGCGCCAGCACCCCGGCATCGACCCGGTCGGTCTTGTTGCGCGTGAGCAGCGCCTCGGCAAAGCGCTTGGCCGCCTTCGGGTTGAGCACCATCAGCGCAACGCCCTCGGCGTCGAGCAGCAACGCCAGGTCGAGGTGGTAGGTGCCGGTCGCCTCCAGGCACACCCGCTCGACCTCGGTCTTCTTCAGAACCTTGAGCAGCGCCTTGCGACCGGCCGGCGTGTTGGCATACTCGCGCGCCTTGCCGAGCTTGCCGCCCTTCATCACGCTCAGCACCAGGGTCTTGTGGGAGACGTCGATTCCGGCGGTGTTCATGGCTCTACCTCACTGGGCTCGTCTTCGCTATGCTCTTGCCCCGGTTCCCCGACCCTGCAACCCTCGCCTACCAACCTCGTGTATGCAGGCTCACGGGCAACGCCCACGGCCTCGGATACTCTTCGGTATTGGCGAAGAGGGCGGGGAGCCAATCTACGTGCAAGCTCCGGGACATCGCCCGGGCTTCAGGCTGGAACGGCTTCCCAGGACTCTTCATAAACTCCGTTTATCTCGCCTCCCTGTCAATCCCTCGGTGCAGAACATACGAGGCTGGGTTGAGGAACGAAACCCAGCGTTGCGTCCAACGACGCGCCATGCGCACATGCGCGT
>JANQFI010000037.1 GCA_028277905.1 Chromatiaceae bacterium | reverse complement strand
TGGGATGCTCGGCGCCGTAGCTCGCCTCATCGATGGCCAGCGCGCGGCGCATCAGCGGCTCGGCCTCGCCCAGGCGGTTGGTGGCCTGGAGCAGCTGGGCCATGTTGTTGAGCGCGGTGGCAGTGTCCGGATGATCCGGGCCGAGGGTCTGCTCGCGGATGTCGAGGACGCGGCGCTTGAGCGGCTCGGCCTCGCGGAAGCGGGCGGCGTTGTCGAGGGCAGTGCCCGCTCTGGCGAGGTAGCCGGCCAGGATCAGCTGCTCGCCCGCCGGAACCAGGTCGGCGGCGGCCTGGAAGTGCTCGGCCGCACCCGAGTAATCGAACTGGATCAGACGCAGCTCGCCGCGCTTGCTCCGTTTTGCCGCCGCGCTCAGCAGGCGCTGATCCGCCGCGGCCGCGGCCTGGAGGGCGAGTGCCCTCGCCTGGCGGGCGGCGGCCAGATCGAGCCCCTCGGCCTCGGCCAAGAGGCCGTCGGCGTGCCCGTAGTCGCCGTCGTCGATCGCCGCCTTGGCGGCGTCGGTGAGCCTGCGGATCGCGGGATCGTCGTCTTCCTCGAGGACCGACCAGCGCTCGAGCAGGTCGAGATGGCGGCGGGCGATCTCCTCCAGCTTGGTGCCCAGGTCCTCGACCGGGACCCCGGCCTCGCCGAGGATGCGCAGGAAGTTCTCCACCGCCGGCCGGCGCACGCCGATCTCGGCACTCAGTTGGGCGACCTGCGCCTCAAGCTCGGTGGCCCGGCGCGCGTTCAGGCTGTCCTTGTCAAGCAGGTCGGCCATCATCTGCCGGACCTGTTGCAAGGTCAGGCCGATGTTGATGTCGCCGTGGACGGTCTGCTCTCCGGTATTGGCGATGCCGATGTCGACCCGCGCAGCTTCGGCCAAGGCGATCGCATGCGCCCCGCAGAGCAGGGCCAGCAGCAGGAGCAGCAGCGGGGCCAAGCGGGAGGTGGTCGTCATGGCTGGAGCGCCGCTGCGGACGGCGATGCGTCGATGCTCACCGATCCGCCGATCTCTTGCTTGCCGAGATTGGCGATGCCGACGCCGGCCGCAGCGGTCCCCGTCGCGGTTGGAGTTGCCTGCGGTCCGGCGCCGGCCGGGCCAGTGATGGTGACATCGCCACCGATGCGCTGCTCGCCGACGACGGCGATGCCGGTGCCGACGGCGGCGGCGCCAGGCTCGGCAGGTTCGGTGGACGGGCGCAGGACGCCGTACCAGGTGCCGATGGCCGCGGCCACCGCGACGGCGAGGCCCGCCAGGGTAAGGATCAGCGTGCGGCGCGCGGTGCCGGCTCGGGTCTCGTCGTTCATCCTCGATACGCCTCCGTGAAGTTGACTTCACTTAACATAAGTCATTCGCCGATCAGATACCACAGCGCCAGCAGGTATAGAGATGGCCAGGCCGATTACCGTGGCCACCAGCGCCAGGTCGGGCGGAATCTCGTCGGCGTAGGCGGTCGTCGCGCCCAGGTAAGAGGCGCTCATCCTGAGGTCGTAGACGGGTTGGCGCTGGAAGCCTCGTGCCAGGTGGCGATGACAGTTTCATAGGAGGCTGCTGCTGCGTCGAATCCCGGTCCTCGGTGGCCGCAGAGGCCGCACTCCATGGCGTTCATGTCTGCGCGGACCTGGAAGCACCTGGGGCCTGGGTCGTGACAGAAGGGACAGGTGGCCGATACCAGAGCCCAGTGGGAGGAGACCCCACAACCGGCAAGAGCGACACCGCTTGTGCTCGACTCGGCGCTTCTCGAGTGCATCGAGCGTGCCTACTCGGAGCAGTTGGATGCCAGTGCATCGTTCCTGGAGCAGCTGATCCGCTAGCGTCAAGGACCGCTGTCGGCCGAGCAGACACACGAGGTCGGGCGCTTGGAGCGGGTCGGTACGCTGCGAGCCAACCTGATGAGCATCCTTCTGCGGGTGATCGCCAAAGACCCGGCCTAATCCATGGTCACTAACGAGGTGGCACCATCGTAGATCTTGAGCTGGGACCTGGGCGCTGGAGAGACTCAGGTCATTGCCCATGCGCAGTGCCCCTGCGCCGAGCGCGTCGTCCTCTACGATCTGGAGGCCGGACGCTGTGCCAAGGTGATGGGCTTGAAGGTCCTTGGAACCCTCGGCATCGTCGGCCGTGCCCAGGCGATGGGCCTGACCGATCAGGCAGAGCCCGTGATCCGGCCCCTGCGAGAGACCGGGTTGTACGCTTCAGACGAGCTCGTGGGCCGGCTTCTGAGCGATGATCGGCGACCGGCTCGGCATCGGCCAGGATCCAGGCCAGCATGCCGAGGAGACCAGGGAGCGCTACCCGGATGCGGCGCCGGTCGCCGCGAAGCGGCCGGTGGCGCGAGCCCGGTGCGCTCGGGTGAAGTCGCCAGCACGGGCGCGTGCTGCCGGTGGGCCGGAGCGGTGACTGGAGCGGAGCTCAGCGCAGCTTGAGTATGCCTGGTTGCGGTATCCCAGTGGCCGGCATAACTTAGGCGAATGCCGGAAACAAACATACCGAATGGCGCAGGATTCTCGTCCGCCCTCGCGAAGCGGCAGCGCGTGCATAGTCGTTTTATGTGCGCGTTGCCGCGACAAAGAAGGCGGGCGAGAAGACAAGCCAGGCGGTATGTTTGTTGACAGAAATCGCCT
>JANQFI010000034.1 GCA_028277905.1 Chromatiaceae bacterium | reverse complement strand
CTGCTCGCGGCTGAGGTTGGCCAGCTCGGCGACCGAGAAGGCCTTCTGGAAGATCGGCTCCTCGAGGATGGCCGGCATGTGCTCGAAGTCTTCCAGGTGCTTGAGGAAATAGCACCACTTGTCGAAGCGCGTCTCCAATTCGTGCTCCTGCTTGTCGAACAGCGGCATCTGCAGGAACCTGAAGTGCAGCCGCTCGAAGAAGACGGCACCGGTCTGGTCGCGCAGGGCGACATCGCGGCGGAACAGCCGCCGCTCTTCGGCCTCGTCGTACTCGAAATCCAGGATGGCGATGAAGTAGATCGGCTCGAGGCGAAAGCTCTAGGGGCCCTGCTGCGCCTGCTCGCGGATCGGGAAGGTCGTGTAGAACAGGGCGCGGTCCTTGAAGACGTGGATCTTCGCCTTCTGCATCTCGACGATGAAGCGCTCGCCCGAGGTGCTGATGCAGTTGATGTCGAAGATGGCGCGGCGCTCCGGGGACAGGTCCGGCAGCTGCTCGGCGTTGCGAAAGGCAAGCTCGGCGATCTGGTGCTCCGGCGGCAGCAGCTGATCGAGGAAATCGATCAAGAGGTCCTTGTTGGCCTCTTCCCCGAACAGCTTCTTGAAGCCGAAGTCGGTGTAGGGGTTGAGGTACTTGGCCATGGTCGGTTCAGGAATGGGCAGACAGTCTAGGGCGGCCCTGATCATGGGCACGGCCGGTGGGGTGGACGAGCGGCAGCGAAGTCCACCGAATGCCACAGGCCCGTTGGTGGACCGCCCTGGGCTCATCCACCAGACGCCTCTTGTGTGTCAGTTGTTATTGCAGTCACGGGCAGGGATCAGGCGGGAGGTCAGGGCGCGGCGCCGGCCAGCACATCTGCCACCCGCTCGGCGTCAGCGGCGGTGAGATAGGGGTGCATCGGCAGGCTCAGTACCCGCGCCGCGGCAAGGTCCGCGTTGGGGGTGCAGTCCGCACAGCGGAAGCGCGCGTAGGCACCCTGGCGGTTGAGCGGGATGGGATAGTGGACCGCGGTGGGGATTTCCGCGGCGGCGAGGCGGGCGATGACGGCGTCGCGGTCGTCCACCTGGAGCGTGTACTGGGCGTAGACGCTGGTGTTATGGGGCGCGATGGCCGGGGTCAGCAGGCCATCGCGGGCCTCGGCGGTGCTGCGGGCGCCGCGCGCCCGGAACAGCTCGCTATAGCGGGCGCCGGCGGCGGCGCGGCGCTCCACCTCATCCGGGAAGATATCCAGCTTGGCCAGCAGCACCGCGGCCTGCAGCGAGTCCAGCCGGCCGTTGATGCCGAGCCGCGGATGGCTGTAGCGCCTGTCCTGGCCGTGATTCATGACTTGGCGCATCCGGGTCGCCAACCGATCGTCGTCGGTGCAGCAGGCGCCGCCGTCGCCATAGCAGCCGAGCGGCTTGGACGGGAAGAACGAGGTGCAGCCGATGGTCGAGAGCCCACAGGAGCGCCGGCCCCTATAGGTGGCACCGAAGCTCTGCGCCGCGTCCTCGATGACCGGCAGGCCGTGGCGCTCGGCGATGGCGTTGATGGCGTCCATGTCCGCGCACTGGCCGTACAGGGACACGGGCATGATGGCGCGGGTCCGGGGGCCGACGGCGGGCTCGATGAGGCCGGGGTCCAGGTTGTAGGTGACGGGATCGATGTCGACGAACCTGGGCACGGCGCCCAGCAACGCGATGACCTCGGCGGTGGCGACGAAGGTAAAGGGCGTGGTGATGACCTCATCCCCCGGGCCGATGTCCAAGGCCATCAGCGCGACCAGCAGCGCGTCCGTGCCACTGGAGACGCCGATGCAGTGGCGCACGCCCAGGTAGTCGGCGAGCCGCCCCTCCAGCTCCGCCACCTCGGGCCCCATGATGTAGCGGCCGTGGGCCAGCACCGCCTGGATGCGGGCCTGAATCTGCGCCTCGAGACGCGCCTGCTGTGCCTTCAGATCGATGAGCTCCATCAGAAGCGCGTGTCCAGGTTGCGGACCTTTTCGCGGAAGTCCCGGGTCACGGTCTCGATATCGCCGTCGCTGGCGATGACGCGCGGGGTGAGCACCACCACCAGCTCGGTGCGCAGGGCGCGGCGCGAGGTCTCGCCGAACAGGGGGCCGATGAGCGGCGCCCGGTACAGCCCAGGGATGCCGGACTTGCCGTCTTCCCTCGCGTCCTGGATCAGGCCGCCCAGCACCACCGCCTGGTTGGAGCGCACGGCGACATTGCTGGTGATGTTGCGGGTGCGGAAGGTGGGCGAGTTGAGCGTGCCGCTCTCCTGCGCGACGTCGCTGACCTCCTGCTCGATCTCCATCTGCACCATGCCGCCGGGCGTGACCCTGGGCTTCACGGACAGCTTCACACCGGTCTTGCGGTACTCGATCTGGTTGATGATCCGGTCCGTGGTGGTGGTGCCCTGCTGCTGCGTCGTGGCGATGGGCACGTCCTCGCCCACCTGGATCTCCGCGGTCTGGTTGTCGCGCACCATTACCGACGGCGACGACAGCACATTGACCAGGTCGTCCTCGGCCAGCGCGGTCAGAGTCGCGCGAATGGTCTCCGGGCGCAGCACCACGGACCAGTTGAAGGTGGACGGCGAGCCGGTGGCCGAAAAGGTCTGCGCCGGGCCTTCGGTATCGCCTCGCAACGAGATATCGCTGCGATAACCGCCGACGTTGCGGCCATTCTCGGCGTCCCACTCACCGCCGGCGGCCAGCCCGAAGAAGCGCCACTGGACGCCGTACTCGAGGCTCCCGGTGAGCCGGATCTCGACGATGGTCGCCTCCACCAGCACCTGCAGCGGCACGATGTCGAGCTGCTTGAGCGCGTCTAGAATCTTCTTGTAGTCGCGCGGGCTGGAGCGCACCAGCAGCGAGTTGTTCACCGGGTCGGCGACGATGCTCACCTGCGACGACAACTCCAGCGTGCTGGCCGTGGCGCGGCGCTGGGTCGTGCCGCCACCGGCTTCGCCGCCATCCTCGCCACCGATGCTCGCCTGTCCCAGGCCGGGGGCGACGCCGCCGACGCTGCGGCTGGTGCCCCGACCCTCGCCGTCGGCGGCGAAGAGCTTGGAGAGCACGTCGGCCAAGTTCTCCGCATCGCCGTGGCGCACCCGATAGACGAAAAGCCGCTGCGCCGTGCTGCCGCTGGCCTCGGCGCGGTCGAGGCGGTTGATCCAGTCTTCCATCTGCGCCAGGTAATTCTGCTGCGGCGACACGACCAGCACGGCATTGGCGCTCTCCACCGGGATGAAGCGGAAGATCCCGCTCAGGGGGTTGGGGCCGTCGCCGCCGGCGAGCAGCGTCTCCATCTGCGTCACGACATCCGTCGCCTTGGCGTACTCCAGCACGAAGAAGCCCACCGACAGGCCGGACATCCAGTCCACGTCGAACACCTGAATGGTATCCAGCAGATTGCTCATCTCCGGGCTGGTGCCGGCGACGAGGATCAGATTGCGCAGGGTATCCGTGCGTACCAGGCTGCCCTCGGGCGCCAGCGGTTCCAGGATGCTGGCCATCTCCTCAGCGCCGATGTAGCGCAGCGGCACGACCTGCACGCTATAGCCTTCGGGCAGCGCCCGCGACGACTGCCCGAGCTGCGGGACGATGCGTCCCTGCACGGCGTTGTTCAGCGGCACCACCTCGTAGGTGCCGGCGTTGTCCACCAGTGCCGCGTTGTTCATGCGCAACAGCGTCTCCAGGGTCGGGATCAGCATGTCGCGCCGCAGCGGCCGGCCCGTCTGCAAGGACACCGAGCCCGAAACCTGTGGGTTCAACACATAGTTGACGCCCAACAGATCCCCCAGGATGACCTTGACCACCTCGCGAATATCTGTGCCGTCGAAGTTGAGCGTGACGTCGCCGGGGGTGGTGTCCACGCCGGCGGGCCCGACTTGGCGCACGAAGGCGCCGGTGCCGCGCCGCACCGAGTCGCCCTGCTGCGGCAGCTCGTCGCCGATGGCGATGCTGGCCGGCTGCTGCACACCTGTGCCCGTGGGAACCGGCCGGCGGTTGGTGTCGGTGATGTGTCCGCTGGTGTCCCCGACGCGCCTGCTGGGGTCGAAGACCAGGCCCCCGCAGCCGCCGGTCAGCGCAATGGCGAGCGCCAGCAGCAGGGCCATCGCGAAGCGGCCCGGTATGGGGCCCAGCACGCACAAGGGCCGGGCCAGCGTCCGGGCTCGTAGTGCCGCGCCGAAATACCCCAATCGAGCCGTATCCGGATCGCAATCGCAATCGGGATCCAAATCGAGCGCTGTCCCGATCCCGATGGCTCGGCAGCCGCCGGTCGCGGGTGCTCGGCGCAGGCGTGCCAGGTGTCGGGACGGGGGCCGGAGCACGGACGGGGCAGAGCGCCGGCCCCAGCCATGCTGCGCTTGTCTACTGGCCGGTTGCATTGCGTTGGCGCGTCGGCGGGCGTCTTGGAACTTGCCGGGAGGGTGACCGGACGGGTGCGGGCCTGGCGCTCCGATCGGGGGACTGCCGGCGAGCCGTCGGCCAGTCGTCTTCGGGCCAGTCGTCAGTGGGCCATTCGCCGATCTCCGGCGCCTGCCCGGCCGCACCGCCATCGGCGTCCTCCTGCTCGCCTCGACGCTGGCGCGCGGGCGGCGTGCCCCGCCGCGGCTGGGCCGGCAGGCGGGTGGGCGGTATCGGCGGCGGGGCATTCTCGTAGTCGTGCAATGATAGTCGATTGGTCTCCCCCTGTCGCTCCAGCACCAACTCGTCGGGCGCGATGGTCTTCACCGTCCAGCCCTCGAAGTCGTCGCCGAGCCGCAGGCGCTTGAGCTCGCTGACACCAGGGCTGCGCACCCAGGCAGAGACCACCGCCGGCGTGATGACCACGGCGGTCAGATCCACGCCGTCCAGCTCCGTCAAGGGTTCTTCCTCGACGACGGGCTCCTCGGCCTCTTCGGGAGGCGGCCGGCGCTCGGGCAGGAACAGCGGCCGCTCGACGACCGTGGCGTAGTCCTCCTTGGGCGGCGGCTCCAAGGGGACCCCATCCAGGCCCCTGTCGGCTGCCTGCGCGCGCGCGGTCGCCTGCGCCTGGGCGGCCGGTGGCGCCGGCAGTGCCTCGTCTGCGGACCAGCCATGCCACTGCAGCAGCAGAACGCCACCGAGCAGCACCGAGAAGACAAGCAAGAGCGGCTTCACGCGCCGCCCCCGAGGATATAGCCGAAGATGTCGAGGCGTACCGTCAGCTGGCCCACCCGCTGCTGTGTCGCCGACGGGCGCACCGGGCGGCGGACATTGCGCCGCGCAATGTTGCGGGCCCGCGGCATGGTCGAGCGAATGGACATCTGGTCCACGAACAGGAAGGGCCGGGCGCTCTCGATACGATGCAGCACCTCCAGCAGCTCATCCGTGGCCCCCTGCAGCTGGGTACGGATGCGCACCCGCGGCGGCTGCTCCTCGGCGCTCACCGGCAGGATCTGGGTGCTGATCGGCTGCGCGCCGGCGGTGCGAACCATCTCCTGCACCTCGCTCTGCAGCCGCGCACCGGCCAGCGCCGGCGTCTCGGCATCGAAATAGAAGGCCTTGAAGTCGTCGTTGGCCTGCTCCCGCGCCAGCTCCGCACGCAGACCCGGCAGGGTCGCCACCAGCCGCTGGTAGCGGAAGAGCTGGTCGGCGCCGCGCTCATAGTCCGCCTCCAGCGCCTGATGCTGCTGCCACCAGGGCAGGGCGACAGCCAGCACCAAGAGCGCCGGCCACAAGAGCGCGGCGGACCAGGCGGCGATGCAGGCCCAGCTCGGCCGCGTGCTCCGCCGGCGTGACGGCGCGGCAAGCTCCGCCGCAGCCGCGGCAGGCGCGGCGGCACGCATGGCGGGCCATCCGCCGGGCGCCTGGCCGGACGGTGGCATCGCCCCGGGGGGCTGCGCTTCTGAGACCTGGGATCGGTCCATGTCGGCCAGCTCAATCCGTCTTTGGCCGTCCGTATTGGAAGGAGATGTGGAAGCGCTCCTGCCCGGTGCTGGCCACCTGCATCACGGGCGAGCGGAAGCTCACCGCACTGATGCCGGGGCCACGCTCGAGCATGCCAATGAGCGCCGTGGCCTGGTCCGACTCGCCGCGGATGTCCACCTCGCCGTCGCGGAAGTTCAGCGTCTGCACCCAGGTGCCGTCCGGCAGCAGGTCCGTCAGCTCGCGCAGCAGGTCGATCATGCGCGGGTGCTCGCGCTTGCGGTTCAGCACCTCGACGCTGCCGAGCCGTGCGCGCTCCAACGCCTCGCGCACCCCTTCCACCTCCACCGCCGTGCTGCGCGCCCGCTTGAGCTCGGCGTCCAGCAGCGCTTGCGTGCGCTGCTGCTGCACCAGCGGCGACAACAGCGCCGCCACCACCAGGCCGACCACCAGAATCACCAGCCCATGCGTCAACAGCGAGCCAAGACGGCGCGGCTTCGGGCGCTCCTCGCGCGGCAGCAGGTTGGCGCCGGGCCAAGCCCCCGGCCAGGCGAGCCGTGCCGCGGGCGAGCGCCCCTCCCGCAGCCGCTCCAGCCAGTCCGCCGCGGCGTCACGACGCGCCACCGCCAGCTCGACGTCCAGCTTGGCGCCACGGGCGACCCGGCCCAGCACCCGGGCGTCGAAATAGACGTCACGCGCCACAAAGGGCGTGAGCCGGTCGATCTCGAAGGTCAGCACCTGGCGCAGGTTGTCCTCCACCTGCGCCGGCAGGGTCGCCCGGCGCAGCAGCACCCGCTCGGCGGGCAGCTCCAGCCAGGTCTCGCGCCAACCCCGCTTCGGCGACCGCGCCAGCGCCGACACCAGGGTCCCGCCGGTGCGCAGGTCGACCCCGCCGATGGGCTCGCGCTCCCCGCCGATCTGCAACAACAGCTGCGCATCGTCCCCCTGTGGCTGCACCACCAGTCGCGGGTTGCGCAGCGCAATCCAGCGCCGCAGCCCCTGCGGCATGCAGCGCAGCAATGTGTCCCCCCAGCGCCGCAACAGCCCGACGCCCGGCCAGGCAGCCACCCTGGGCAGCCGCAGCCCAGCACGAGCCGCGGACCGACTCAACGCCGTCAACCCAGCACCTCCGCCACATGACCAGGTCGGGCAGGCCCCGGCAGAAGCCCAGTCAGAATCACCTCAATTGCCCCGCGCCCGCCAAAGCCAAGAGCATAACGCGCCAAGTCATCACTCGTCCGCAATAACCTCTCCCACCGCGCCGGCCGTCCTGGCCAAGAGTCCATAGCGCCGCCAAAGCACCTCGAAGGGCGGCTGCTCCCCCTGCTGCACCAAGGCCAGCACCTCCATCTGCCGGCCGCCGCGCCCAGCACCCACAGCGGCCCCCGCCTCGGCCACCCGCACCCGATACAGCGGCCCGCCGCGGTTGACCGTACGGGCCTGCTGCCCATCCGGCAGCAGCGGCTGATCGCGCTCCACCACCATCTGCTGCGCATCCTCCAGCGAGATCCCCTGCAAGACCGCCAGCACCGGCGCAGAAGCAAACCGCTGCTCCACCCGCCCCGTGTCGTTATCGACGGTCAGGTCCGGCGCCAGGCGCCGATACAGCTCACGGGTCATCCCCAACACCTCGCGCAGCTCCTCCACACTGCGGAAGGGTCCGTCAGCTGCACCATAAGGCAGCCCCGCGGCCTCATAGTCGCCGTCCTCTGCGCCGTTCAACTGCGTCAGATCATCCTCGTCCCGCCAATCCAGGATCGCATCCGCCAGTGCATCCCGCTGCGCCTCGTCGTATCCGGCCTCCCCCTGCGCCAACTCGATCAGCGCCGCCAGCTGCTCCCGCGTCGCCCGATTCAGATCCAGCCGCGAGCCCTCGTTCCCGAGCGTCACCGTCAACTCCACGCCGTCCAACACCAGCGACCGCGGCACCCCGTTCGGCACCCAAACCTCCTCCACGGGCACCGTCTCCAAGGGCGTCGTCAACAGGTTCAGCGCCGTCAGCGCCAAGGCCGCATCGGCAGCCGCCCGAAACCGTGCCGCATCGATCTGATTGCGCGTCAGCGCGTTCTCCGTCCGCTGCGTCGTCGTCAACCCCAGCGCCATCACCGTCAGCAGGGCGATGACCCAGAGGACGAGGACCAGGGCGATGCCGCGTTGCACCAATCGGGACACAAGCTTGGGCCGTCTGATCATGTACAGTGCCTCATCGACACCCGGGGGGCTTGAAGAACCGACGCAAGCGCATTCTGCCCTGGACACCCGACGGCTCGGCGCAGTGGATCAACACCGCAGCGCTCGCGCTCATGCTTCATCCCTACAGCGAGGGGCGAAGAGGCTACAACATGGCTAGGTCAAGCCTGCAAGAAGATGAGGCCGATACGCCCTACCCGCGGCGAGTAGGATATGCACTGATGTTGCCGTGCGTGCAATCGCCCGCTGCTCAATCCAGGCCGAAAAAGACCCTGACACGGCTGGCCTCGATCTCACCGCGAGCCAGCGACGGCCACGGGTTCGGGGACAGCATAACCGCGTTGTTTGGACCAAGGGCCGACCACTCGAGCGACTTCCGATGTCCGCCAGATCAGCCGCAGGCCTAGGCTTGGGGATGCTCGCGCTCGCCGTCTGTGCACAAGCATTCGCAGCCGGCACGGACAGCGCCGGCCGCGAGTTCCTGTTCGCGTTTCAGCCCAATGCATCAGGTGAGTGGTTGGCGCGGTTCTTTCAGAAGGATCTACACCTGTATATCGCCTCACAGAAGGGCGCCAGCGGGACGATTTCGGCACCTGTGGGCGATGTGACGGAGAGCTTCTCGGTGTCCGCGGGCAGCCTGAAGGAGGTTGCGCTCCCAATCAGCGTGCGCCGACTGGAACCTGACCAGGTCTCCGCCAACTCGGTGCGGATCGGAACCGACCGTGATGTCACTGTCTACGCTCTGAATCGCGTCAAGCACTCTACCGACGCCTTCCTGGTCCTGCCCGTTGATGCGCTCGGCCGGTACTATCGCGTGCTGACCTACCCCTCCATCGACGGCTCGAGCCAAGTGGCCATCGTCGCCACCGCCGACGACACGGACGTGCACATCGAGACCACAAAGCCCGTGGAAGGCCGGGGCGCCCCGGCATCGTTCGACGTTCACCTGGATCGAGGCGAGGTCTACGCCTTGGTCGGCGCTGCCCCCGATGGAGACCTCACCGGCACCTCCGTGACGGCGACGGCACCGGTCGGCGTGCTCGCCGGGGCCGACTGCGCACAAGTCCCGACCGGGGTCCCGGCCTGTGATCATCTCGTCCAGATGATGCCGCCACTGTCGACCTGGGGTAATCGTATTGTGACCCTACCCATCGCCACGCGGCAGCGGGGCGATATGATCCGCATCCTGGCGAGCGAGGATAATACCGAGATCCGCATCGACGGCCGACGCAAAGTGAGCCTCGCGGCAGGCGAGGTGCTGGAAGAGATCATCGCCCGACCCGCCGTCATCGAGGCGACCAAGCCCGTGCTCATGGGCCAGTTCTCGCTCGGCACGGCGTACGATGGCGTAACGTCCGATCCGTTTTTCGTGATCTTGCCCCCGACAGAGCAATTTCTCGATGGCTACGTATTCGCCACTCCGCAGTCGGGCTTCAGCATCAACTACGTCAACGTCATCATCCCGACGGCGGCGCTCGGCTCATTGCGACTGGACGGCCAGCCCGTGGACAGGAGCGAGCTCAGCCCCATTGCCGGCTCCAATCTGAGCGGCGGCGCCCTCCCGCTGCGGCCTGGGGTACATCGACTGCGCGCCGACGAGCCCTTCGGCATCACCGTTTACGGCTTCGATTCCGCCGACTCCTACGGCTACCTGGGCGGCATGGCGTTCTCCCATATCAATCTCAGCGTCACCGAAGACGCAGCCGACGAGCCGCCAGGCTCAGCGAGCCTCGGCGACCAGGACGCGCTGGCACTGGCCGCGATGACCGAGGGCGACGACCAGTCGAGACCGCTCCCGTTGCGTATCGTCTCTCGGGAAGGAAGACCCCTTGTATCGGTGACAACGGACCTCGACAAGCCAGGCATCAGGCTCCTGCTGGACGACGGCGAGCGTATTCGGCGGCTCGGTCGCCGCCCCGTGCAGCTCCCTTTGCCGGATGACGACCGTCCCTGGACCCTGCGGGTGCGCACCGGGCACTGCATTGGTACCGTCACGCCCAGACAGCACAAGCTCATCATTCAGGCGCCAACCGCCGACGGCAGTCTGGGCAGTAGCGAGATCCCGTTGTTGCTCGAAACCAACTCGACGCCCTGGTGGCGCTGCGCACTGCCCTTCGCGCTCGCAGCCGTGGCCCTACTGGTCGCCGCGGTAATCATCTACGGCTTCATCTGGCCGGCTCGCTTCCATCGACAGCTCGGCGTGCTCATCGCGAACGAAGAAGACCTCGATGAAGGCATATTTCTGCTGCTGCGGGCACAGCGCGGGACCGGCGGCGGCTTCTACCGCCACGCGCGGGCGTACATTCGTGAGGACTACCGCGTCAACGGCAACGCATCCGCGGCAATCGCGTGCTTACGCGCGGATCGCGGTCGGGTCATGTTGCGCCCGATGCACGGCAGCCTGATCTTGAGCCACAACGAGGAGGACGCATGGACGCCGCTATCCGCGACCGAGCTCATCGCACGGACGGGCACGCCCTATCGCAACGAGCGTGGCACCGTCTATTTCGAGCTGCGGAATCGCTGACAGCTCTCGCTGGAAGCGCTTGCGTTTCATGCCCATTCCCACCGACCTGCTCAGCTCCGCGCGGACCCGAGCGATCGCCGCTCAGCTCGCGGCCGCCCTCTACCAGGCCCGCGTCTACAATCGCCGCCTGCTGATTGCGCTCGACCCGACCGCGCCGAGCAATGGTGCCGAGCTCGGCCAGCTCATCGAGCTGGCACATGCGGCGTTGCCGGTGGCCCCAGCACGACGCCCCGAAGACAGCTCACCCGGACCTGCGGCCGCGGAGCAACGGGTGACGCCGGCAGTCAGCGACGTCCAGAGCGTCTCTCAGCCGCCTGGCGCAACCCACGACCCCGAACCGAACACCCTCGTGGTAGACGCCGAAGGTGAACCACTCGCCAGCGCGCCAATCGAGGCTTGCTTCGTTGACTACGCAGAAGCGATGCTCGCCGAGGCTCGCACCGCACCGGAGTGGCTCGCAGGTGCCGCCCGCCGCGTTGCGCGCCTACTGGAAGCGCATGCGCGGCCAAGCAACGATGCGATCCGGCTGATTCCGACGCTGTTTCGGCTCGAGGCGTCGCTCGCAGCGGCCGTTCCCGGCACGACGGGGCTGCTGCGGCAAGCCCTGATGCCCTTAGCGCGGGACCCACTACCCTGGCAACGGCTGCTCGACGCCGTGGACTGGACCGCCGTCGATCCCAATGAGCTGGCGGCATTCATCCTGATGCCTAGCGAGCGACTTGGACCTGGGACTGTAGCGCTGCGGGCCGCCGCCCAGGCTCACCTGATGGCCTCAGGGAAACGGCTCGCGCTGCGAGGGCCCAGCTGGCGGCGTTCCGTCGCACGCGCGGATCGGGAGCGACTCCAGGAACTGCTCGTGGAGACCCCGGAGACTCTGCCATCATCGTTGCTGGCAGACCTAGGGCGATCCCTGCCGCTCGCTGAGATCCCTCCCGAAGTGCTCGCACCCCTATTGGCAGCAGAGCTGGAAGAGCGCACGCTGTGGCGCCGGCGCTTCCAGAATCGGGCCCTGGCTCTGGCGGCATGCGCGCCCGGCGTCCTGTCGATCCTGCTGCAAGCCACCGATCAAGGCTTGCTTGAACCTGCCTGGTGGCGGACGCTCGTCACCGGCGAAGTCTGCTCGGCGACCGAGGCGACGCCCGCGCTGCTGGCCGTCCTCCCGCTGAAGCCGCCCTGGCACGCAGACCTGACAGCGGTCATCGAGCGTGCCGCACGGGAGCTCACCGAGCCTTCCGCCGACATCGCAGAAACGGCGTCCGCGGCACTTAGGATGCTCGATCCGCAAGCACATCTCGACTTGGCGCTGGTTCTGGTGCAACTGATCGGTAAGGCGCGACACAGCAGCCTGCCGAGTGTGCTCGAGCACCTGTGGCCGAAGCTCGCCGCATTGACCGAACCGGCGCAGCAGGAGCTCGTCGTCGAGCGCATTGCGGCCGGCGAAGACGATGAGCCACTGCTTTCAGCGCTCATCGATGACGACGGGAGCCTGACTCTGCCCTGGGCGGGTTGCGTGCACCTGGCCGCGCTGGCCGAGCGCAAGGGCGTCGCAGCGCGTATTGCGCCCGCAACGCTAGTGCGGTGCCTAACGGCCCGCACCACGGAGGAACAGGCGGCGCAACGCATCCATGCGCTGATCGACGAGCAGATGCGCCGCCAACCGGAGCCGCTCACGCGCTGCCTGATTAGCACCGGCCGCTGGGAGCAATGGCGCAGGTACACGAAGCTCAATGACGAGGAACGCCGGCAGAGCGCACTGACCTGGCTTTCGAGCCCAGCCTGGCAATCACCGCCCGAGGCCGGCAACCCGCAGGCACGGGCGGCGGAAGCGACGACCGGAAATGCTTCGACCGGCCCGGCGAGCTGCACCCGCGAGCTCTGGCAACTGGTCGATCAGGACCTGCCGCCCACCCTGAGCGCCGATGACATCCGGGCGATCTGTCCGGGGCCGCAAGGTCGCTGGCCATGGGATGCATCGACCGCGCCGCAGGCCCTGAAAGACCTAGCCGCGCGTTGCGATGACCTCGGCACACTCGCCCTGCTCGCGGAATGCGTCATTGACAGGGCAGCGCCCGCGGCCCCCACGACGACAGAGCTTGTTGCAGCATCGCGCTTCGCCGAGCAACTCTCGAACCCGGCCGCTTTCGACTGGCTGCTCGCCAAGGGCGGCGAGGCAAGTGAGCACAACGAGCCGCCGAGCCTCACCGACTCGGCCACACTGCTGCAACATGCAGGCATACGCCGGCCCCATGCCCTCGCCGCACACGGCAAGGCCGTCGCGAACCTGCTCGCAAGAGCACCCTGCGACGGGGTCCGGGCGTTGGAGAACTGGCCCTGGTGGACACAAGGATACCTGGTGCGTGCTCTACGCCATCATGTAGACGCATCGATGCGCGACACATCGACGTCCGACTGGCTCGTCGCCCTAGAGCAAGTCATTGGCGACCTCGCGCGAGACTTGCCCGATCCGGAGCAACCCTGCGACGCCGCCAGCAGATGGGTCGCCGTGGCCTTGTGCCAGCGCAAGCTCCAAGGAATCGCGCGCCTGTTCCACAACGACGCTCCAGCACTGGCAGCGCGGCGGGAGCGGTTCACGGGGGTTCTGCAAGCCCTCGAGGCCAACGACCCGGATGACCAGGGCTGGAAGGAGTTGGCCCAGAGATGCGCGGAGTCCAGCGCTTCGGGGCCATCAGGGTGGATTCAGGACGACCATCCGCTGCTCCAGCTCGCGGGCGTGCTCGAAGAAGCCCTCGCCGCCCCCGAGCAACCTGCTTGGGCCGAGAACGACCGCGGCTTCGGCCTGCTCAAGCAGATACTCGCAGACTACCCGGCACTATTGACACCGGCCCCGTTCATGGCTGAGCAATCCTTGCCGATACTTGAAGTGTTACCGGTACTGCGTTCCGGCGCGCCGCTGGAGACCGCGACCCGGGAATTGCTCGACGTCCCCGTCGTGCAAACATTCCTAAAAGGCGCCAAGTGGCGCGCCGCGGCTGCATCGACGTTCCGGCGAGGCACGGGTACACTGTCGGCCCATGAGCAAGCGGCGCGGCACGCTTGTGCGGCGCTGATCGAAAACGCCACCCACCAGGCATAGACGCGACGCTGGACGGAGCAAGGCCACATGGAGCCTGACGCGCACTCCCATGACAGCAGCGACCCAGGCGAAGACCTACAAGCGCTGGTACTGGAATCAGACGCCCGCACGACCCGCTTGGTCGACCTTTGCGCCGATGCTCGTGGCTGGCGGCGGCTGACGCTGAAGCGCCTACCGGGCGCGGATGTCGTCCAGGTCCCCATCTATCGCCGCGGACAACCCTTGTGCCGCTGCGAGATACTCGAGTGCGACAGCGACCGAGTACAGCTCGTAATCCGCCCTGACGGCAACGGCGGTTTGCAGCTCGACGGCGGCAGCCGGCGCATCCGGCTTCTGCGCCCGGTCGAGCGCGCACGGAACGAGCAAGCGCTCCTACCCTTACCCGTCCCTGGATCGCAAACGCCTTGGGATGTCGTCCTACTGATCGATGGCACCGCGCGCTGGTATGAGCCAAGGAAGGATCCACAGCCTGGCGCAACCATCGGCATCGAGGCGGTATCCGGCCTCCTGCTCGCAGACCCGAAGCGTCGAGCTCACCTGGAGTCGTTGCTGCTGGCCTTCGCTGAAGCACTCCAGTCCGAGAGCGGTGGCGCCCCGCTGCGCTTCGCCGTATTGGCCTTCGGGGATCACCATATCCCCGGCATCAACGCGCTGTCTCTCAGGCCGGATTACGATCTCCAAGTCCCGACTCCGGACGGCGAGTTGCGCCTGCGCCCCTTCGACAAGGACGCGCTGCGCTCGGCACTCGCCGGCCTGAAGCCGACCCCAGGTGGTGACTTCGTCGATGCGCTGGGCGACGCCCTGCATCGGTGTCTGGACCTGGACTGGGCCGCAGACGCACGACGCCTCCTGGTCCTGTTCGGCGATTCCCCCGGATATTCGCTGCTCCACCCCATCGCCCCTGGCGGCGATGCCATTACACGCCGCCACGATGTCGACCTTCACGCCGACGCACTGCATCGCCACCAGGTTGAAATCCTCTGCATCTACAACAGCCCGCCAGCCGAGATCTGTGGACCGGCCTCAGACTCCCGCGCCCGGAAGCTCATTGTGAACACGAAGCAACAATACGAACGTCTCGCCAGTACGTCCGAGCACTTCGTGGATACGGCCGTGTGCGACGCGACCGCGCTAGCAACTCGGCTCGTGCGACGGCGTGGACCCCTGGCTCGGGGTACCGCTTTGGGCTACCTGCTCTCCTCGGCCGACGAGCAGTAAGCCCGCCCGCCAACGGGGGCAGGGCATGGCACCCGAGCGCAACGGCACAGGCTTGATCTTCGATTCGACCGCCGTGTCATCTCACAACTTGTCCGGCCCGATGTCCAACTTCCTACTTTCCATCTTCGCCATACGTTACTCCCTCGCCGCACTTGCGATCGTATTCGTCGTCGGTGCCAGAGTGGGGCTCGACATGGTCAACCTGCTGGTTACGGTGCTCCTGGTCGTCTTCCTAACAGAGTTGCTCCGAGCATGGAATCAAATACGCAAGAACGAATATGGTGCTCGCGACAAGGTCATAGCAGAGTACCGGGATTGCCGATGCCACCAAACCGGCAAGATCCTGGCCATCCTGCTGTTCGGACTGCTGGCCATCGCGATGCTCATCACGCTTTGGGACCTCCTGGCCTATCGTATGGTCGGCTGATGCGCCGAGCGATCTTGGCATTGTTGCCGGCCGTCGCTCTCGTCGCCTCGTCGCCCGCGGTCGGCGAAGAACGTGCCGTGGTTACAACGACTTGGGCCGAGCTTGTTGGCGGTCTGACACTACGCGCACCGGGTAGCATGGACATGGCGAATCTCGCCGTCGCGCCGATTCTCGCACCCTACCTGCGTCTGGAACCCCTCGCTAACCCGGAAGGAGTTCCCGGGTGGTTCCTGCTAGACGAATGGCGACTGCGCTCGGTATCTCTGGTTCCGGCTGATATCCGTTGCCGTCGGCAAGACGCGACCGTCCATTTCACGGGACGCTATGCCCTTCTGCCGTTCAACAGACTCATCAACCAGACCGTGCGCATCGTACCCGCGCCGGACTGTTCCTCCGACGCGTGCTTACCCGTCATCGAGCTGATCTACACGGAGGTCGCAAACGCACTGCATGACAACGTTGCCGAGCAAAGGCGACCCGTTGGTCACTATGTACCGCCAATCGATCTTGGCGCGCTCTTTGCCGCGATGAAGCAGGGTGTGTTGAGCGACCATGTCCGCTCGCTCGCGCCCATTGGGCCGAGTCCGTGCCCGACCTTGTACGAGTTGTTACGAGCTGACGACGAGGTCGAGCCGTTCGGCTTCGCCACCGCAAAGTGGGAGCTATCGCCAAGCCTACGGGCTTACCTCGACCTAATCGTCGGCGCCGTGCGTTCTTATGCTCAGGGCCACGAACTGAAGGACGCGCAGATCCGGGTCATCGGGTTTGCCGACGCCCGCGATATCAGGGGGAGGCAAGCGGCGCCAGCAAAGGCCCACTACAGGCCCGAGAGTTGCCCTGAGAACACGACCTCCGGCGATACCAGTTTTGTGGACCTGCTGTCTCCCGAGGGCTCGGCGACCCGGCTTTCCACGATTGAGAACAACTGCCAGCTTTCCGCCGCGCGCGCTCATGCGGCAGCCGACTTCCTTTGGCAAAGGCTCGGGGATATCATCGAACAGTCAATGTACGCCGCGGGGGGAATTAAGAACGCCACGCCGGGGGATATACCGGAGAATCGGGCAGTGGCAATCGAGTTGGTCCTGCACGCGGCGCGTACGGGGGAGTCTGATCGCTCCTCGGACTCGTTTACTCCGGTAGATTGAATAGAGGCCAATACGGCTGCGGTGGATGCGCTTCTCCGCCCTAGGGCTTTCAAGTTGTCCTGGCGTCGTATCCGAAGTTGGACCAGTGCATCACTGTCAAGAATGACACCGCCCTCGTGGAAAACCGCAGCCAAGCTCGGACCACCGACGGTGGCCGCAAAGGTGGTGCTACCTACTCATTCCGCGCCGGCGGCCAGCAGCGCTGCGATCGCCCGCAGCTGATCGACTTTGCGCCGGCAACGCTCGCCGTCGATGCAGGCCGGCAGTCTGGCAGCCACTTCATCGGGCCAAAGGCTCAGCACTCGGACCTGATCCACTGGCCATTCGTCCAGCCGCTCAGTGGCCAGCAACGCCTTGGCGAATGCATGCAGATCCAGGCGGTCAACATCGACGTCCGTGGCAAAGTCATACAGCAACCTCAACACCGGCACCGAATCGGACGGGAGCCGCGTGAGTCCATCCAGGTGCAGGACCTTAGGGCCCAATCCGGCCAAAGCCGGTTCGGTAACCCCTTCCGCATTCGGATCGGTGCCGGAGTCGGTGGAGTCCGTCGCCGCAATAGGGGTACCGGTCCCCTGTGAGGCGCCCGGCGTCCTCAGCTCCGGCTGTTCAACGAAGGTCCCGGCATTCGCCGCTAGGGTCGCCGGAAGCGCGATTGGATGCTTGGTCAGCAGGGCCTCCGCCATCGCAGCCGCCAAGTCGAATTGTTGTGGGTCCGGCTGCACTCCCTGGGCTACCAGGTCGGCAAGCTCCCACCTCTGCGACCCGCCGTCACCCTCAGTGGACATCGCGATGCCGTCCCAGTTGAGCACGAGATCATGCAAGTCCAGAGCCCTGGCAGCCAAGCCGCCGGCGAGCGAAAGGCCGTCGGCCCAGTCGCGGGGCAACGGCAGCAGCAGCGCGGCGAGTGCGGCGGGCGGTAGCGGTTGTGTGAGCTGGAGCCGGGCTGGCAACCGGCTTGCGAACAGCGCCGCATAGAAGGCGGAGAGGGACGCTGCGTCCACACAGCGCGCCAAGGCGTCCAGGGCGCCGTCGATGGCCGAGGACAGCGTGTCGGGGTCGATGCGGATCGGGCCATTGAGCGCCGGCTCCAGAGGCACCGCGAAACCCGGATTGCCCCAATCGCCGTCGCCGCTGTCCTGCCACCAGTCCGCATCCGTACGCGACGCCAACGCCGGCAGCAGTACGAGCGCGGCAACAGCGGACGGCATCCCGCCAACCGGCAACCACTCCGCCACCTGCTTCTCCAGGATGGCCTGGCGACCCGTGCTGTCCCGCGCGCGGCTGGGATAGACCCACAACGCCAGGTAGCGGCCCGGGAGCCGGCGCCATAGCGGCGCCGAGAACGCAAGATCCTCGGCACCAATGCGCAAGGCGCCCGCGAGGTCCGGGCAATCCGTGGCGAATCCGTAGCTGCGCGCGATCCAGCGGTAACCGGAGGAGGCACCATGGACCTTGCCCCAGATGCCACGCCGTATCGCCAGAGATGCCGGCCGGTCTGCGTCCCAGCGTGCCAGCGCCGGCCATGCAGTGTAATCGGTCATTCCGGCAGCTGTTTCAGGAGCCAGAGCAGAGGCTCGAGGAGATTGATGGGCTCTGCCTCGAAGTTGATCCGCAAGCTCAAAGACTCGTCGTAGAAGACGCCAGGCTCCACGGCGCCGTGACGCAACCGAAGGCCGGCGGCCGATATGGCAAATACCTTGTAGTTATCGAAGTGGTGCCGGAGAGCCTCGCAAATCGGCTTGCCGATGCGGTTGCGGAGCAGGTCCTCGGCATCTGTCGAGACCCTGCGGTAGCTCGACACATCATGAACAAAGTCATCGCACTTGGACACGCAGACGGCGAGCGGTCTGGGATCGCTGCCAATGCTCCCGCGAGCCTGCTGCAAGGCGAACAGTCCGCGCAAGACCTCTTCATCCTGCACGGCGCGATCCCGGAGTGGATCAAGCAACAGCATCAGTCCATCCGCAGCGGCGAGGGCTTCGGCAACTTCCGGACCAAAGGCCTGGTAATCCTCGCCGGAGCGATCCTCCATCGCGATTACCGTGCTTCTACCGCTATGGCGCTCCACCAAGTGGTACTCGGCAGGAAGCCTTAGCCCAGGAGCCGTTCGATCGGGAAAACGGTTGTGGCTCAAGAAGTCCTCGAGATGATTCGCATACAGCTTCGGATCCGTACCCGGCGGAAGGCGCACCGACCAGGCTTCATCCTCGCCGCAACGGTACTCCCGGTGGTTCAGATAGAGCTGCGCCAGGTAGACGGTCTTTCCGGTCGAGGTCGCACCCCACAGCCGCAGCTCTCGTGTACCGGCACGCCCGGCCGCGGACCTGGGCTCGACCGATGCCGCTGCCGGTGAGGTCTCCGGCGAAGCCCCCGCCCCCGTGCCGGCGCCCGTGTCCGCCGACTCGCTCAGCAGGTCGGGCTCCCCGGCCAGCACGGCCCCTGCCATAGAGGCAGCGAGCTTCCGCTGCGCGGCGTCGGGGGCACGCTCCGGAGACGGCAGCGCCGACGGCGCCACCGCGCCGGGGCCGAGGAGATGCCAGCCGCGCCCGCCCAGGGCACCGTCGCGCAACAGCCCCGAAGTATCCACACCGCTAGACGGCAGCGCGGACAGCAACGTACACCCATCGGCGAGCGCTCGCGGCACGGGGAGCAGGAGGCAAGCCAGCGCCTCCGGCGACAGCACCTCAGTCGCGGGCGGCAGCAACACGAAGCGATTCCCGGCGACGAGATCGGCATAGACCGTCGTGAGTGCGTCGAGGTCGATCGCTGCGGCAAGCGCGGTGCATCCGGCCGCAACCCCCTCCGACACCGCCAGCTCATCGATGTAGACATCCTGGTCGCGCAGCGATCCGATCCCGTCCGCCCCGGGCTGCGCCGTCTTGCCCAGTGCGTCGGCATGCAGACGCGCGACCTCGGGTAGCAGTGCCAGGGCCGCGAGGCAGCCCGGCAGCCCCCGGGGGTTCCGCCAGTCCAGGACCACACGGTCGAGCACCCTGTTGCCGTGCCTGGCTTCCCAATCGTCCGGGTCTGCCCGCAGTACCTGGCAGCATTGGGCGGACAGCCGCAGCGCCAGGGATCGCCGCGGCCGGTCTTCGCGCCCGAGATAGATGGCCTCGGCAGAGGCGCGGGCCTCGGAGTCAAAGCCGGGACTGGCCGCAACCCAGCGCGCCGAGCCCTCGCCGGGACCGCTACACCAGACACCGACACCGCATCTGAGCTTCCAACGCTTGCCACCGCCCAGCCCGTCGAAGGCCGGCCAGCTGCGCCATGTGCTTTCCCCCGCCATCGCCGCCAACCTCACCGCTTTTGCTCCGCAAGCGCGCGCAGCCGCTTGCGCTGCTCCACGTCGGGCAGAAAGGTCGGGTCTCGCAGCTGCTCGCGCAGCTCGACGACGGCCTCATGGTCGCTGTTCGCCACCCGCTGCCAATGCTCGGCGAAGCCTGCGGTCGCCAAGCGCACGGCATGGAGCTCGAGCCGGTCCAACAGCGTCTCGGCGTGCTCGAGCTGATCGGCGCGGGCCTTGCGCTTCAGGCTGACGCCCGGAACCGGCTGGGTCAGCTCCCAAATGCGCTCATACAGAGCATCGATGTCATATTCGTTGAGATCATGAAACGCCTCCTTGAACCTCAGGAGTCGCTGTTGCAGTGCTGCCAGACGCTGATCGAGCAGCCTGTTCTCATGATCAATGCGCGCGATCTGCTGGTCGGCATCGCGGACCCCAGCGCCGAGGCGGCGGATCGGCTCAACCGCGAGCACCTCAGCTTCGCCGGGCTGTCGTGCTCCGGTCAGCCGCCGGATGACGCCCTGAACGGTGTCGCGCTCGGCGACGCCGAGCCCCTCTGCGGCGATCGCTTGCAGGCGAGAAACTAGGTCCGGGCGCCGCCCGAGCCAACGCTGCACCTGTGTACGCAAACGCTCGCGCAAACCCTGCTCCTGCTCCGGCAAGGCCGCGGCGGTCGCCTCGAGCTGCTCCAGCGACGCAAACCCTGCGGGCGGCGCCAGCATGCCCGCGGACAGATCCGCGTCGAGCTCCTTGCCGAGCTCGCGAATCGCCGCCAACCGCGCCATGACTGCTGCGCGAATCTGCGCCAACACCCCGGCCTCCAGCGCATGCAGGGTCTCGGCCTGCTCCTCGCAAGCCGCCTCCAGCTCGGCGAGGCCCGCCGCGTCGGGTGGATCCTGCTCGGCAATCGCCCTGACCTGCAGGACATCGCCGTCGGCGATCGCCACGCGCGTCGATTCGGCGAGGCTGAGCAAGCGCTCGGCACGCTGCCGCAGCGCTTGCCAAAGCGCTGCGACGCCCGCCTCGCGCTCTCGCGCGTCCGCGAGCAGCGACGCCGCCCTGCGCGCGAGCTCACGCAAGGAATCCAGCGCGTCGATCAGCTCATTCAGGGTCGCGTCCGGCCAGCGCGTCGCGTTGGCGTGCTGGACCTCGTCCGCGAGCTCCAAGAGCCGCGCTCTGTGATCCTCTCGTAGCCGCAGCGTCCGTGTCGCGGCCAGCGCCTCGGACGTCTTGCTCAGATGCTCCTTGCACATCTCCTCCAGCCCGGGGCGGTCGCCTTCCAAGGCCTCGGCAAACTCGTCGTTCGCGCGCAGGCAATCGGCCAGCCACCGGCGAAAGGCCTCCGGCTCGTCGGGATTCCCGTCCAGCAGCCGTGCGAAGAGGGCGGCCAGATCCGGACTGAAGGCCTCGCTGCCGAACTGAGTGTATGCATCCCGGTTGCGCTCCAGCTCCTCGATGGCGTCGCCGCGGATGCTCCCCGCCAGCTGCAACAGGCG
Source organism: Chromatiaceae bacterium (assembly GCA_028277905.1). Lineage (GTDB taxonomy): Bacteria > Pseudomonadota > Gammaproteobacteria > Chromatiales > Chromatiaceae > Thiohalocapsa. The sequence goes on along the minus strand of JANQFI010000034.1, from coordinate 32,207 downwards.
CGCTTCCAGCGCGCGGGCGCGCTCCATGATGCGGTGAAAGGCGTCATCCTCGTGTTGCTCCCATTCCTCGGACAGCGCCCAGTATTCACCCGTCATCGCCTCCAGCTCGCGCCTGTGCTGCTTGAGCATCGCATCGGTCAATCCGGCGGCGGATGGGACCCGGGTCTCGTCCAAGGCACGGATCCATTCGTCCAAGCGTTGTACCAACAGAAAGGCATCGGCGATCACCGGCGGCTTGTCCCTCGTCTGGAACTCTCGCAGCGGGGTCAACAGCGCCTGCAAGCGTTGCACCCAGTCCGAAGTCGGTCCCTGCTTGTCCGGTCCACCCTCAAGGAGCTCGGACCGCAGGCCAGGCAGTGCCCCGGCGAGCTCGCGGGTGACACCTTTGGCACGAATGGTGTTGAGCTTCTTGAGTGCCTCGCCCCACTTGTCGAGCAAGGCACGGGCGTTGCGCCGGTGCTTGTCGAGCCTGACCAAGTCCTCCTGCATCTGCCGCGCCGCGGGCGCGTCCGGGACTTCAAGCGCCGCCGCCAGCAGGCGATCGCGCCCCCGGCTGCGCTCGGCGAGCCAGTCGCGCACCGCCGGATCGGCGCTCAACTGTGCGATATCGCGCAGCAGGGCCGTCTCGGCGGCGCGCAGGCGCTGTACCCCGGCGTCGATTTCGCGCACTAGCGCTGCGAGCTCCGACAGCTCGTGCACCTCGTCCGCAAGCGCCTGCACCTGCTCCGCGCGCACTGAGAAGCCGAAACCCGCGCCCAGGCGACCGATGCGCTCACGCAACGCCTCGGCCGAGCGCAGCAGGCCGCCGGCAGCCGCCGGGGCACGGGCGACAATCATCTCCACCCGCGTGCGCAGGGCGTCGATCTGTTTCCTGCGGTCATTGAGGCCAAACATCAGGATCCCATCCCATATTAAAGGCTCGCTGTGGTGTCGCACCCGAGCTCGGTCGCGTCGCCGAGTGCACCGCCGCGTGCGCTTTGGCGATTGCCGGAGATCTTCATACTAGATCGCGCGGGGTTTTCCGCTGCCTGCAAGGAGTGCCAACAGGCGCAGAGTCGCACTCTGCAGCTCTTGGCGCGACGCAGCAGGCGGGCGGGCGCAAAGACAAGCAAGCTGGGACGAAAACCGACAGAAATCGTCTGGGCCCTCACGCGCCGAGCACCTGCGCAAGCAGCGCCAGCGCCTCACGCCGGCTCAAGCGCATGGTGATGTTGTCCGCGATGGCGGCGCGGGCGAGCGGCGACTTGAGGCAGGCCTCGCAGCCCCAGTCCTCATCGCAGGTGCAGGCGGCAAGCCAGTCGCGCGTCAGCTGCAGCAACTGCACCACCAGGTTCGGATCCTCTTCCATGGACTGGATCAACCCGATGCTTCCCGGGTACAGGTCCACGATCATGATGCCCCAGAGTGGCCGCTCGTCGATCCGCTTGTCGTGTAGCGCGAGGATGGCCACGGCATCCTCGTCGACGCCGACATGCACCGGAAAGACGTGCCGCAACGCCTGGGCCAGGGAGTGCAGTCCCAGGGGCAACCCCTTCACCGCCTGCTCCGGCCAGCGCACGAACAGCCCCGAGGTGCGCAGGCGCCGACTCGTGAGCATCGCCGGGAAGCGCAGGTGCGCGCCCGAGGTCCAGCGGCCGGTCGCGCCGTCCTGCGCAAACTCCAGCCGGCCGCTGATGCGCTCCTCGTAACTGGTCGCGACCCGGACCAGGGTGAGGTTGCGACCGGCGATCTGGATGTCGCGGCGCTCCGGTATGACCTGGGTGTCGCTCAGGCGCGGCGCAAATACCCGCCAGGTCTTGGTCACACGCCCCTCGGCCTGGCACTCCACGCGTAGGCTGCCGCCATCGCCCGCGATGGCTTCCACCGAGCTCCAGTCCGCAATGCGATAACGCCTGCCCTGGTGCAGGAAGACCCGCAATGGATAGGCATCGATGGTCAAGCGCTCCGGGTCAAGCTGCAGCAGCGACCCGCGGGCAGGGTCGAAGACATCCACCAGGCGCGTCCCGATGGCGGAAAGCGGCGGTGCCGGGTCCCGCGAGAGCGTCGATCTGTACTCCAGCTCCACGCGGAGCCGCGGGTCGTCGGCGCCGCCCGACAGGAAGCGCACGTCGCGGCCGGCCACGCGGTTCTGCTCGGCGAGCCGGTGCAGGGTCCGGGTGATATCCGCGGCCTCGAAGCGGAAGGTGCGGTTCAACCCGCGCAGCGTGGCCGGCAGCTCGTTCAGTGCCAGCAACAGGTGCCGGGTGATGACGCCCGACTGCGGCTTGGCCGCCACCAGGCGCCGGCTCAGGCGCCGCAGCAGGTCCGGCTCCGCCCGCAGGCGCCCCAGCAGCCAGGCCACGTAAGGGTTTCCGAAGGCCGGCACGATGCCGATGTGGCGCAGGGGCAGGGTCGCGGGGATGCGCCCGGTCTGGGCCACGATGTCGAGCAACGCCAAGACCTCGGCGGCGTCGATCTCGAGCACATAGGCGCCGGCCTCGGCGGGGTCCGGGTGGAGCAGCTCGTCCAGGACCGCACCGCCCTGAGGCAGGCGGCCGAATTGGGCCAGCTCCTGCGCACTCAGATGTGCGGGCGGGCGCAGGCAGGTCGGCCAGCCCGCGGCCACCGAGGCCTTTGCGGCGGCCAGCGCCGGGTCCAGCTGGCGGATCGCGGCCAGCGCCGACTGCACCGCGCCAGTTTGCCCGGCGGCGTCGAGGCCGAGCAGATGCATCTCGGCCGCGCCGGCGAACGCGGCGTCGATCTCCGCCTCCTCCGCTGGCGACGCCTGAAACTCGCTCGGCAGGCAGAGGTTGATGAACGCCTGGAACTGGGTGTCGGCGGTGGGTGCGCCGCGCACGAAGGTCAGATGCCTGAGGTCGACGCGGTCCGCGGCGGCCAGGAGCCGCTGAAAGCGATGCGAGATGGCCCAGAAGTTGGCCGCCAAAACGCCCGAGTAGCGATGCAGGTCCCACCACACGACGGCACCGATGCGGTTCAACAGGTCGGGCTTCTCCTGTAGCAACGGGATCCAGAGGTCGGACAGGCCCTTGGCGTCGGCAATCCAGACCAGCGCCGGGCTGTCCGCGCGCAGCCCCTTGTGCAGGGGCTCCGCGGACGCCGCATCGGGCAGCCACCGCAGCAGGGCGCGCTTCAAGCCGTCGATATCGTCCGGCACGATCACCAGCAACAGGGTGTTGGCGTGGGCGAGCTGGCGCTCCGCAAGTAAGGCGAGGCATTCGACCTGTCCGCTGTGCTCCGGTGCGGCCACGAGGCGATTCCCGGTCTCGCCGCCGGGCATGCTCGTGAGCGCGTCCCAGAGCCGCGCGGGCAGGCGGCGCACCGCGAGGTCCGGCCGGTTGCAGTCGTCGGCAACCGGCTGGCCCTGAGCATCCGTGGACTCCCCGGCGGCAGGGTAGAACGCCAAGGTGTCCACTGCGACGCCGGCAGCCCGGAGCGCCTCGGGCCAGGCCTCGACAGTCGCCGCTGATGCCCCCGAAGCCTGCGCGCTCTGCCCCGGCCGGGGTCGCCCGCGGCTCAATGCAACGCCGGCGAGCGTCGTTGCCGCGATCAGCAGCAGGGTCCAGACGCCGGCCGGGTAGCCGCGGGGCCGCGCGTCAAGCAGGCGCTGGGTCGCCAGCGCTGCCAACAGCAGCAGCGACAGCACCGGGAACAGCAGCAGCCAGCGCCGCGAGCTGCGTAGGCCGACCGCCCCCGCCAGCCAGCGCCCGGTGCGCGGCTCGTCCAGCCCGGTGAACAGCGCTGCGCCCAGCATGAGCAGCCACACCAGCCCCGGCAGCGCCAGGGCGAGCCAATAGGCCGGCGACGAATCCGGCATCGCCAGGTCCGGCATGAGGTGCAGGCCGCGGTGCCACAGCTCGGCGTCCAGCGCCTTAAGCCCCCAGCTCAGCGCCAGGCCCAGACCGATCGGCAAGAGCGCGAGCCAGGTCACCCGCGCCCAGTAGGTGCCCCGGTCGGGCGCCCGCCCGGCGGCCACCCGGTCCGCCAGCAAGGCCGACAGCGGCAACAGCACCGCGACGCACACCAGGGGCAGCCAATCGCTCATTCGCCGGCCTCCAGGGCCTCGGGGGCGATATTCAGGTGGCGCTGGAGCAGATAGGCCCGCGCCGGGTCGGCGCCGCTGCGCAGGCGCGTGTCCTCCACGCCGATCTTGCCGAGCTGGTCGCGGGCGGCCTGATCGCGCCAAGTCTGGGGTAGCACGCAGAAGGTCTCGGCGGCGGACTCGGAGCGATCCACCGGCACCCGGAAGGCCAAGGCGAAGCCCGGTTGCTCGGCCAGCCGCTTGAGCGCGGCCTGCCGCACACGCCGCTCCCGCTCGCCGGCGCCATCGCCGCTCTCCGCCTGGCGCCGATAGAAGCGGCTCAGCTTGCGCACAAAGCCGAACAGGTCCAAGAAGGCATCGGCGTAGCGCTGCTGCCAGGCACCGAAGGGCTGCTCCAGCAGGTCGCGCTGCCGCGCCCGAAACCGCTCCGGGTCGGCCGGCTTCTTGCTCATGATGCGCCTGAGGTCATCGCGCGCCACGATGAGCTGATGGGCGCTGTTAGGTGGAGGCTGGATAGCATCCCGGTCCGGGTGCACCTCATCCGGGTGTACCCCTTGCATGCGCAGGAACTCGCGCAGCTGCACGCGCAGCCAATCCATCTCCCGGTCGCGGTCGCGCAGCCGCCGGCGGATGCGACGCAGCGTGCGCAATAGATCCGCGGCCAGGGTCGCGCGGACGTTGGTCTCCGCTTGCTCCAGCAAGGCGTGCAGCGCCGCGCAGTCGGCGAGGATGGCATCGCGCAGGCGCCCGCGCGCCGGGTCCACGAAGAAGCCCCGGGCGCGCCGGATGCCATGCACCAGGTGCGGGTGCACGAGCAGCCTGAGCGAGCCCCAGGCGAGGGCGAACAGCAGCGCCGCCAGGAACAGCGGCCGGTCGATCCAGTCGACGGCCGTCTGCAGGCGCTCTTGCCACTCGGTGCCCGCCCCCGCGAGCCAGGGCAGCAGACGCAGCAGATCGCCCGCGAAGGGCGCCGCGCCAAGCGCCGCCAACAGCGCCAGCAGGGGCCAGAATGCGTCGAGCCCGCGGCCGTAGCCCGCAATCCACTCGTCCCGCGCCGCCAGATAGTCGCGATGTGCCGCGCGGGCCCGCGCAAGCCCGGCACCGACCTGCCCCACCGCGCCGCCACCGCTCGCCTGCTCCTCCAGGGCCGCGATGGCAGCCTTCACTGTGGCCAGCACATCGGCCAGTGGCACCGGCTCCATGCTGTCGTTCAGGTCGGCCGTCAGGGCATCCGCCAGCGCCTGGCCACCGTCCTGGAGGTAGCGTGCTCGCAGGCTGCGGATACGCTCGAGGCCGGCGCGCTGCAGGGCCAGCTCGATGCTGCGCGCGCCACTGGCGAAGCGTTGCTCGGCCTGTTCCGCCCAGCCCTCGGTGTCGTAGTCGCGCAGCCCCAGCAGCTCCGCGGCGAGCCCATCCGTATCCGCGCGCCATTGCCTATCCAGGGCATCGCCGCCGGTCGCCAGCTCGTCCGCATCGAGAGCACCAGCCGCCCCGGCCGTTGCCGCAGGCGCCTGCTTGGGCAGTATCGCCGCGCGCAATGGCTTGAGCGCGGCCTCCAGCTTGCGCGCCGGGCGGCTCAGACCGGCGGCCGGATCGCCGCGCAGATAGGGCAGCCAGCCGACGCCGAAGCGCGCCGCCGCGATGCGGCTCAGCAACAGCGGGCTGCGCTCCACCGCCCGCAGGCCGAAGGCGGCCGCGATCTGCTGGTCCTGGCCGACCTGCTGGTAGAGCTCGCGCAGCTGCTCGTCGTTGCGCAGGCCGGCGAACAACAACAGCTCCAGGAACAGCGTCACCTCGTCCAACCGGCTCTTGACGCTGCGGTGATCGTCGCGGGCGCTGCCGTCCACGAGCCAGCAGCGGTCCAGCGCCGGCCGCTTGGCATCCAGCTCGCTCTTCCAGTAGACCATCGAGCGCCGCAATGCAGCCCGCATGCTGGTGCCTTCCTGGTCCGGGCGGCGGAAGTTATCGAAATCGAGGACCGCGATGCAGTTCAGCTTGCGGTCGCTGGTTTGCGCCGCCGCCCAGCCGGGCTTGTCGCGCACGAGCCGCCTGAGCAGGCCGCGGATCAGCTTGTCCAGCTCGCCGACGCGCTCCTTCTTGTCGATGTGCGCGACCAGCATGATGTCCAGTCCGGCGCTGCTGCCACGTCCGGCCGCGTTCTCGGGCAGCAACAGCCATTCCACCGCGGCGGTGGCGGTATCGCCCAGGGCCTGCTCGGCCGCGCCGGGGCTGGAGTCCACGAGCTGGATCTGACGCTGCAGATCGGTAATGAAGTCCGCCTTGGTGCCGGCGTCTCGCAGCCTCTGGGCCAAATCGTCGGCGGTGCCGGCACGCTCGCGGCCCGGCAGCCACAGCATGGCAATGTCACGCAGCCGCTGCTCGCCGGCGCCGCCCCGCGCCTGCGCGGCGCGGCCCCAGTGCAGAATGCCGCGCGGCGCCGTGCTCGCGAGCAGCCGCTGCAGCACCTCCTTGCCGAAGTCGCCATAGCCGATGAGGATGCTCGGCTTCATCGCACCGGCGGGCGCCGGCATCACATCGGCATCCGCTGCGGCCTCCAGCTCGGCCAGGGCGTCCTCAGCCAAGGTCCCAGTCCTGTGGCGTGTAGCCGCCGGTGTCCGGTGCCTGCTTCTCGGTGTGCTCGCGCAGGAGCAACTGCACGGCCCGGATCACGGGCCGATCCAGGTAATCGGTCTTGCGCACGCTGCCGTCCAGCTCGCGCTTCTCGGTGGCCTTGAGGCGATCCTCCAGCAGCTCGTCCAGCCGGCCGCGCCGGCGCGCCATGGCCTCGGCGCCCTGCTCGGTCTCGGCGGATTCGATTTGCGTCTCCAGGCTCGCCCGCAGGCGCTCGCGGCTGTAGATCTCGCCCAGCTTGTATAGCGTCCCGGAGAGCAGCGGATGCAGCCTCATCTCCGGCTTGCCGCTCGCATCGAGCCACACCCAGTGGTCGGCCTGCGGCTGGATGACGCCCGCGGCAAGCGCGCTGGTCAGGGTCTGCAAGGCCCAGCTCACGCCCAGCTCCGAGCGGCGCGGATTGAGGTTCGGCAGCGAGCGCTCCCAGCGGAAGTCCGTATGCAGGTGATAGCCGCGCTGCTCGTTGCCGGCGACGCGCAGATAGGCCTCCTCCACGTCACCCACCACCGGCGGAAAGTAGTAGAGCGGAATCGGCATCTCCACGTCGTGCACGATCATCAACCGCGGGTCGTACCAGCGGTCGGTCTTCACCTGGCGGCCGGCCTCCGACAGGATGCTCGTCAGCTCGCGCTCGAAGGCCTCGGCGCCCTGGCCGCCGGCCTGCGTATCGACGCCCAGGATCAGCTGGCGCGTGCGGTTGACTACCACACCGTCGTCGAGCGCCTTGGTATCTGCCGAGCTCACCCTTGCCAGCACGCCCGCGATCTGCGCCAGGGCGCGGAACTTCATCCGCTTGTACTCGGTCACCGCGGCCGGGTCGGCCGTGCCGCCGCCCGCGGGGCTGGACAACAGCTCCGCCTCCAGTTGCAGGCCGCGCACCAGGTCGAGCCCGTCCTGCTCGCTATTCCCGAGAATGGCCGGGCCGAGACGCTCGTGCCCCAGGCCCAAGAGCGCGCGACGCAGGTCGGCGACGGTCTGCTCCACCGTCTTCTCGGTGACGCGGCCCTGGTCATCCACTACGGGCTTCAGCTGATCGGTGATGGTGCGCGACAGCACCTGCCGGTCGAAGGTGGCGAGGAAGCGCCCGCCGGCGATGAACATCGCATCGTAGACCCGGTCCCAGATGCGCTCGCGTGGCTCGCGCAGGGTCTCGAAGACCTCTACGCGCAACGCCAGCGGCGTCGTGATGCCGGTCTCGCCGGCGCGCAGCCGCTCGGCGTCGGCGTCCAGCTCGCGAACCAGCGCGTCCATGCGCGTCGCCAGGCGCACGAACTGGCGCGAGCGGCGCTTCAGGTAGTCGTGCAGGCCGCGAAACTGCTGCAGCCGCACCTTCGCATCCAGTAGCTTGATGGCCGCATTGCGCGTCTTGCTGTACTCGTTCTGCGCCTCCTGGCGCACCTGCTCGAAGTCCCGGTCGCGGTTGAACAGCCGCCGCGAGCCCGCCGCCCGCTGCAAGGACTCGTAGATCTCCTCGCGCAGGCGTTTGCGCACGGCTGGATTGGCGATCAGGTCCGCCTTCTCCGCCTTGCGGAACTGCTCCTCTGCCTGGGGCAGCCACTCCCCTGCGCACTGCGCCAGCAGCCGCACCACCAGGTAGCGCTCGGCGATGGGGTCGAGCGCAAGCTCCGCGATGGCATCCCCCTCCTCGGCGGCGCTGACCAGCTGCGGTGTCTCGCCGGCGACCAGCTGGTGGCCGATGCGGACCTCTTCCTCCAGCTTCGCGATGGAGTCGATATAGACGTTGACGCTCTCCTTCGGGAAGAACATGGACCTGTCCTTGATGCTGATCTTGGTGATCAGCTGGGTGCGCTGCTCGCTCAGGCGCCGCTCCACCGCCCGCATCAGCGTCTCGCCGCGCTGCTCTTCGCCCTTGTCGTCGGTGCCGGTGACCGCACCCTCGTCCACCGCCTCCACCAACCGATACCAATAGCCGTCGGTCAGTTCCTCGGCGGCGTCCTGGCGCCGCAGCTCCCGCACCGAGCGCACGAAAGAGTCGTTGATGGCGTCCTCGCGGCCCTGCTCCGCCATCTTCTGGAACCTCGGGTCCGAGTAGTCCACGGCATGCTTGGCCAGCGCCCGCACGCGCTCGTCGCTCGGATTGGAGCGATCCGCGCCGAAGGTGATCTGGCTGCGGATCGCCTGCGCCGCGAAGCGGTGCGCGCCATACGCCAGCAGGTCGGCACCCGGCAGCACCATGGCCGCCGCGCCATAGGCGCCAAAGTTCTTGCTGTAGCCCTCGCCGACGTCGGACAGGTCGCCTGGGTAGCGGGTCAGGCCCTCCAGGTTCTTCTCGTAGTTGTCCAGCTCCCCTGAGAGGTTATCGATGATCGGCGTGAACACCTGCAGGAAGGCGGCGTCGGCGATGGCCGCCTCGGCTCGCGGCAGGCCCAAGTGCGGCGGCTGATCCATGATGAAGGACATGAAGAAGGGCCGCTGCGACACCCGCGGGATCTCGTCGCTGTTCTCGTCGCGCACGTAGACGAAGGTGTCGGAGGTGCGCCCGGCCTGCTTGACCTGGTCGTAGTCGAGCTTTGTCAGGTGCTCCAGCTCCTTCAGCGCCGCATAGGTGTTGGCATGGATGTCCGAGTGCAGCTCCGGGCCCACCTTGTCGGTCAGCAGCGTCGACAGCAACAGGTTCGCGATCACGCGCGGCTGCCAATGCCGCTCGCGCACCACCGCATCCAGCAGATAGGCCGCCGACAGGAAGCTCCCCGAGCCGGTGCCGCCCGCGAGCGTACAGAAGAGATAGATGTTCATCTTCGGCGGGCTGGACTGCCGCCAGGTGTTCCCGGGCCGAAGCAGGGCCGCGATCAGCTCCTCGAAGCGCCGGCGGATCTCCGCGGAGTGGTAGAAGAACCCCAACCGCGACTCCAGCCGGATCTGCCCCGCCCCTGGCTTGTACCCCGCCCTGGGCTGATAGCTATCGTCCAGCCACTCGCGGGTCTGCGCGTCCTTCGACTTTCGCAGGTACTCCACCACCCGCGCCTTGTCGAAGGCGGCGATGTTGATGCGGTTGCCCGGCGGAATTTGCTGCAGCTTGTGCTGATCCAGCTCGTTGGTGTCGATGGACAGGAAGGCGTTCAGCCCCTCGAGCTGCGAGCCCCAGTTTGGCAACTGCACCGCCCGCCCCGCGATACGGTCGACGATGCGTGAGCCGACGCCCCCGAGGCCGACGAAGAGCGTGGGGATGATGCTGCCTTGGGCGGCAATGTATTCACTCATGATTCAGCCACCAACGATCTTGTCTAATTTCGTCGAGTATCTAAAGCGTTCAACACACTCGGAACCCCATTCCCAGGCTAAGATACCACTCTAAATTCTCGAAGTATAATGCTCGCCCAACTGCGCAGAGTCTCCCGACCTCGAAGGCTCCGTCCCGTCTCCAACTCCGCGGAATTCTTCAATCTTCGTCGGCGTGCAACGACAAAAGCTCATCTCCCGCTGTTGTTCTCTGTCCACAGGCAGTACGCTCAACGAATCGCGGCCGTCAACCTGATGCAGAATAACGCGGTACGTAGTGGAACGCCCGTGATCCTGCGAGCCACCCTCCCAGTGAACCTTAACCAAGAACACCCCATCCTCAGGCTCTATTCGATAAGTGCCACTGCCTGTATAGCCACCCCCATACATGCGTAACGACCCCCTTTCGTCAAACCAGACCATCAGCTTGCCTTCGTCTGCACTGCACCAATACCCAGCAAGGATCCGCGCAAACGTCGCCCCGTCTTCACTAGCCGGACCAGCGCGGACCTTTTCTGCCGCCTGACCGTTGCAGCTTCGATATTGAGTGGTCCGAACGAGAGCGGCAAGGAAAAGACACCGTAACTTCGTGAAAGCAGCTAGTGCAGCAGTGCGAAGGTCCCGAGACCGTCTCAGGTCATTGTCATTGTCGCTGTCTCACCGTGCGGATATTCGATTACGATTACGACAACGACAACGACAACGAGTGGATCCCGGTCTCGGAACTTCCGCAGCAAAGCACTCGTGGGATCGCCTTTCCTATTTGCGAGAAGGACCTTTCCAGCGTAAAATACGGGGATTGGGCCCGAGCTTGGCGGGATTGATTCCCTCTCGGCAGAGCTCAGGTGCTCGTCCCCAACTTCACCAACGACCTCCCTGTAGGCAGGCAGATACCAAGCCGGCCCTGGGATACTCTCATACTCGGCAATAGAACCGCTTACGTCCAACATGAAAATCCATAGGCGCTTGAAGTCGCCAGCCCTATTGGCTATCCATTTAAATCGCGAGCGACTGCTATGCGCGAATGATCCGCTCATCACTCGGCGGGGAGGTCGATCAAGTGCATATTGGATACGCTCCCACTGTGCAGACATGCTATCTCTGCCGTCGGCGGACAATAATAGACCACCTATGACTATAACAATACCCGCCGCCAAGGAGACTATTGGATCCGCCAGCTATCGATTGTCGTTGTGTGGCACACTTGGTTTACTAATCTTCTCCTGATCAGCTCCCATTTTCCATTTCCCCCTAGGCTATAGATCAATATTGCTGCGATATGTCAGGGCACGCAAGAATCAAGAAAGGCACTTCCAGGGCTGGGCACATCAAGCCAGGATCATCGGCACGTGCGCTCACAATTAGCTCGGCTTAAGCTTGCCGGCAAGGTTCATTTAGGCAGTGCTAGACCGCTTGACTGAAGTCACTCGGACCGGGCGTCTAAGTAGTCCAATCGTAGACGCCAAGGACCGCCGTCCCCGACGATCCTGTAATCTCGATGCACCTGCACCTCTAGCCGCCCGCGGTCCAAGTTCAGCGCCGGCCCTTCCCCCTCACTCACCCACAACCCCTTCGCAGGACGCAGGCTAAACAGCTCCCGCGAGCGGGGCTGAACCCATGCGAGGACGCGGTCGCTTCCTGGGTCAGGGAGCGGTCGCATCCGGCGGCCGAGGGGCAGCGGCAGGCGTTGCCACCAGGCGAGCGGCGGTAGCGGCAGCAACGGGGCCGGCACCGGGGTAATATCTCCTGCGGCGCCGGCCTCGCCGGTCCCTGGGCTACCGGCCGACGCGGCCGTGTCGTCAAGCCGGGTCAAGCTGTAGCCCAGGTCGTCCGGCAGGCCCCAGCGTGGCGCGATGAGCGCCATTGCGGCCAATCCGACAAGCAACGGGCCGAGCAGCGCCCAGAGCGCGGCCCAAGGGAAGTCGGCCCAGCTCGGCGGGAGCAGGGGCACGACCCGCAGCTTGGCGCGAAAGGGCTCGATGACGCGGAAGTCGTCGTAGGGGGTGTGGTCCAGGGCCAGGTGCAGCGTCAGGGTCAGGTCGGGGCTTGGGTCGGTGAGGTTCGGGCTGCCCAGGTCGACGCAGAAGCGATGCTCGCCCAGCAGCTCGGCCAGGAGCAGGCCGCGGCCGGTGTGCCAGGGCGAAGCGAGGTCCTCGAAGGCCACCGCCTCGCGATCGAGGCGGTACTCGGCCCCGGCCAGGGCGCCGTCGGCGAGGTCGGGGCTGCCGGGCTCCAGATAGGCGCGCAGGCGATAAAGCTCGGTTTGCAGCACGGCCAGCTTCTGCGGCTCGTCGGTTTCGAGCCGAAAGTGGACGCAGCCCTGCTCGGCGACGCCGGGCTCCAGGGAGGGCGGGTCCAGATAGCCGTCCGCCGGAGCGGTGCGGATCGCGATCTTTGGATAGACCTCGAGCCCATGCGCGTCATCGCAGTCGAGCTTGTCCACGTCGAATTCGTTGAATTTTGCGACCGCGTCGACGAAGCCGTCGTAGATCGCGGCCGGGTCGTTCGCGTTGGCCGGAAACTCCAGGCGCACGTCGAAGGCGACGCCATCGCCCCAGCTGTCGCGCGCGCCGTAGCCAATCCAGCCCTCGGTCCAGTCGTACTCGCAGCCGATCTTGCGCGGCCCGTGCGGGCGGGCGCTGACATGCAGGTCTTCGGCTTGGCCACCCGGGGTGCCGATGGGGGATGCTGCCAATATCCGCAGTGTGAAGGGCGTCTCGGCCATCACCCGGTGGGCTTGGCGCATCGGGTGCGGCACGCCGTCCAGCTCTACCTCGCCAGGCCAAACGGACAACTCTGGCTCCACCTTGCGCAGCAGCGCCATGTCTACGCCGGCGACGCCGGTGTCCAGCGCGTACTCGAGGTTGGGTACGACGCCCTCGATCATCTGCATGGAATAGGCGGCGCTGTGCGCGGCCTCGCCTTGGGACCTCGCCTTTTGGACACCGCGCGGGGCGTTCACCGACGGCGAGAAGTCCTGCTCCGGCGACGCGCCGCCGCCGCGGCGCAGTGCCACCATGGCCACCTTCGGCGGGGTGATGCCGCCATCCAGGTCCAGCATGCGTGCGGCCGGTCCGGGGCCCAGATGCTCCACGTCGTAGCCGAAGCTGCGCGAGAAGATGCGCGCCATGTTCAGGACCAGATCGCGTCCGTCCGGGTCCACGAACAGCTCCCCGAGGGGCAATCCGCCCGCACCCTCAAACAGCTGATCGAAGAAATCCCGCTCGCTCGCGGCAGTCGGGCCGAAGGCGAGCACGTAGAAGCCTACCTTGGCGGCGAGCATCTGATTGCGCAGCTCGCTGAGCAGCTCGGCCTCCCGGGCCTTGATCTCCGTCTCCGGTAGGCCGTCGGTTACCAAGACGACGACACGCCGGTCCTCCGGACCGCCGGATGCGGCGAGCACGTCTTCGACGGCGCGCTTGAGCCCAGGGTAGAAATAGGTCCAGGGCGCATCGTAGGCGAGGCCCTGCAGGCTTGCGCGGAAGGCCTCGCGGTCCGCCGTATCCTGTCCCAGGGCCTCGATGGGTTGGCCGGTCCCGGTGGGCGGCGGCTGACTCGGACTGGACCACTCGCTCCAGTGGGCAAAGGGAAAGACGACGAAGCTGTCCGGCTCCCGCGGGTCCTGCGGGTTCGGGTCGACCAGGTCGTAGAGCAGCATGGTCGCGAGGATCGCGAGCCGGCCGCGGTCGTTTGGCCCGGGCGGACCGGACATGGACATGCTGGTATCCAGCACCACGCGCACGTGGTCGCCGCCGCTGACGCCGAAAGCCGCCGTCGGCAGCAAGAGGATCAGCAACAGCGCGGGCAAGAGCCATGCGCCACAACCTCGGCCACTGCGACTGGTCCGCACAGCGGACCTCGCGCCAGACGTGAGCGCGTAGGGTCCGCTCTGCGGAGCATTCGATCGCGCGACAAGACGCCCCACTCGGTCGCGCCGGACGCCCAGCCGCAGCGGGATGATCCGAAGGCGATGCATAGCCGGCTTCAGCGCGCCGAGAGCCTGAAGTACGGGCCGGCCTCGCCGATGCGATAGACCTCGCCGGGGCGGGCCAGCTCGCCGTCCTGCGGCAGCTGCACCCAGTCGCCGAGGCTGTCCTCGCGGAACAGCGTGAAGCCGCCACGCCCCTGCACACGGGTCGCCGGGCCGTCGGCGAACAGCACGGCCAAGGCGCCATGGGCACGCCCGCTCAGGCGGAAGTCGCGTTGCAGGAAGGCGCGCGCGTTGCGGTAGAAGCCGATGCCCACGCCGCGCCAGTTGCGCACCGGCTGTGGCGGGTACTCGTCCACGTCGTCGCGCTCGGGGCCGAAGGCGATGGCCAGCGTCGCCTGGAAGCGCACCGGCAGGATGTAGCCCAGGGCCACGAGCAGCGTTGTCAGCACCGCGAGCAGGCTCAGGATCAGCCAGCCCCAACGTTCCCAGAAGCCGAGGCCCTGGACCTGCCAGTGCGGCAGCAGCCGCAGGCGCTCCGCGGGGTCGGTGCTACCGGCGCGACGCAAGCTAAGCACCGGCGTCCCCGCCGCGCGCCAGTCGGGAGCGGATCGCCGGACCTCCAGACATGCCTCCAACCCCGCGCCCTGCGGCCAGTCACCTGGCCCGGCGCCGGCGTCCAGACGCTCGCCGCCGATGTGAAGAAAAAGCCGATGCCCAGCCGGCAGCGGCCCGTCGCGTACCAGCTCCACAGGGACCGTGCCGCGATGCTCCAAACCCGCGAGCGGCACAGCTACGCAGCGCGGCGGCGGCTCATCGGAGACGCGGAGCAGATCGAATCGCAAGGCCACATCGGCGCCGCCGTAGCGGAACACCCCCTCCACCTCGACCGTCGCCTCGGTCTTGGCCCGCGCCAGCGGACTCTGCAGCTCGAGCGTCAGCTCCTGCGGGCCGGACTCAGTAAACCGGTACAGGGTCGTGAAGCGACCATCGCCCGCGACCTCATCGCCGCCAGTACCGTCGTCGCGCAGCTGAAGCGCGGTGTCGTCAATGGTTATCCTGAGCGTCGCGTCGGCCGTCACCTCGGGGTCGGCGACCGGCGTCGAATCATTGCCTGCAGCGATGCCCGCCAACAGCCGCGTCTCGACATTCGCCTGCACGCGCTCAGGTCCGATGAACAGGGGCCTAAGCGACGAGCGCTGTACGACGGCATAGGCCGCGTCCGGCCCGCCGCCGTCGGTCTCCACCCGCCAGGTGCCGGCCGGCGGGCGCTCGACGCGTGCTACCCGATAGGCGCCCGCGGTGTCCCAGCGGTCGGCCGCGAAATCTGCCGGGTAGGCGCGCCCATCGGCGTCGTACAGGGTCACCTGGTCCAGGCTGGGGTCGCCGTAGACCACCACCCAGACGGTGTCGACGTTCGCCCGCACGTCGAAGCTCGGCTGCTCGGCGACCAGATGATCGATGCGGTAAGGGGCACGCATGATGCGGCGGAACGCCTGCGCGAAGGCACCCATCAGCGCCAGCGGGCTGTCCACCTGCACGGGCTCCAGATCCAACCGCTCGGGGATGGTCGGGTCGCCGCGGCCGAACAGGATGGTGTCGATGCGCACGCCGCCGTCGCGCAGGTCCTCGACTACCTGCAGCAGCTTCCCCTCGGCCTCGTCCTTGCCGTCCGAGAGCCAGATGATGGTGCGATTCTCGCTGGCCTCGCCCGCGGCGGCGTTCGCGGCGAAAACCCCCTCGGCAGCCCGGAACGACAGATAGAACAGGCTGTCGCCGCGGGTCTGCGCCAAGTGCTCATCGAGTTGCTGCTTGAAGGCCGCGTCCCCGCGCCGCACGCGCCGCAGCACGCCGTAGCGTCCCTCGCGGGCCAGCTCGCCCCAGTCCGTCGTGGGCTCGACCGTCCAGCAAGGCTCGCTGCTGTCCTCTTTGCAGGCGCCACGCTCGCCGGTGCGGATGCGCGGCAGCAGCTCTGCGTCGTCGCCGCGGTCCAGCAGCCGAATGACCGAGAGGTTACCGGGCAGGATGTCGGCGAGCAGCTTGGAGACCAGTAGCGAGGAGCGCTCCGGGTCCATACCCGGCCGGCGCATGCTCTTCGAGGTATCGACGATGACTGCGACGTCGGGGGTCGCGGGATCGTAGGCGGCAGCGACGGGCGGGGCGGCCCAACAGCCCCCCAAGCCGATGATCATCGAGATCACGAGCCGGAGCAGCAGGCCGCCGGCGTGGGCCCCGCGGACCAGGCGATCGGCGCACACACGGATGCGCCGCCGGGCAGGCGCCGCCCCGCTCGCGCGGCGCATCGAGTACGTCCAGATTGCCGTTATCGTCATGCTCCCCATCCTGTGCCGGGCACGGCGTCCGTCGGGAGATCCATTGGCGGCTGCAACGCTGGCGGTATCACAGCGCGAGTCGGGCGAATAATAACCGCCGCTAGCGCTGGATCATACACCGTCGCAGCGAGAGAGAGGGAGTCAGAGGTATGTTCTTCGGCAAGAATCGCCTTTGGGCCGCGCCCGCCGCGGGCAACCCGGTAGCTCGTCCAGCTCCGCCAGGCGCAGCGCCGCGCGCAACGCCGTATTCACCTCGACATGGCTATGCAGGTAGTCACCGAGCCGTTCCCGCGCTGGGCCCGCCTCGGCGGGAAGGTTGAGCGTGCGCAACAGCTCCTCTCGGGGCAGTGCCACGCGCCCTTGCGTCCTGCCGCGGCGGGCGCTCGCGTCGCAGACCAGGCTCAGCAGAAACAGCACCCGCAATAGGCCCTGCCATTCTCGGCAGCGATCTTGCCGCGCAGCTCGTGCACCGAGCCTGAGAGATCGGACGCCGCACAGGCATCCGGGAGCCCCGCCGGCAGGCCGCGGCTCACGCTGGTGACCTGCATCTGGAAGCCCGTTACCGCCGGCACGCCCGGCTCGGTCAGGGCCTTACCATAGCAGTCGCGAAGTGCGGTTATTCCTTGCGGCTGCATGATCCTGGTCCAATGCCCCTGGCTGCCTGGGGTACGCTCAGCGCTTGACGTTACGCCGGGAGATGCCCGCCGAACCCGGCCGCGGCTGCACGGCGTCCGGCCAGCCCGGCAACGCGATGAGACCGGCATCTCCGAGGGCCTGGCGCAGCGCAGCGGCCTCTCGCGACTGCTGGTCGAAGAACCGGGCGAGGCTCTGCCCAGCCGCCGTGTTGGTTGCCAGGCGCAACATGCCGGTCAGCTGGGACGGCTGGAACCAGAAGCGCTGGCGGCGCGCGTCGCGCCTCGCGCCCGCGCTGCGCACCATTGCCAGCATGAACAACAGGCGCGCAATACAGGCCTGCTGCTCGGCATCGCCGAGGCTGGCGAAGTCGTCCCAGCCACTGCGCAAGCCCAGCACATCGCCGGTGAAACGGCTATGTGGCGTCTTGTGTCCCATAAGCTTGAGCACCCCAGTGGAATCGGCCGCAGGGCCGGCCAACAGGCCCCCTGCGAGCGTGATTGCGAAGCTGTCCACCTCCCGGTCGCCGCTGGCGAGCAGCGCGTCGTGCAGCGACTCTGGCATGGGCAGCGACAGGTGGGGGCTCCCCTCGCCATGCCCGCCATTGAGGAAAGCAAAGGTGTACCAGGCCTCTTCGTCGAACAGCTCTTGGTAGCCTAGCGGCTCCTCGCGGACCAGCCGGAGCATGGCCTCGACGACCTCGACCGCAGATTGATCTTCCATCAGTCGCGCGAGGCCCACCGCCCCGCCGGGGCCTTTGCCGAACAGCGCGCGCCAGGTGCGCAGCGCGCCGACGGCAACGACGCGCCCAATCCGATCCTGCGCCTCGGCGTTGGACCAGGAACCGGTCGCACGCATCTGTTCCGATAGCAACCGCCCTGCGGCAAGCGGATCTCTTGCGATTCCCTCGGCCGAACGCCGTTGGCTCAGCGCGCCCTCGCACGGCAGCAGGGCGTACGCGGCTGGCGTCACAGAGCCAAAGTAGAGGCAGCGCGGATAGGCGAGCCGCTCGGCCAGCAAGCCACGGATCGACGCCTTGGTAACCTCGCCTGGGTTTTCCAACAGCCACGGCCGCGGCGGGGTATCCCCGGGCCAGCGCATCAGGCAACACGCCAGGTCGACGCTCAACTGCTCAAGCATGTCTCGTAATTTGCGCTGGTCCAATTGGCGCTGGTCCGATTGACCTTGGCCTTTCGTTGCCTGATTCAACCATTCCAGTCGCTCGAACAACCGAATAGTCGGCTCCTCGGGCATCTGGACGGACATCCTAAGCAAAGCGCTCAGCAGAGCATGGCCAATACGCAGCAGCCGGAGCGCAAGCGCCGGCGGCGGAGCCCAACCTTGACCCCCCTGGCCACCGTTCGTCCTCAGCTCATCGATCCGCCGCTCCAGCGCCGGCAACACCCCGTCAGCGAGCTGCTCGGGATCATATTCCTCGGATGCCAGCGCAGCGACGACCCGACGATGCCATTCCTCCGCGCTCTGGTCGGCTATTGGGTTGCAATCCGCCTGGGGTGCCAGCGCTCTCACCGCCCGTGGACTTTCCAGCAGAAAAACCGCAACCTCTGCGTTATCTGGCAAGCCCTGGACCAGGGAGTCGAAACAGGCTCCCAGCAGTTTCTTGGCTTCCTTACGGAATCGAGCGCCCTGTTCCGGCGAAGCCGCGACGCTCGCCTGAAGCGACTTCGCCGTGCGGGCTCTGTCGTCCAGCTCGGTCAACAACAGCCAGACGCACTCGACGCAACCGCTCTGTCGCTTGACCCTTAGCATGGTCATAGACACTGCGTCGCGCCACAGCGTCGGTGCACCGTCGCTGCCGCCAGCCTCCAGGTTCAGCGCCCAACGGAAAAAGCGCAAGAGGAAGTCATTCAAGCACTCTCGTGTGCCTTCTTCGAATTCCTGGCGCAGTTGTTCCTCGTCCAAGGACTGGCTCGGCTCTGCAAGTACCTTGTCAACAACCTCGGCGGCCTGCAGCAATTCGGCGTGCCGGGCTGGCTCGGGCTTGTCGGTCCAGCGATATAACAGGCATGCGAGGTGGATGGCCTGCACCGCGGTCCGGAGCGTTTCGTCCTCGCCGAGATCCCTGCCCAGCACTGGCGCCAACAACCATTTGGAGGACGCCAGATCGATCAGGCTGAAGGGATTGTGCACCAGGATCGGCTCCGCGCGCGAGCGCAGCGCCGCGAGCCGATTATTGAACGCCCGGGTGCTCGTGGCCGCCTTCACCTGCTCCGCAGCCTCGGGCGAAACGGCCCGCGCCCGCTCCAGGGTCTCGCAAATGACCCGCAGCTCGGAGAAGTCCTGAAGCACGCCGAGCTGATCGCGCTTTGGCGTGGCATCCTTTTCGCTCGGAAAGGGCGCGGCGCTCAGTACCGACCAGCGCAGCACATCCCGGTGCTCTGCCGCACGCTCGGCGGCGTTGCGCCAGGCCTCGGCCCAGAACCAGGACGGACGCCCTCGCTGGTGGTCCGCCCCGCCCTGCTGCACCAGCGTGGTAAACAGGTCCACCGCGCGGGCGGCTGCTGCCGCCCGCCCTCCGTCAGCACCGGCCGCGCAGTTGTTCAGGCACTCGACGAGTACACGGACGCAACCGACCGCCGTGACCCCTTGGTACCGCTGCGGCGGCTCCGGCCGCTCCGGCCGTTGCCCGCGGAGCCATGCGTGTAGTTCCGTTACCGAGCGCTCGGCGACCAGCTGGTCTATGCACTTCGCAATCAAGCGCCGCGCCTCAGTCGCACTCTCCCAGGCGTCCCTGTCAGTCAGCCGTGGCCAGACCTCGTCCAGGCGCGGGTCGTCGGGGTGCTTGCGCTGCCAGTACGCCTGCCAACCGGCGAGGTCGATATCGGGACGCTGCGATCGCCGCACGCCCGCGGTGTAGGCGAAGAAGCCGGGCTTGTTGGCTATGTGCGGTGCATTCGGCTGGTATTGGACTGCGAACACCCGCTCTGCGGCCGCCAAGCCCGCCGCCGCGGTGACGTAAATCCGTACCTCCGGCGGCAACAGCGCCGCCGAGAAGCCCAGCGCCTGCATGAACGCCGGAAGCGACCCTATGCGATCAGCGGCGCCGACTAGCACGTTTGCCGAAGCTTGCTTCAAGCCTTCGGGATTCTCCAGGGCGTCTGCGATGTGCCAGAAGAGCGGGTTCCTGGTCAGCGGCAGTGGCCTTGCGGGGTCTCCTGGTCTCTGCTCCGGATCTAGGGGCAACTGCTCGGAAGTGATGCGCACCTGCGGGAAGTCGCCACGCTCGACGAAGTCGAGCGTGTCCGGCTCGGCCTTGAGCCAGCGCGGTGCGTTGGCAAGCAACCGCGGCGCCCAGCGCGCCCAGTCGTCTGCTGCGAACACAAAGGCGACGAGCAGCGTAAAGGTGCGGCTCATCGTGCCTTCGCCGGCTTCCGGGCGCGGGCGCACACAGCTCGCAATCATCCAGCGCTGGCCGTCGCAGCACGCAGGGTGGAAGAAGAGGGCACCGTCACGCTCGCGCTCTGGATGCACGAGCGCCTGCGTGGATCGATTGTCGAGCAGATCGCCCGGCCGGCAGAGCAATCTCAGACACGCCGGCATGTCTCGGGAAACGCTCGTGATTCGATAACCATCGCCCAAGCGGACGGGGCCGCCGGCCTCGCTGACGACCTTGCCATAGACGTAGCGATAGGCGAGAACACCGTCGATCACTTGCACAGCTCGTCGGTGGTGTCAATCAGCGTAGCTTCGTCATCACCAGTCGTGATGAAGACGAAGGGATCGATAGCTTGAACCCAGAGGTTGCCCATCACCGCGCTCAAAGCAGGAGAATAACCGGTAGTGCTTATGCATCCGTCGGGTATTGGATGGCGAACGCCTGCTCGGTCTGCGCGAAGCCACCGGTCCCCGGGTCTGCTCGACGACCTTGCCATCGCAGTAGCGGTAAGCAGAGATACTGAGCGATTCCATGGTTCTGGCCGCGTCCTGTGCGCTGCGGGGCTGGGCTAGGATCCATCAGCCCTTCTTGCCGATACCGACCATCGAACGCAGCGTCGGCGGGGCCTTGGGCTGTACGCTGTCCGGCCAGCCTGGTAGCTCGGCGAGGCCAGCATGGCGGATCGCATAGCCTAGCGCATCCGCCCATTCTTGGTTCTCATCGAAGAATGCGGCCACGCTCCCCTTCAGCTCGGCTGTTTTCGGGTTCAGCCGCAGCGTCTTCTCTAAATCGGGTTGAGCCACCGCAAACCGATACTGTTGCTCGCCGGGCTTGACATCGGCGTTGCGGACCAGCGCCAACAAAAACAGGAGCCGGAGGATGGCATGCTTTCGATGCCGGTCGTCTGCCCTGGCGAAATCCGCCCAGCCATTTTGCCAGCCGATGATCCAGCTGGTGAAGTGGCTGTGAGACTCGCGGTGCGTCAGTAAATCGGCGAGCCCGGTCATCCGCGCCGCTGGGCTGCCGAGCAAGCGGCGCACCAGCATGATGGCGTAGTTACCCGAATGCCGGCTGCCGTTGCTCAGCAACGCCTCCTTGAGCGGCTTGGGCGTGGGTGTAGAGCAATAGGGCTCATGGCTGCCATGCAGCGCAGAAAAGCACGCGAAAATGTACCAGCAATGTTCATTAATCTTATCGAACAGTGCCCGATAGCCAGGCGGATTTTCTTGTACGACCTGCATTGCCGCGGTAACCGCCTCTTCGGTAACCGGACTGACCATCAAGCGTCCAAGCGCGGCCTTTTCGGCCGGACCGGTGCCGAAGAGCTCACGCCAAGCGCGCAGCGCCCCCACCGCAACCACGCGGCCTATTAAGACCTTGGCCTGGTCGTTTGACCACGGCATCGCATCCTTCAGGATAGACACCCGAAGCCGGTCTGTGATCGATTGCCCGTGAGCGGTGCGAGGCAGATCCCGGTTTGGCTGTGCGTTCTCGGACGCAGGGGTCAGGCGCCCGAAATATAGGCTACCGGGGTAGCCAAGCCGCCAAGCCAGCGCATGGCGAATGGGCGATCTGGTCAGAATATCCCGGTATTTGGGCAAGTAAGGCCGGGGCTCCTCGGCAGCCGCCCAGCGCATCAGGCAAAGGGCCAGCAGGGTACTCAATTCAGACGTGTATTGTTGGACGGAGGACACTTCTTTGGTCTCGGACCCTTGGGGGTCAGTAAATCCACAGAGCCAGTCCAGCTGATCGAAGAGATCGCTGATGCGCTGCCTAGAGAGCCGCCCCGGAGACGCGATCATCGCCCGGATCAACGCACTCGCACTCTCCAGCAAGCGATGGCGGAGTGGAAGCGGCGGCGGCCGGGCGTTCAAACCGCTGTGGGCTTCTACGAGCTCTTCGAGGCGTGCGACGAAGGGCTCCAAGACCCGCTTCGCCAGTGTTTCGGATCTGAGCTTGCGGGCACCTAGCGCGTGCAGCAGCCATTCGTGCAAGGCGTCGGCAAAGCGGGCAGCTAAGGGTGCGCGAGCCGGACGCGGCAACAGCTCGGACAAGGATTCCGGTCCTGTAAGGACGATCACCGCGACGTCCACGCCATCGCCGCAGGCTTGATCCAGCATCTGGATACTGCGCTCGATCCAATCACCGATGGCCTGATCGAACAGGTCGACCCGGACCAGCGGGCCCACGGGACCGGCTTCTCGCGATCTGGCAGTGCTCGCTATGTCGTCCAGCTCGGTCAGCAACACTGATAGGTATCGGACCCAATCGGATTGCTGTATTCCTATCCGCAACGTCATGGCAACGGCGTCTTGCCACAGTGTTGACTCGCGGTTCGTGCCCTTGGCCTCAAGCGCATAGGCCGAGCGGAAGAAGCGCGCCAGAAAGTCGTTGAAGTGCCCCGCCAGTTGTTTCTCGAGCTCGTGACGCAGGCGCGCCTCGTCCAACTGTTCGCGCGGTTCGGAAACCACCGTATCGACGGCCTGGGCCGACCGCAGCAGCTCGGCGTGCCAAGCCGGCGGGGACACATCGACCCAGTGATACAGCAGGCACGCCAGGTGAATCGCGCGCACGGCGCTCCGCAGCGCCTTGTCCTCGCCAAAGCTCTCATCGGCACGCGGCGCCAGCAGCGCCGGGAAATGCACGAGATGAATCAGGCAGTAGGGGTTGTGCACCAGGATCGGCTCGGCGCGCTTGCGCAGGTCCGCGAGCCGGTCGTTGAACGCCTTGCTGCTGACGGCGGTCTTGATCTGCTCGGCCGCCTCGGGTGAGGCGGCCCGCGCGCGATCGAGGGTCTCGTGGACGACCCGGAGCTCGGTGAAGTCCTGGATCATGCCGAGACCGTCACGGGGCAGCTTGCGGTCGGCAGCGCTCGGAAAGGGCACGGCGCTGAGCACCGACCAGCGCAGAACCTTCCTCTGCCGCATGGTGCGCGCGACGCCCGCCTCCGCACCGGTGTCGCCCGGCGGCACGGCGGCGTGCTCGGCCACGCTGCACCAGGCCTCTGCCCAGAATTTCGACTGCTGTTCTCGGTCGCGCTCCGGGAGGCTGGGCTGCACCAGCGTTGCGAGCAGTTGCGCCGCCCGGGCGGCTGCCGCCGCCCGACCGCCGCCGGGATCGGCGACGCATCCGTTCATGCACTCGGTGAGCACGCCGACCCATTCCGTGGCCGTGCCCGGCTGGTGGCGCCGCGGGCGCTTCGGTGGCTCCGGACGCTTCCCGTTCAGCCAGGCGCGCAGTTCGCTCACCGAGCGCTCGGCAACTAGGTCGTCCATACAGCGCGCGAGCCAGCGCCGCGCATCGGCCGCGCTCTCCCAGGCGTCGATCTGTTCGAGCCGCGGCCAGACCTCGTCGAGCAGCGGGTCGTCGGGGTGCTTGCTCTGCCAATACTCTTGCCAGGTGGCGAGGTCGATGTCGGGGTTGAGGTTTCGCTGCACGCCGGCGTAGTAGGCGAAAAACCCGGGCTCGGCGACCACCGGCGGTGCATCCGGGTGGTATTGGACGGCGAAGGCCCGCTCGGTCTCGGCGAAGCCCGCTGCCGCGGTGAGGTAGATCCGCGCCTCCCGCGGCAAGAGCGCCGCCGCGAAGCCCAGCGCTTGCATGAACACCGGCAGCGAGCCGATGCGATCGGCGGTGCCGACAAGCAGGTTCGCCCTGGACTCCTTGAGACCGACGGGGTTCTCCAGCGCGTCGGCGATGCGCCAGAAGAGCGGGTTCTTGGTCAGCGGTAGGGGCTTGGCGGTGTCTCCTGGGTTCTGCTCCGGGTCTAGGGGCAACTGCTCAGAAGCGATCCGCACCTGCGGGAAGTCACCGCGCTCGACGAAGTCGAGGCTGTCCGGCTCGGCCTTGAGCCAGCGCGGTGTGTTTGCCAACAGCCGCGGCGCCCAGCGCGCCCAGTCGTCCGCGGCAAAGACATAGGCCACGAGCAGCGTGAAGGTGCGGCTCATTGCAACTTCGCCCCCTTCGGGCCGCGCCCGCGCGCAGCTCGCAATCATCCAGCGCTGCCCTTCGCAACACGCGGGCCTGAAGAATAGCGCGCCGTCGCGCTCTCGCTTCGGGTGCACGAGCGCCTGGGTAGAGCGATTGTCCAGCAGATCCCCCGGGCGGCAGTGGAGCTTCAGGCACTCGGGCATCCCGCCGGAGATGCTGGTGACACGATAGCCATCGCCCAGGGGAATGGGGCCGCCGGGCTCGGTGACGGCCTTGCCGTACGCGTAGCGGTACGCCCGGACCGCGTCGCTCTCGGTCACGCAAAGATCTCGTCGTACGCGTGGATCAGGGTGCCCCGGCGATCGCCGGTGGTGATGAACACGAAGGGGTCGATGGTCAAAAAGGGCCGCCACCAGTCCGTCAAGGCCACGTCATGTTCATAGGGCGAGTGCGCGCCCGTCGGCGCCGCCTTGCCATCCTTATCGGCTGGGGTCGTACGCAGACAATGCTCGGTCTTGCCGAACACGGCGACATTCGCTCCGCCGTTCCGTGCAATGAACCCGTAAGCAGAGACCGGCGCGCACCAGACGCCCCGCTTTCCGCTCGCCAGGTGAAACTGTTCGAGGTGATTGTCCAACCCTAACAGCCGGTGCTCCAATGCCTCGCGTATCGCACGCCTTGCGGCTAGTCGGTTCGCGAGCTCGCGATAGGCGAGGCGGCCGTACTCAATGCCCAGGGTCTCGTACATAGTGAAGCAGACCACCAGGCTCCGGACCTGCCGGCTGTCGATGAAACCCTCTAGGAGGTTCTTCAGCTCGCTTTCCTGATCGCGGTTGATCCGCAGGCCGATGGGCAGGCACAAGAGGACGGTATCGCAGTCCGCCAGTTCCTGGTTGAGGCGTTCGCGGCACTCCCGAAACCTCGGGTCGGCAGCAACCTTGGCCTTCTCCAGCAGCTCCCCGGCGCCGTCAAAGGTGCGAAAGCGCGTCTTGTGCCGGCTGTGGAGGAGTCCCGCATCACCGCGCCTGTGACGCTGTCTCACCCGGAGAGTGAACTCCGGCACGAAGCAGGTGCCGAGATCCGAGGCGTCGAGCCGCAGGCCTCGCGGGAAATAGGTATCCAGCCACTGCTGCAGCCTGTCGTATTCCTCGTTTGTATGACCGATGGTCGTCACATAGCGGGCACCGTATGAATGGCTGCGCGCGTCGACGCAGCGCCTTAGCGACAGCATCAGCGCGGTCTTGCCGGAACGCGTAGGCCCGATCACCGTGCATCTCTTCGAGCCGGGCGGCTGCTCCTCGCCGCGCTTGCGTAAGGAGAAGAACCGACCGCGCTTCTTGGCAGCTTCCTGCAGGCCAGGCCCGGCAGCGTCCCGCCTGGCAGCCTCGGACCCTGCATCGGGCTCCGTGCTGTCCTCGTCGTGGAATTCCGAGTCGTCGTCGCTGGTCGCCATGCTTGGCCTCGCCTTGTCGATTGAGTCACCGCGCCGCTTGTTGGTATTGTACGGTCGCGGCAGGGGCCGACAAGATACGCCGACGGGTTCGGCTCCGGGCCGGTCGCGCAGCACGACGCAGCTCAGCAAGAACGCGGTATACCGATGGAAGCGATGGAAGCACTGCCGGAGTGCGCATGGGACGCACAGCACGGCGTGCTGGTCCTGTTCCGGGCCGGTACGCAGTCTGGCCCTGGGTCCGCCCGCGGCTTCGCGCTAGAGGTTCGAGTGGCCGACGGGGCCGGTGCCTACTACGCCGGCGACTTCTCTGCCGCCGCGCCCTTGTGGGCCATCAAGGTTCCCACCGCCGGGCGCTTCGAGCTGTATCTGTACGCGCTGGCCGGCGGCACCGATGGAATCGACGCGCTGGATGCCTCGCCGGTCGCGATCATCCCCTTCGATGCCGACCTGCGCCCGCATGCCCAGTGGGCTGCCGCCCGGAACCATCGCATCCGCGGCTGGCTGTTCCGTGTCGCGGACGATGCTGCAGGTCTCGAGGGGCTGCACCTCGAGCCCATCGAGTTGGCCGAGGGCGCGCGGCTGGAGGATGCGCTGGCGCACCCTCCCTGGGAGGAGCACGAGGCGCCGGCTGCACTCGCGCTGATGCGCGTCAGCGGGCAGGCGGCGGATGCCCCGCGCGGGCCGACCGTCAATCCGCTGGGGCGAGAGCGCCGGACGCTCCAGGTGCTGTTCACGGTTGCCGAGGATTCCAAGGCCCTGCCCACAGATGCGGTGAATATCGAGGGGTTCGATGCGCTGGAGGTGCCGACGCTCGTCGTCGACCTAAGCCCATTCGGTGACTTGGCCGAGCGCGTGCGCGCCGGCTTCTGCTTCTTCCATCGTCCCTACGGCGACGAAGAATTCCGCTACGTGTCCGGCGCCAAACTGGAGCTGATCGCCACCGCGGACCATCGCCTGCTGCTGGTCTGGCCCTGCGACACCGCCTGCCACCTGGACCACCTGGGTGTCTACTTCAGCGGTGAGGCGTCGCTGGCACCGGCGGCGGACCCACACACCGGCGTTGGGGTGCACGGGGACGACGGGGGCGAGGCGAGCTGCCTGGTGGGCCTGTTCTACGGACGCGACTACCTGCTGCTCACGGAGGAAGCTCGCCACTACGAGCACAGGCTGGCGCCGCGATGCCCGCCGTTTGACCTGACCGAGATCGACATGGAGCTGCACGGCGACTGGGTGCGCGTGGACGATCACAGGCGCTGTCTGGACTGGCGCGGCGCCGAGGATGCCGAGGCCTTCACCTTGCTCGCGTTCGCCGACCTGAGCGGCCCGCTCGACGAGGCGCCGCCCGCGGCGCCGGCGCACGACCGCCACTTCACCAGCCGCGGCATGGTCGCGGCGCTCGGCAGCTTTGGTGGCTTCGCACGCCGCCCGGACCTAGCCTTCGGCTGCCGCGCGGACATGCGGCTTGCGCACCTACTCGCCGAGGCCAAGGCGTCATGGGGTGCCAAGCCCGCCGACACGGAGCACTTCGCCCCCGCTGCGGCCCTGGCGACTGCGCTGGAGCCGCATGACGCCGAGCTGGGAGCCTGGATCGAGGGCGAGTCCCCCGCCGTGCAGCGCGACCTCTGGCGATTCATGCTGGCCGGCGGGCGCGCGACCCAATGGCGCGACCTGGGCATCCCCGCCAGGGCCGTGCGCGATGATCCGGATGCGCTCGTCGAAGGGCTGCGCATCGCCACCGCGGCCTCCCTGCCGGACTACCTGGAGGCGACGCTCGAGGACCTGGGCACGGACATCGCGAACTGGAGCGACCCCCCGAAGAGCTTCGGCGAGGTGCAGCACCGGCTGGCCAGGTTGCAGGAGACGGAGGCGAGACTGGATGCGGAGCTGGACGCCGTCAACGACGCACTGGCGCGCTGCCCCTGGCGCGGGCGGCTGGCGCTTGCCGAGTTGGCGGGCGACTTCTCGGCTGCGCTGCGGCGCGGCGAGCGCACCGATGCAGCGCACCTGCGCCAAGGTCTGATGGCCGCCCTGGGCCGGCTCGGCGCCGGCGCGGCGGAGCTGATGGCGCAAACCGTCGAGCTGCAGACGCGGTTCGCGCTCTGGGGCTTGCAGCAGTACGTCAGCGAGCTCGCCAGACCCAGCCACGCGACCCCGCCCGACCAAATGCCAGCCGGCCGGCAAGAGCCCGGGGACACCGAGGTGGGCGAGCCCAGGCAGGCCGAAATCCCATCCGCCAAGCCCAAATCCAAAGGAGTTGGACCGGAACAGGCGAGGGTCCGGGCGAGGGCGGAGACCCCATCCGTGCGCGTGGATCACGGCGGTGGCGAGGCCGAGCAGGCATCTCATGCGGACCGCGGGCCGGTTGATGACGAAACGCCTGCAGAGGCGCGGCCGGCGCAGGCGCCCGGTTTCGGTGTTGCACCCGATAGGCACGAGCCGAAGCAGGCCCCCACTGGCGGGGTGCCGAGGCGGGAGGAGCCCGCCGTCGAGGATCCGCACAGACGGGCCGACCAATCGACGGACAGCGCCGCGGCGCCGCCAGCGGCGACGGCACCCGCAGATAAGCTCAACGCCGGCAGCGGAAAAGCCGAAGTCTTGGACGATGACGACAGAACCACCGCCGGCGCGGACCGGACGGCTCAGGCGGAGGCGGATGCGGCTGCTGAGCCAGTCGAGCCGCCGCAGGCTCCATCCACCGATGCCCCCTTCGCAGGCGAGGCAGCGCACCGGGGGGAAACGCAGACCCAGGCCCCGCTGAACATGGACGCCGCGGTCGATCCCGCGCCCTTGGTATTGGACTGGGCGCTGCGCGTGATGGCGCACAAGGGGTTCGACTTTGCCCCGACCGAGGCCGATACCGGCGCTCATGCCCAGGATCTCGGTCACAAGGTCGATGCGGCCCTGCTGGATATCGAAGACACCTGGGGGCTGGACGGAGACGACGGCGACGACCCGCCCGCCTGGACCGGATGGCGTGCCGCGCGCGCGGACGGCATCACCGCCGCACTCGGGCATGCCTGCGCGCAGGCACGGCGCCAGCTCGAGAATCCTCGTGTGGAGGCAAGGGATGCAGCAGCCACGCTGCATGCTGTAATCGACCGCATCGACAAGGCACGGGCACAGATCGCAGCGGACGCGGTTAAAGTGGAGGTGCAGGAGCGGGCGCAGGCCAGCACGGGCGACGCTGCTGCCGAGCTGCTGCGGAAATTGTCCACAAGACCGCCAGCCGAGTGGGATGCGCTGGCCGCCGAGCTGGAGAAGCACGCGGCGCCCCATGCGCCGGTGACCAAATAGCACCTGATCCCCGCCGGCACGCCGCGCAAGCGCGCCGCCCGGCACTAGTGTGCGCTGGAAGAAGTCGTCGACCCATCTGCGGTGTTAGAGCTGGTAACCAAACCTCGCAGGAGTCGATTACGATTACGACAACGACAACGACGGGAAAGGGTCCTGGAATTCCTGCCCTGCTAGACTGCAAACCGGAACTAAGGTAGGCGATGATGATGAAAAGCGGTTTCTGGAAGGACCTGCTCGACCGGGCCAAGGGCTCGCCGTACCTGCTGCTGCTCTTCATCGCGAGCGTGCTGCTATCGATCGCGTCCTTCTACACGACCTTCGTCGGCCTTACTCCCTTCGTCGCCCATTGGATCTTCGCCTTCTTCATCACCGCGGCGATCCAGTCGCTCCTGTTCGTCGTGTCCTGGCGGCTCGGCTTCATGCTGGCCGACAAGGAGAGCGTGGCCAAGATCGACGTCGGCGTGTTCGTCGTCTGCTTCACGCTGTCGGTGTTCTTCTCCTTCAACAGCCTGTTCAACGTCATGTTCGGTGAGGAGCGGCAGCAGGAGGCCAGCCTGGGGCGGGCGCGCGACGGCGCGGTGGAGGTGGTCAACGACGCCGAGCAGCGGCTCAAATCGCAACTCGACCAAGAGCTGCGCGCGATACAGAAAGGCAATGCCGCCGCCAACCCCTACCTGCGCTGGCGGGAGCAGATCAACCGGGCCGCAGAACTGGCGCTGCAGACGGGCCCGGATCTGCGCTTGCTGTTGGAGGAGCAACGCGCCCAGGCGCAGCAGGATCTCGAGCAACGGCAGCAGCAAACCGTAGCGATTGTGGCGGAGAAGAGCGCGCTCGATGACGAGATGCGACGGCTGCGAGAGAGGTTGGCCGCGGCGGAGCAGACCCGTGGCTCCATGGAAGAACTGACGGAGCTGCGTGCCGAGGTCAATCGGCTGAAGCTGGCGGTCAAGCGCAAGGAAGCGGAGATGAAGAACGAAGAGGGCGGTGTCGGCGAAACCGGCAAGTCCGGCCGAGGACCGGTCTGGACCGGTCTGAAGCAGCAGCGCGATCGGCTCGCGGCAGAGCTGCAAATCATGCAGGACGAGTTGGCTGGCAAGGAGGGTCTAGGGCGCGATCTGGCCGGACAACTGAGCGCCGCGGAGCTGCGACTCGCCAGCGTCGAACAGGAGATCGACAGGGCCAAGAACCGCGAGAGGGAGTCCCGGCTGCGCTTGGAAGGCTTCGGCGCGGGCGGCACGGTAGAGGAGACGGTGCAGTCTCTGCGCGACTATCCGAGCCGCTTCGAGACCACCGCCGACCCGGCGAATCTGGAGCAGGCGGAGACGCTGTGCAACCAGCTGGCGGACAATATGCGCACGCTCCCCGAGCCGCCGGAGGACTTGTATCGCCTGTCCTGCGATCGCGGCCCGATCCAGGCCAAGGTAGCGGCGGTCGTGGCGAGCGGCCAGGCGCTCGCCGCCGTAGACGCGCACTGCACCGGCGCCGACGCACAAAGCCTGCACGAGCTGGCGCTGGTACCGGCTCTGGACCGCGCCCGCGAGTGTCTGGACCTGACCCGCCTGCCGTTCAAGCGGGTGCGTGATCTGCGCGACAAGCTGGACCGCTTGCAGCGGGAGGAAGGCCCCAACGCGTCGGAATTCACTCGCACCACCAACGCCCTGTTCGCGTGGGAGAAGGATGCAATGTTCGCGCTGGTCATCGCCATATCGATGGACTTGCTGGTGCTCTTCACGGGTCTCATCGGCGCCAAGAGCGCCAAGGCGAGCTTCAACACCCGGGTGCTCGAGGTCGACCGGCGCGATGCGGCCGACGTTGTCGCCATCAAGTCGCTGATCAAGCACCTGGACGCCCATGACGAGAAGATCCAAGGCACGCGCTATGAAGGACGGATCGATCTGAATGACATCCCGACTGCGCGCGCCCGCGAGCTGGTGGATCAGCTGTTGGTGCGCAACGCGGCGAGTGGGCTGGTCAAGCCCTCGAACGACCCGGACGTGTACTTTCTACGCCACGGGGCCATCCAACAACTCGAAGACCAGTTGGTGCGGCTGCAGCAGATGGGGTCGCAGGCCCCGGCCGCGGCACAGCCCAGCTTCGGGCGCCCGGCGGCAGCGAGCACGGATGGGCCGACCATCCACGTGGGCGGCGGCTTCCGCCTGTTCGGCTCGCAGGCGCCGCGGCCGATGCGGCGGAGCACGGCGCCTGCCGCGGGCAGCACCCCGACCGGCGCTGGCACCGCGCGCTATCGGACCGCCGAGGGTATTGCAACCGGAACCGGACATTCTGCGACCCGCGAGCGCCCTGCTGCTGCCCGGGCGGGCGCTGCCGGCGCCGGCTTTGCCGAGGCCCCAGGCACCCCCGGCTACGGAACCGCACGGGTGACACCGCGCGAGGCGGTCCCGGCGGAGGTTACAGCGGATCCCGCCGGCTCGGCACCAGCCCCGGCAACACTGGTGGCGCCTGCGGTGGCGGTGGGGGCGCCAGCGGCCGGCGCGCCGGAGCAGGCCGAGGGCGTGGATGCGGGCCGCAATGCACGAGCGCCGGCGCCGCGCGAGCCCGCCAGCGAGGGCAGCACCGCCACAGAGGAAGACCTGGACCTGGTATTCCAGATGTTCATGGACAATGAGCCGGGCACGGACGATTCGACCAAGGGCAAAGGCTGAGCCAGACTCACCCGGCGCACACCGGGCGCACACCGGGCGCGTCGACGGCATGGAGGCTTTGTGCCGCAGCGCCTGATCAAGGGCAGAGGCGCGCGGCGGCGATGATGGTACTTAGGCGATTTCTGTCAACAAACAGACCGCCTGGCTTGTCTTTTCGCCCGCCTTCTGCGTCGCGGCAGCGGGCACAGAGCTCGACTATGCGCCCGCTGCGGCTCCTTGAAGGCGAGCGAAAATCCTGTGCCATTCGGTATGTTTGTTTCCGGCAATCGCCTAACCCAATCACCGAAGCGCCACAGGCGCCTGCCGCCGCAACCGGCAAGCCCCGAGTCCCAGCAAGCCCAGTGCCATCAGCACCGCCGTGCCAGGCAGCGGGGCGGCGGCGACTCGTCCGGGGCGAACCGCCCAACCGAAGCTCGTGTTGCGCTTATCGACGTTGACCTGGAAGCCAGTGGCGGTGAGGAAGATCCACACGTCAGACGCCGAGCGCTCCGTACCGGACGAGTACGTGAAGTCCTGCATGTTCGTAAAGACGTTGGTCAGGGCGGGGCTGTCGTTAATGGCGTCAAGGGCACTGAGCCCGCCCTCTATGTAGAAGAGATGCCCCAGCTCGCTGTCGGTGCAGTTGAATCCCGGCCCGCACGGGCCGCTGCCGTCGCTGTTCAGCGC
>JANQFI010000030.1 GCA_028277905.1 Chromatiaceae bacterium | reverse complement strand
ATGTATGAGAAGCAGCCCTATGAGCTGCCGATCAGCCTGGAGATCGGCGACAAGGTGCTGATTGAAGGCACCGGCGCCTATACGGCGACTTACTCTGCGGTCGCCTTCAACGGATTTCCGCCGTTGAAGACGTACCACATCTGAGGATCGCTTTTTTTCGCGCGTGTCCGCTCACAACGCGGGCACGTCATTCGGATCGGGAGCAGCGGCGCGCCGCGTGCAATCAAGTTCGCAAGGATTGCAGGCTCATGGGCGCGCGCCCGCGTCCGGATCCGATGTCATCCCGCAAGGGGGAGGACAAGCGCCATGATCAATATTCGTCACGAGCGGCCAACCGATGCGCCGGCGCGCGAAGCGCTGCTCGATCTTGCCTTCGGCGCCTGCCGCTTTGAGAAGGCCTCCGAGCACCTGCGCGAAGGGTGCGAACCCGCAGGCGGACTTTCCTTCGTTGCCACCGCCCCGATCCCGTCCCTTGCCGGATACCGCACCATCCCTTTCGTCCTATGGATGAATGGCCAGGCACGGCGCGGCGAGGACGAGGCAATGGTCGGCACGGTCCGGCTGTGGCACATTGCGGCTGGCGCGCGCGCCGCCCTGCTGCTCGGACCGCTCGCGGTGCATCCGTCCTGGCGCGGGCGCGGCATCGGCGCGGCGCTGACGCGATGCGCGCTGGCGCAAGCCCGGCAGCTCGGGCATACCGCGGTGCTGCTCGTGGGCGATGGGCCCTACTATGCGCGTTTCGGCTTTTCCGCCGACAAGACCGACCGCCTGTGGCTCCCCGGCCGCTACGAACCGGAACGGTTGCTTTCGCACGAACTCGAACCCGGCGCGCTCGACGGCGCGCATGGCTTGATCAGCGCGGCCCCGCCATTGCCCACGCAGCTCGGCCGCGGCGTCAGCTTCACCGCTGCCATGCATGGTCGCATGGAGCTGGTTGAGGCGGCCTGATTCCGCGCGGCACGGTTCATTCACGTCTGATCTGCCAGTATGAGCGCGAGAGGCGCTGGGGTACGCCACCCCTGCGCGCGATCTGCCTGTTGCTATCTCCTGGTAGGGCAGCACCAGCTCTCTGGTTGGGAAACACCAGCAAGGCGATGAGTTTTACTGACAAGGCGTTTTGTGCGATTGACGCTGCTTCCCGACCGACCTTGGGATAAGGCGTCACACGATTGTTGCCGCTCTCGTCACCAGCGCCGCCACATCCTGTTTTCGGAGTCCCGTAAGATGACCACCTGGCCTGTGCATGCCCGGATCGACGGCCCCATCGTGATGATCGGGTTCGGTTCGATCGGGAAGGGAACGCTGCCGCTGATCGAACGGCATTTCGCGTTCGA
>JANQFI010000009.1 GCA_028277905.1 Chromatiaceae bacterium | reverse complement strand
CGGCAGCGGGCGCATAGTCGAGCCCTGTGCCCGCTGCCGCGACGCAGAAGGCGGGCGAAAAGACAAGCCAGGCGGTCTGTTTGTTGACAGAAATCGCCTAAGGAGTGCCAACGGGCCCATAGTCGCCCGATGCAACTGTTGGCGCGACGCCGCAGGCGGGCGACAAGACAAGCAAGCTGGTATGAGAATCGACGGGAATTGCCTGAGCCGCGCGGCGCCTTCGCCACGACCGACGCTCTGCCCCGCGCGTCTTGCCTACTCGTCCGTCACACAGCCTTCGGAGGCCGGCTTCACGTTCTTGATGTACTTGTAGAGCGTGCCTCGGGTCGCCTCGTAGGGCGGCATGGTCCATGCAGCGCGGCGGCGCGCAAGCTCCGCGTCGTCGACATCCATCGCGAGCCTGCGGGAGCCAGCGTCGATGGTGACGGTGTCGCCGTCCTGGAGCAGCGCGATGGGGCCACCCTCCTGCGCCTCGGGGCAGACGTGGCCGATGATGAACCCATGGGAGCCACCGGAGAAGCGCCCGTCGGTGATGAGTGCCACGTCCTTGCCGAGACCGGCGCCCATGATCGCGGAGGTCGGGGTGAGCATTTCCGGCATGCCTGGGCCGCCCTTGGGGCCTTCGTAACGGATCACGACGACGTCGCCCTTCTGGATGTTGCCCTGTTCTAGAGCGCGCAGCATGTCCTCCTCGGCATCGAACACCCGCGCCGGTCCGGCGAACTCGAGCCCCTCCTTGCCGGTGATCTTGGCGACGGCACCGTCGGGCGCCAGGTTGCCGCGCAGGATCTGGATGTGGGCGCTTTGCTTGATGGGCTGCTCGACGCGCATGACGATCTGCTGCTCGGCATCCAGGTCCGGCAGGTCCACGAGGTTCTGTTCCAGCGTGTGACCGGTCACCGTGAGGCAGTCGCCGCAAATCAGATCCTGCTCCAGCAGGTATTTCATGACGGCCGGCGTACCGCCGACGGCATGCAGGTCTGCCATCACGTACTTGCCGCTGGGCTTGAGGTCGGCGAGATAGGGCGTGCGGTCCGACGCGGCCTGCACGTCCTCCAGCGTCAGCTGCACGCCGATGGCCCGCGCCATGGCGATCAGGTGCAGCACCGCGTTGGTCGAGCCGCCGAGGGCCATGACCAGGGCCAGCGCATTGTCGAAGGCGGCGCGGGTCATGATGTCGGCCGGCTTGATGTCGCGCTCCAGCAGCCTGCGCATGGCGGCGCCGGCGCGCCGGCACTCGTCCGACTTGGCCGGGTCGGTGGCCGGGGTGGAGGCGCTGTAGGGCAGGGACATGCCGAGCGCCTCGATGGCAGAGGCCATGGTGTTGGCGGTGTACATACCGCCGCAGGCGCCGGGCCCGGGGCAGGCATGGCGGACGATGTCGGCGCGCTCGTCTTCCTCGATGCCGCCCGCGATGAACTGGCCGTAGCTCTGGAAGGCCGAGACGATATCCAGCGGCTGTCCGGACTTGCCGTGGCCGGCGCGGATGGTGCCGCCGTAGACCATGATGCCGGGGCGGTTCAGCCGCGCCATGGCCATAATTGAGCCCGGCATGTTCTTGTCGCAGCCGGGCAGCGCGATCAGCCCGTCGTACCACTGGGCGGCGCAGACGGTCTCCATGGAGTCCGCGATGAGGTCGCGGGATTGGAGCGAGTAGCTCATGCCTTCGGTGCCCATGCTGATGCCGTCGCTGACACCGATGGTGTTGAAGCGCATGCCCACCAGACCAGCCTCGTCGGTGCCGGCCTTGACCTCCGCAGCGAGGTCCAGGATGTGCATGTTGCACGGGTTGCCCTCCAGGTAGACGCCGGCGATACCGATGAGCGGCTTGCCGAGGTCGTTCTCGTCGAGCCCGGTGGCGTAGAGCATGGCCTGGGAGGCGCCCTGCGACTTGGGCTGGGTGACGCGGGAGCTGTAGCGGTTGAGCTTGTGGGACATGGCTGGTTCCGGGTGGCTAGGATCGAGTTGCGCGGAGCGAGCATGGAGATGACGCGCGGGTTGCGCGCCGCTTCATCACTGGCCGTCCGTCGGGACAAGACCCTAGTCAAAAGGGATTGATCGTTCTAATGATATTTTCTGCATTGATCTATCATGGATTCCGAACGATCCAGTGCCGCCCATGCGCACTGCAGGTACACCTTCGCGCCTGCGCGTGATTCCCAAGCATCCTCCTAAGGCGATTTCTGTCAACAAACATACCGCCTGGCTTGTCTTTTCGCCCGCCTTCTGCGTCGCGGCAGCGGGCACAGAGCTCGACTATGCGCCCGCTCCCGCTCCTTAGCAGGCGAAGGGCAGGCGAACGCGATCCCTGCGCCATTCGGCATGCTTCTCCCCGGCAATCGCCTAAGCGCCCTAGCCGTCGGCCGTCGGGCCGCCAGTTGCTTGCCCGTCGGGGTGTGGCTGCCGCAGGCGCGCCGCGACGAGCGCCGCTCACCCGGCACTCGGGGGCATCGGCCGGGCACCGGAGCCCTTGTTGGGCCGCGCGCCCGCGCACCCCAGCCGCGTCCAAATCCAACTGCGAGCTTAAGTCCAAACCATGCTGTTTTCCGTTCTGAGTCCACATCGGCAGCGGCTTTGGCACTTCCACGGCGGCGTGCATCTGCCGGACGAGAAGGCCCTGTCCAACTTCGCGCCGAGCGTCGCTGCGCCGCTGCCGAAGCGGCTCACCCTGCCCCTACAGCAGCATATCGGCGCGACCTCGCAGCCCTGTGTGGCCGTGGGCGATCAGGTGCGCAAGGGCCAGATGCTGGCCAAGCCCCAGGGCTACGTGAGCGCGCCGGTGCATGCGCCCAGCTCCGGTACCGTGGTGGCCATTGAGCCACGCCGCGTGCCGCATCCGTCGGGCCTCAGCGCCCCCTGTGTCGTGATCGAGACAGACGGCGAAGACGCCTGGGCCGAGCTGCCGGCGCCCGTCCCCGACTTCGAGCGGCGCGACCCGGGCGAGCTCCGCGAGCGCATCCGCCAGAGCGGCATCGTCGGCATGGGCGGTGCGTCCTTCCCGTCCAGCGTCAAGCTGAACCCGGGACCGGACCAGCCCATCGAGACCCTGGTCATCAACGGCGCCGAGTGCGAGCCCTACATCACCTGTGACGATCGCCTGATGCGCGAGCGCGCCGCGGACATCGTCAATGGCATTCGCGTGATGCTGCACATCCTGGGTACCAGGCGCTGCCTGTTAGGCATCGAGGACAACAAGCCCGAGGCCATCGCCGCGATGCGTCATGCGGTGCAACAGGGTGACCCGGCGGGGCGCATCAACCTGGTCGAGATCCCCACCCTGTATCCCAGCGGTGGCGAGAAGCAGCTCATCAGGATCCTCACAGGTAAGGAGGTCCCGAGCCATGGCATCCCTGCGCAGGTCGGCATCGTCTGCCAGAACGTCGGCACCGCCTGCGCGGTGGCGGACGCGGTGCTGCGCGGGCGCCCGCTCGTGGAGCGCTATGTCACCGTCACCGGCCGCGCCATCGCCGAGCCGCGCAATTACCGGGCGCGCATCGGCACGCCGGCCATCGAGCTTATCCAGGCGAGCGGTGGCTATGTCGGCGAGCTGGAGAAGCTGGTCGTCGGTGGCCCCATGATGGGCTTCAGGGTCGATACCGACGCCATTCCCATCACCAAGGCCGCCAATTGTCTGCTCGCCCTCACCCCCGCCGAGAGCCCGGATCCGGGCGAGCCACAGCCCTGCATTCGCTGCGGGCGCTGCGCCGAGGTCTGTCCGACCTATCTACTGCCGCAGCAGCTCTATTGGCACGCGCGCTCCAAGGATCTGGACAAGGTGCAGGATTACAACTTGTTCGACTGCATCGAGTGTGGCTGCTGCGCGCACGTCTGCCCATCGCACATCCCGCTGGTGCAGTACTATCGCTATGCGAAGACCGAAAGCTGGGCGCGCGAGCGCGAGAAGCGGGCCGCCGAGCGCGCCCGGCAGCGCCATGCCGCCCGCGAGGCGCGCCTGGAGCGCCTGGAGCGCGAGCGCAAGGCCAAGCTGCGCAAGAAGAAGGAGGCGGTGGCACCCAAGGGTGGTGACGATGCCAAGCAGGCCGCCATCAGGGCTGCGCGCGAGCGGGCCGCACAGAATAAGGCGGCTCGGCAGGGCGACAAGCCCCGGAAGCCTGCCCAGGCGAGCGCCAGTAACGGCTGATGCAGACCGGATTCGTCTCCTCGCCCCACAGCGCGCGCATCAATCGCGTCGATTGGGTGATGCTGCAGGTGTGCCTGGCGCTCGTGCCGGGCACGGCGGCCCTGGTGTGGTTCTTCGGCTGGGGCGTGCTCATCAACATGGCCCTGGCCACGGTGCTCGCTGTCGCCGCCGAGGCCCTGGTGCTGAAGCTGCGCGGGCGGCCGGCGCTGCCGGCCATCCGCGACTACAGTGCGGTCGTGACGGCGCTCCTGTTCGCGCTGACGGTGCCGCCGACACTGCCCTGGTGGCTGACGCTGCTGGGCATCCTGTTCGCCATCGTCATCGTCAAGCAGCTCTACGGCGGTATCGGCTACAACCCGTTCAACCCGGCA
Organism: Chromatiaceae bacterium; assembly: GCA_028277905.1. Classification (GTDB taxonomy): domain Bacteria; phylum Pseudomonadota; class Gammaproteobacteria; order Chromatiales; family Chromatiaceae; genus Thiohalocapsa. Next base: position 20,101 of record JANQFI010000009.1, on the reverse strand, counting down.
ATGGCGGGCTACGTGTTCCTGCTCATCTCCTATCCGGTAGCGACGACGTCCTGGCTGCCGCCGAATGTCCCGGAGCTGTTGGAGGCGCAGGACCTGACCACGCTGTCATTCATGGACTCGATGCGGCTCATCTTCACCGGTTTGCTGCCCGCGGAGCACAGCTGGGATGCCATCACCGCCGCCACGCCGCTGGACGAGATGCGCACCAGGCTCGACCAAGGCATGACCATCGACGAGATCCGCGCCGTGAGCCCGCTCTGGGGCGACTTCGGCGGTCGCGGCTGGGAATGGGTAGCCAACTGGTTCTTGCTAGGCGGGATCTACATGATCTGGCGCCGGGTCATCACCTGGCACATCCCGGTGGCCTTCCTCGCCGGGTTGTTGGCGATGGCCGGCGCCTTCTGGCTCCTGGACCCGCAGACCTATCCCTTCCCGGCGTTCCACCTGTTCTCCGGGGCGGCGATCCTGGGCGCATTCTTCATCGCCACGGACCCGGTGAGCGCCTGCACGACCAAGGGTGGTCAGCTCATCTATGGGTTCCTGATCGGCACCTTGGTATTCGTCATCCGCACCTGGGGCGGCTATCCGGACGCGGTCGCCTTCTCGGTGCTGCTGCTCAACATCGCGGCGCCGATGATCGACCATTACACCCAGCCGCGGGTGTTCGGTCAGCGCAAGCGGGCCTAGCGGAACCGCTCCAGAGACGGCCGAGCACGCGATGACGCCAGCGGAGAGGTCAGGGGCGATGGGCTCCGGGGCTGGACGCAGAGCGGGGTCGTTCTGCTTGCGGCGTGGCTCGCCCACAGCTGCGATGCGCCCGGAATCGGGGTCGATGCCGATTTCGATAGCGATAGCGATACCGATAGCGATACCGATCCAGGGCTCGAGGGCTTCGTCCCGAGCCTCTAACCCTGACGTCTTGCATTCGCCATGAAGACAGCACCCATCCTCGTCGCCGGTCTGATCCTGGGCAGCTTCGCCGTCGGCGGTGTCGGACTGGTGGCCATGACCCATGAGCTCACCGACACGCGCATCGCCGCCAACAAGCGCGAGGCCATGCTGACCAAGCTGAAGGCCATCGTGCCCTCTGGTCGCGTCGCCAACGATCCGCTCGCCGACCGCATCGAGGTGAGCGACCCAGGGCTCCTCGGCGGTGCGCAGACCGAGGTGTTCCGCGTGCGCGACCAGGACGACCAACCGGTCGCGGCGATCCTCCAGCCCGTGGTGCCGGACGGCTATGCGGGGCCGATCCGGTTGCTGGTGTCCGTCCTGCACGACGGCAGCCTGGGCGGCGTGCGGGTGTTGGAGCACCACGAGACGCCGGGCCTCGGCGACAAGATCGACGAGAAGAAGGACGACTGGATCGTCGAGCAGTTCAACGGCAAGTCCCTCGGTGATCCGCCGCCCGAGCAATGGCAGGTCAAGCGCGACGGCGGTGTCTTCGATCAGTTCACCGGTGCGACCATCACCCCACGCTCCGTGGTGAGGGCGGTGAAGAACACCCTGCTCTATGTACGGCGCGCGGGGGATGCCCTCTATGCCCCGACGCAGGTGGCCGAGCCCGAGGCGGCGCCGCAAGCCCCCGCCGCAACGCCGGTCGAGGCAGCGCCGGCGCAGGCCCGTTCCGCATACGCGCGCAACCAGGGGGCGGGCTGATGGCCGAGAAGGGTTACGGCAGTATCATCGGCGACGGCCTCTGGAGCAACAACCAGGCCCTGGTGGCCATGCTCGGGCTCTGCCCACTCTTGGCGGTCACCACCACGGCCACGAACGGACTCGGCATGGGGCTCGCCACCACGACGGTGCTGGTGCTCTCGAACGCGACGATCTCACTGATCCGCAACCTGGTACGGCCGGAGGTGCGCCTACCGGTGTTCGTGCTGGTCATCGCCTCCTTCGTGACTGCCGTGGAGCTCAGCATGCAGGCCGCCTTCTACGAGCTGTATCTGGTGCTCGGACTCTTCATCCCGCTCATCGTCACCAACTGCGCCATTATCGGGCGCGCCGAGGCCTTCGCGTCCAAGGCCAGGCTGGACAAGGCCATTGTCGACGGACTGGCCGTGGGCATCGGCTTCACGCTGGTGCTCATGGTGCTAGGCGGCATCCGTGAGCTCCTCGGGCAGGGCACCCTCTTCTACCAGGCGCACCTGCTGTTGGGCGAGGGCGCGCGCGGCTTCGGACTGGAGCTCGGCGCCAAGTTCCAGGGCGCCCTGTTGGCCATCCTGCCGCCCGGCGCCTTCATCGGGCTGGGCTTGCTGATCGCCCTCAAGAACGTCATCGACAAGCGGTTGAAGGGGCTCAAGGCCGTGCGCGCCAGAGCGGCGGAGGCGAGGGTGGCGCGCGGTGCCGCTCAGCCAGCCACCTAGTGCAGCAGTGCGAATGTCCCGAGACCGTTTCAGGTCGTTGTCGTTGTCGTGCTCGTGGTCGTGCTCGTGGTCGTTGTCGTGATCGCGGTCTCGACCGTGCGCATATTCGATTACGATTGCGATTACGACAACGAGGGGATCCGGCCTCGGAACTTCCGCAGCAAAGCACTAGGCAATATTTAGCAAGAAACATGCCGTTCGGCGAGCGAGGCGTCTCCACGCCAATCCGGCCTTGCCGGTGCGCGACCTCAGCCGTCCGGCTGAGGTGCGTATTTGAGTGCGTGCTTTGCCACGGCTGCCTCGAGCGCCTCCCTGTTCACGGGCTTGGTCAGGAAGGCGTCCATGCCCGCGGCCAGGCAGCGGTCCTTGACGTCCTCGGCGGCGTTGGCGGTGAGCGCAATGATGGGCAGATGCCGGTCATCGCCCTCGCTCTTGCGCACGCGTTCGGTGAATTCGATGCCGTCGATCTTCGGCATGCGCAGGTCGATGAAGGCGAGGTCGAAATCCGCTTGCCGCACCGCCGCCAACGCCGCCTCGCCGTCGGTTACGAGCGTCACCGCCGCGCCCTGCTGGGTGAGCAGGGTGCGGATCACGGTGGCGGCGATGTTGTTGTCCTCGGCTACGAGCACCCTTGGCCCGCTCGGGTCCGAGGCCGAGGCCGGGGCCGGCACGGCCGGTGCCGGGGCATCGGTCTTGGTCGCCGCTGCCTGAGTAGCCGCGGGTGCCGGCGCCGCAATGCCGGCAGGGACGGGCTGGGATCCGGCGCTGGCGAGTATATGCTCGAGCGCCTGCACCAGGTCCTCGCGCAGGAAGGGCTTGGTGAGGCAATGGCCGCACAGCGCGCGCAGCTCGCCGCGGCGCTGGCCATAGATGAGCAGCAGATAAGGGACCTCCGCGTGCAGCAGCCGCCGGAAGGTGCCGAGCAGGCCGGGCAAGTCGATGGGCTCTGGGCTGTCGCCGATGATCAGCAGGTCGATGCGTCCGGCGCGTTGGATCAGGGTGCCGAGGCGACCGATGTCGTTCTCGGCGAAGCAGCGCATGCCGAGCGCCCGGCAGGTGGCCTGGATCAGCTCGCGCTGGGCGGCGTTCCCCTCGTAGATCAGCATCTGCACGCCGTCGAAGCGGGGCTGCGGCGGTGCGGGCGGTGCCGGGCAGTCTTGACCCAGCAGGGGCAGCCAGACACGGAAGCGCGTGCCGCGGCCGGGCTCGCTCTCGACGCCGATGCGTCCGTCCATGAGCCGGATCAGGTCACGGGCGATGGTCGTGCCGAGGCCTGTGCCGCCATAGCGGCGGGTCGTGGAGTCGTCCGCCTGGCCGAAGCTCTCGAAAATGTCCTCCAGCTTGTCCGGCGCGATGCCGATGCCCGTGTCCTCCACCGCCAAGAGCACGCCGGTGCGCGGGTTGTCCGGCGTCGCGTTATCCACACCGGCACGCACCACCACCTGGCCTCGCTCGGTGAACTTGACGGCGTTGCCGATGAGGTTGAATAGAACCTGGCGGACCCGCAGCGCGTCGCCCACGACCCGGGGCGGCAGCGCCGGTGTGACGTCGCAGACCAGGTCCAGCCCCTTGTCCAGGGCGTGGGTGTGCATCAGCTCGCACACCTCGCGCACCGGCTCGCGCAGGTCGAAGGGGCTGTGCTCCAGCTCGAGCTTCCGGGCGTCGATCTTGGACAGGTCCAGGATGTCGCCGATCAGCGCCTGGAGCATGCGCGCCGAGCTGCTGATGGCATCCAGGTACTCGCGCTGCTGGGTGTCCAGCTCGGTCGTCCGCAGCAGAGTCGCCATCCCCAGGACGCCGGTGAGCGGCGTGCGTAGCTCGTGGGTCATGTTCGCCAGGAAATCGCTCTTGGCCTGGCTTGCCTGCTCCGCCGCCCGGCGCGCTTCGCGCAGCTTCACCAGGAGCGAGTCCAGGTACAGCGGCAGCAGCACCAGGATCAGAACGTGGAAGGTGGCGTCCATGGGGTCCAGGGCCCAGGCCCCCAGGAACAGGAGCGTGATGTTATAGGAGACCACCGCAGCCGAGGCGGCAACGGCCAGGTGCGTGCGTCCGTAGCGCGTTGCCGCGGAGATGAAGATCCAGATGTAGAACAGGTAGAAGGGGCTGCCGGCGTCGCCGGTGAGATAGATGGCGATGCTGACGGCGAGGATGTCGAAGAACTGTGAGGTATAGCGCCTTGCGTTCCACTCCGCGCGCATCAGCACGCTGAGCAGGATCGTGATGTTGAAGACCAGGTAGGCTGCGAAGAGCGACAGGAACGCCTGGATGTTGACGTGGAAGATGCCGAGCAGCGCCGCGGTGCCGATGTAGATCAGCCCGAAGGCCCAGATACCGATACGCACCAGGGCGGACTGGAACTCCGGGTTGGCGCGCAGCGCGGGCGGAATGCGGCTGATGGGGGACATGGCATACGACCTTCCGGCTCTGGCGTGCCACACGCCGGCAGCGTCCTGATGTATTAGAGGCGTGGTATATTAAAGAATCTGCATCCTTCCGGCGTTCCGACGGCCGCGGGCGCTTTCCCGTCGATGGGGCTGGCTACCCTGCGCCTGTCGCAGCTTAGGGCCGCGCGGGTTCCGGCGCCGAAGTCAAACGAGACGGGGAGCTCACCATGTCCAAGAAACATCCTGTCGTCGCCGTCACCGGCTCCTCCGGTGCCGGCACGACCACGGTCAAGCGCGCCTTCGAGCACATCTTCTACCGCGACGGCATCAACGCCGCGGTCATCGAGGGCGACAGCTTCCACGCCTACGACCGCAAGGAAATGAAGGCGCAGATGGCGCGTGCCGCCGAGGAGCACCGCAACCTGAGCCACTTCGGCCCGGAGGCGAACCGCTTCGATCTATTGGAAGAGCTGTTCTCCAACTACGGCGAGTGCGGCGGCGGCAATAAGCGGTATTACATCCACAGCCAGCAGGAGGCCGACCACCACAACGCCCGGCTCGGCACCAGCCTCGCGCCCGGCCAGTTTACCCCCTGGGAGGACGTTCCCGAAGGTACCGATCTCCTGTTCTACGAGGGGCTGCACGGGCTCGTGGTCACCGAAGACCTGGACGTGGCGCGCCACGTGGATCTGGGTGTCGGCGTGGTGCCCATCGTCAACCTGGAGTGGATCCAGAAGATCCACCGCGACAACGCCGAGCGCGGCTACTCCGCCGAGGCCATTGTCGACACCATTATGCGGCGGATGCCGGACTATATCCGCCACATCACGCCGCAGTTCTCGCTCACGGATATCAACTTCCAGCGCGTGCCCACGGTGGACACCTCCAATCCCTTCATCGCCCGCGACATCCCGACACCGGATGAAAGCTTCGTCATCATCCGCTTCAAGGAGCCGGAGCAGATGGAGGTGGACTTCCAGTACCTGCTTACGATGATCCACGACTCCTTCATGTCGCGGCGCAACACCATGGTGGTGCCCGGCGGCAAGATGGGCTTCGCGATGGAGGTCATCCTGCAGCCCATCATCGAGCGCATGATGGACGCGCGTAACGTCTGAGCCCATGCCCGCCGCCGCGGGTCCGCCCGCCCGCGGCCTCTCCATGCCAGGCCCTAGGATCCATCGACATCGGATTTGACATCGGATTTGACATCGGGATCGGGATCGGTATCGCAATCGACTTCGATCCCGATCCGGCCGTTCACCGCGCTTCGACACAGCCGAGCTCTAGTGTTTCTACATGGTGCCGATCGGGCCCGGACGGGCAGGGTGCAGGGTCCACTGCGCTTCAAGCTGAAGAAGGGCCTAGACATTCCCCTCAGCGGTGCGCCGCCGTCCCCCACGAATCCGAGCGCGATCGATCCGGCGCGGCCTGTGCGCCGGGTCGCCTACACCGGTCTCGACGTGCGTGGCCCGAAGCAGTTGCCTACCCTGGAGGTAGAGGTCGGCGACCGGGTCAGGCTCGGCCAGCCGCTCACCCGCCGCAAGTCCTATCGGCAGGTGGTGGGCACGGCGCCCGGTAGTGGGGTCGTCGAGGCCATTCACCGCGGCGCGCGGCGGGTGCTGGAGACCATCGTCATCCGGCTGGATGACCAGCTGCTGGACCCCGATGGCGGCGACCAGGAGACCTTCAACCGCTACCGATCCGATGAGCTCAACGGGTTGAGTCGCGACCAGGTGGTGGAGAACCTCACGGCCTCCGGCGCCTGGATGGCGCTGCGCACCCGGCCCTTCAGCATGATCCCGGACCCGGCGCGTATGCCCGCCGCGCTCTTCGTCACGGCCCTGGACACGGAGCCGCTGGCGGCGGACCCGGTGCCGTTGCTGCGCGCCGGTGCCAGTGCCTTTGCCGATGGCCTGACGGTGCTCGCCAAGCTCACCGACGGGCCGGTCTCTGTCTGCACCCGTCCCGATGCAGGGCTGGCGCTGCCGGGGGTGGCGCACCTGCGGCTGGTCGAGCTCTCGGGCCCCCACCCTGCCGGGCTGCCCGGCACCCATATTCACTTGCTGCGACCGGCGAGCCTGAAGCACGAGGTCTGGCACCTCGGCTGGCAGGATGTGATTGGTATCGGACGGCTGTTCGCCACGGGGCGCATCGATCCCACCCGCATCATCGCGCTGGCCGGACCTATGGTGGGCAACCCGCGGCTGTTGCGCACCCGCGCCGGGGCGAGCACCAATGAGCTGATCGCCGGCGAGCTGAAGGGGCCGCAGGAGGCGCGGGTGATCTCCGGCTCGGCGCTGAGCGGCCGGCAGGCGGTGGGCAGCTGCGCCTACTTGGGGCGCTTTCACAATCAGATCACCGTCCTGCCGGAGGACCGGGCGCGAGCCCTGTTCGGCTGGCTCGCGCCGGGCCGAGGACGCTATTCCGGGTTGAACCTGTTCTGGTCGCGGCGGCGTGCCGGCGAGACGCTGGACCTGGGCACCTCGCTGCACGGTAGCCCCCGCGCCATGGTGCCCGTGGGCGCCTATGAGCGGGTGATGCCGCTGGACCTGCTGCCGACCCAGCTGCTGCGCGCACTGCTGGTGGACGACCTGGACAGGGCCGAGGCCTTGGGCGCGCTGGAGCTCGACGAGGAAGACCTGGCGCTGCTCAGCTTCGTGGACTGCGGCAAGCACGACTATGGTCTGGCGCTGCGGCGCAACCTGGAGCAGATCCGACGCGAGCATTGCTGATAGCCTGGAGTTGCTCAGCGCCAAGCGCGATTGCGCCGGTCGCCGCGCGGGCTGATGGCCCATGCCACGGAGCCGTTGCTTGCCCTGAGCCAAGCGAACCGCTGAACAGTCGTCGATGCCATGAGCCAACGCCTGCGCAGATTCCTGGACCGCCAGGCGCGCCATTTCCAGCCCGGCGGACGCCTCGAGCGGCTCGGCGCCCTGTTCGAGGCGGCGGATACCTTCCTGTACACGCCCTCGACGGTCACCGCCCGCGCGCCGCATCTGCGCGACGGCATCGATCTCAAGCGCGTGATGGCCTTCGTCTGGCTCGCGGTGCTGCCCTGCGCCCTGTTCGGTATGGTCAACGTCGGGTTGCAGGCCAACCAGGCGATGGCGGATATGGGCGTGGAGCAGGTGCCCGGCTGGCGCGCCGGTGCGCTCTGGCTGCTCGGTGCCTCTGGCTATGACCCCGGCAGCCTCTGGGACAACCTCTGGCACGGGGCGATGTACTTCGTGCCCATCTACCTGGTGACGCTCGCCGCCGGCGGCTTCTGGGAGGTGCTGTTCGCGACCCTTCGCAACCACGAGGTCAACGAGGGCTTCCTGGTCACCTCGATCCTGTTTGCGCTGACGCTGCCGCCGGACATCCCGCTGTGGCAGGTCGCGCTCGGCATGTCCTTCGGCATCGTCATCGGCAAGGAGGTATTCGGCGGCACGGGCAAGAATGTCCTGAACCCGGCGCTCACGGGCCGCGCCTTCCTGTTCTTCGCCTATCCGGCGGACATCTCTGGCGATGGCGTCTGGACCGCGGTGGACGGCTTCAGCGGCGCGACCCCGTTGATGCTCGCCGCAGCGGGTGGGGTCGAGGCCATGGGGGCGGCCGGGGTCACCTGGTGGAGCGCCTTCTTCGGCACCATTCAAGGCTCGATCGGTGCCACCTCGACGCTCTTCATCGGCGCCGGCGCGGCCTTCATGCTGTTCACCGGCGTCGCCTCTTGGCGGATCATGGCCGGCATGCTGCTCGGCGTCATCGCGACGGCGCTCCTGTTCAACCTCGTCGGCAGCGACACCAACCCCGCCTTCGGCATTCCCTGGCACTGGCACCTGGTGCTCGGCGGGCTCGCCTTCGGGCTCGTGTTCATGGCGACGGACCCGGTCTCGGCGTCCATGACCGAGACCGGCAAGTGGATCTACGGCGCCCTGATCGGCTTCATGACCCTGCTGATCCGGGTGCTGAACCCGGCCTATCCGGAGGGCGTGATGCTGGCAATCCTGTTCGGCAACCTGTTTGCGCCGCTGATCGACTGGTTCGTGGTGCAGGCGAATGTGCATCGGCGGAGGCGGCGGGATGTCTGAGGTTGCGCCCGAGACTGGGCGAGTATTGCCCCGCATCGAGATCGCTAACGAGATCGCTATCGGGATCGCTGTCTTGGCTCCCTTCCCGATTTCGACGCCGATCTCGATGCCGATGCCGATGTCGATCCCGAGCGGTTCGGGGATGCGTCGCGGGGCAGATGCAGCGAGCGGCTGCGCCGCTTACCCACCTTTGCCTGTATTGGAGGGGTCCCCAACATGATGCCGCGAATTGCCGGGCGCGCGGGGCCCAGGGCCCAGGGGCGAGGGGCGAGTGGAGGCGCTACGTGAGCCTTGGCTTGCTGGAGCGTTTCGGGGCGGTGCTCGCGCTGCCCGACGAGGATCCGCGCAAGACACTGGCCGTGGCCCTGGTGCTGTGTCTGGCTTGCTCGGTGCTGGTGTCGGCGACCGCCGTGAGTCTGCGCCCGATGCAGGAGCACAACGCCGCGCGGGAGCTCAAGCGCGAGGTGGTGAAGGTCGCCGGGCTGGACGACACGGACATCGGCCTAGAGCAGGCCTTCGCACGGATCGAGACCCGGCTCGTCGACCTCGACACCGGCGAGATACTCGATAACGCCGACCCCTCCGTTTACGCTTATCGCGAGGCGGCGCGGGATCCGGCCCGGAGCAGGGCGCTGGACGAGGACCCCGCCGGCATCCGCCGCCGTCCGGATCGCATGCCGGTGTATTTGGTGCGCGATGCCGGCGAGATCTCGACCATCATCCTGCCCGTCTACGGCCAAGGCCTCTGGTCGACCATGCACGGTCTGCTGGCGCTGGCGCCGGACGGGCGCACGGCCAAGGCGCTGAGCTTCTACGAGCAGCGCGAGACCGCGGGTCTGGGCAGCGAGGTGGCGAGCCCGAAGTGGCTCCGCCAGTGGCCCGGCAAGACGCTGATCGGCCCGCAGGGCGAGCCGGTCATCGAAGTGGCGAAGGGCCGCGTGGACCCGAGCGCACCGGGCGCCGACCGGCGTGTGGACGGGCTCTCCGGCGCCACCCTCACCGGCAAGGGCGTCGAGTCCCTGATGGCCTTCTGGCTCGGCGAACAGGGCTATGGGCCATTCTTGGCGCGGTTGGATGGGCTCCAATGAACACCAGTGACACCAAGCTTGTCGTCGAGCCCATTGTCGACAACAACCCCATCACGCTCCAGATCCTGGGCATCTGCTCGGCGCTGGCGGTAACGACCAAGCTGGCGCCCGCGATCACCATGTCCATCGCCCTGACCGCCGTCATCGTCGGTGCCTCCGTGATCATCAGCCTGATCCGGCGCCACATGCCCAGCAGCATTCGCATCATCATCCAGATGACCATCATCGCCTCTCTGGTCATAGTCGTGGACCAGGTGCTGCGGGCCTTCGCCTACGAGCTCTCCAAGCAGCTGTCGGTCTTTGTCGGGCTCATCATCACCAACTGTATCGTGCTCGGCCGCGCCGAGGCCTTCGCGTCCAAGAACCCGCCTTGGCCCAGCTTCCTGGACGCGCTGGGGCACGGGCTCGGCTACAGCCTGATCCTGGTCACGGTGGCGGCCGTCCGGGAGCTGCTGGGGTCTGGCAGGCTCCTGGGTGTGCCTGTGCTCCCACTGGTCGAAGATGGCGGCTGGTACATGCCGAACGGGCTCATGCTGCTCGCCCCCGGGGCCTTCTTCATCATCGGACTCATGATCTGGGCCATCCGCACCTGGCGCCCGCAGCAGATCGAGCGGCCCGAGTATCGGATCCACATCGTGCACCGGACCGAGCCGGGCTGACCCGAGCCGCAGGCGATGGAGCATTACCTGTCCCTGCTGTTCAAGGCGGTCTTCGTCGAGAACCTGGCGCTGTCGTTGTTTCTGGGCATGTGCACCTTCCTCGCCGTGTCCAAGCGCATCCCAACGGCGCTGGGGCTAGGGCTAGCCGTCATCCTGGTGCAGACCATCACGGTGCCCGTCAATGCGGTCATCCACAGGTATCTGCTGCAGGATGGGGCGCTGGCCTGGCTGGGCCCAGGTTCAGGATTGGCCGAGCTGGATCTGTCCTTCCTCGGGCTCATCACCTATATCGGTGTCATCGCCGCCATGGTGCAGATCCTGGAGATGACCCTGGACCGGTACTTCCCGGCGCTGTACCAGGCACTCGGCATATTCCTGCCGCTCATCACCGTCAACTGCGCCATCTTGGGCGGTTCCTTGTTCATGGTGGAGCGGGGCTACAGCCTGGCCGAGAGTACCGTCTACGGCTTCGGCACCGGCCTCGGCTGGGCCCTGGCGCTGGTGCTGCTGGCCGGCATCCGCGAGAAGCTCAAATACAGCGATGTGCCGAGTGCCCTGCAGGGCCTCGGCATCACCTTCATCACCACGGGGCTGATGGCCATGGCCTTCATGTCCTTCTCCGGTATCCAGCTTTAGGCGAGATGCTGACCCTGTCCCTCGGCATCCTGGTCTTCACCGGCGTCGTGCTGGCGCTGGTGACTATCATCCTCGGGGCCCGCAATCTGCTCGTGCCCTCGGGCGAGATCAGCATCCACATCAATCAAGAGCGTGACCTGGCGAGCCGGGCCGGGCAGAAGCTCCTGCACGCGCTGGCGGAGGCCGGGATCTTCGTGCCCTCTGCCTGCGGTGGCGGCGGCACCTGCGGGCAGTGCCGGGTGAAGGTGCTGAGCGGCGGCGGCAGGCTCCTGCCCACCGAGGCGAGCCTCATCAACCGCCGCGAGGCCGCGGCCGGCTTCCGGCTCGCCTGCCAGCTGGCCCTGAAGGAGGCCATCGCCATCGAGCTGCCGCGGGAGCTGTTCGGCATCCGCCAATGGCAGTGCCGGGTGCGCTCCAATCGCAGCGTTTCCACCTTCATCAAGGAATTGGTCCTCGAGCTGCCGGCGGGCGAGGCCGTCGCCTTCCGGGCCGGTGGTTACGTCCAGATCCAGTGCCCGCCCTATCAGCTGAAGTTCAGCGACTTCGACATCCCCGAGCATCTGCGCGGCGACTGGGACAGGTACGACCTCTGGAGGCTCACCGCAGGCACCAAGCACCGCGTGACCCGGGCCTATTCCATGGCCAACTACCCGGGCGAGCAGGGCATCATCATGCTCAACGTGCGCATCGCGACACCACCACCGGACCATCCGGAGGTGCCGCCTGGCATCATGTCCAGCTACATCTTCGGTCTGACGCCCGGTGACCAGGTGACCATCTATGGCCCCTTCGGCGAGTTCTTCGCAAAAGAGACCGACGCCGAGATGATCTTCGTCGGCGGCGGCGCCGGCATGGCACCCATGCGCAGCCACATCTTCGACCAGTTGAAGCGGCTCGACACCAAGCGGCGCATGAGCTTCTGGTACGGCGCGCGCAGCAGGCGCGAGATCTTCTACCAGGACGACTTTGATGCCCTGGCGCGCGCGCATGACAACTTCACCTGGCACATCGCGCTGTCCGACCCGCAGCCCGGGGACCACTGGCAGGGCGAGACCGGCTTCATCCACCGGGTGCTGCTCGACAAGTACTTGAAGCAGCATCCGACACCGGAGGACTGCGAGTACTACCTCTGTGGCCCGCCCATGATGACCGCCGCCGTCATCGGCATGCTGCACGGCCTCGGCGTCGAGGACGACAACATCCTGCTGGACGATTTCGGCGGCTGACGGGCGACAGCTGATGAGTGGTGGCTGACCTCTCGTGCCTGAGCTCCTCTGCGCCCTCGTCATCTTCCCGCTCGCCTTCGCCGGCCTCGCGACCAAGGTCCTGTTCGGCCGCCCCGGCCTCACCGGCAGCTGCGGCGGCCTGAATCAGATCCCCGGCCTCAGCTCCGACTGCGGCCGTGCTTGCCGCCGAGCGGGCCGCACCTGTCCGAACCGGAACTAGTGGTTTGCTGGGGAAGTTCCGAGACCGGGATCTCCTCGTTGTCGTAATCGCAATCCTAATCGAATATCCGCGCGGTCGAGACCGCGATCACGACAATGACCTGAGACGGTCTCGGGACCTTCGCACTGCCGCACTAGGGTCCAGTACGCTGGCCGTCCGTTGTCGGGCGTCGCAATGGCTATGGGTATCGCTATGGGCATCGAAGTCGAGACGCGATACCGATACCGATCCCGAGCTCGCGCGCGAGCCAGACTTGTTGCGCCCCTTGCCCGCCGCGCCCCTTGCGTGAAACCCTGAGATATCCCCTTAGCCTGCCCAGCGCATACCCTTGGCGGTCGGTCTATGCTTCGACCCTGCCAGCCAGCGCCGCCAGGAGACACCAATGCTCGCAGCCAAGACGGCCAAAGAGGCCATGTCCCGCGCCCCCATCACCCTGCACCCGGATATGGACGTGTTGGAGGCCCTGCGTATCCTGGTGCAGGAGCGCATCTCCGGTGCCCCGGTGCTGGACCAGGTCGGCAATCTGGTGGGCATCCTCACCGAGCGCGACTGCATGCGCATCGCGCTGGACGCCGGCTACTTCAGCGAGGACGGCGGTCGCGTCGCCAACTTCATGCGCACGGCGGTGACCACAGTCGAGGGGCATACGCCGCTCACCGAGGTTGCCGAGCGCTTTGCGACCAGCCACTTCCGCCGCCTGCCCGTCATGGAGCAGGGCAGGCTCATCGGCATCGTCAGCCGCCGCGACGTGCTCAAGCAGCTGACGGCCGTCTGGCAGCCGGACCGGCAGCGGGTCTGAGGCTGGCGGCCAGTTGCCGACGCGTCCTGACCTATGCAGCCCCGGGCGGTCCTGCCGCGGTTGCGCTTGCCGATACCCAAGTTCGTCCTGCGTCGGCTCTGGGAGGCGCTGCGGACATCACATTGGGCGAAGGGCCCGTTCTGGGTGGCGGGTGTCGCCCTTGGCTTGATCGCGCTTCGGGCGAGCCTGTCGCTACCGGCATCCATGGCGGCGGCGCTATGGCCGCTGCCCATCGCCCTCGGCCTGCTGCCGGCCCTGCGCGCCGAGCCGCTGCTGTGGGTGCTTGCGGCGCCGCGGGATCAGGTGCCATGAGTCAGATAACCAAAAAACCAAATATTAGCGACAGGCCAAAGACGAATACGGTATGACTGAAATCGCCGCCGCCGGAATTGAAGAGAAGCGCGGGACTTGCACCGAGTAGGGATAGGGAGAGCTTCTTGAAATCAAAGCAGGTTTGGCTCAATTGCAGCGCCGCCGCATGCATCTGATCAGCAACATCAACATCAAGCTCATCAAGGCAAGATCGTTCGTAATCTGGCACGTCTTGATATCTCAAGTCTCCGGCCAACGCCACGCATCAGCCGATGCCAAAAGCAGAGCGAGGAAGGAGCGGCGCCTTTTTTTTGCGGTCGGCTGAATGCGCTCGTTAGCTGCGTCTTCTTAAAGAGCGTCCAGAAGCGAATCCGACTCTGATAATAGACGTTTACGCTTGTCAATGTCTCTAGTAGATTTGAGCTTACTGTATATCTGGATATAGCGCTGCCGGATGTGACGAAATTCGGGTGAGTCATGCTCCTGACGTAGCCATTGGCTTTCTGCTTCTGTGATGGAAGCTGCTACCTCCTTCGGGAGGTAGCCAACATAACCGATATGTGCCATATTCGATCCGTGCCAGATATCATACTCGTTTACATCCTGACCCAGAAGCTTGGGTATCATGTATAAATTCGACAGCATGGTTTCCGCCAGCATCTTTCTTGCGTCCATCTCATTTCCCATCCTTCGCAAACTCAAAGCCCAGCAGAGTTTTTGGATTGGTTCTCCTGAATCATCGGGGAACTCGTTGTCATACCATTTAATGTAATCCCTCGTTTCCTCAAGATCATTTAATACAAAATACAACGCAAATAGCAGGTATCTTTTTCCTGCGCCGTCATTTACATAACCAAATTTCTTCTTTTCCTTCAATAAAGAGGATTTGTAGCTCGATATTCGACGTCTTAACCGCTTTTCTGTTTCTGGGAAGTTGTACATATTGCCAATTCCTATTCCGGCTATCGTAAAGCTGAGGCGCCCAAACTGCGCTTGCGCCAAAGCGCAAAACAGACCCCGAGCTCGATGCGCGGTTTGGGGCCACCTTGAGCTATTTGTTGTCGCGCCGAGCAAAGCTCGGCGTCTCTTGCGGAGTGAAAGTCCCGGTTCGGTAAGGGTTAGCCAGCCACGCGTATCCAGTATTGGTCCTGCTGCGAAGCGGCGTAAGTCGCGAACAGAAAGCCGGGCAAGTGTACAGAGAGAATCCTGTAGGCCCCGACTTGGCAACAGTCGGAGATCGCACGCCCTGAAGTGCCCAGGATGTGACCTGTTAGCCTCAAGAACGTTAACCCGCGGGTGGCCGGAGTGTCAACGTCCAGAAGGCCAACATGAAGCACGTGCTAAGGCCGAATCTGTCGATGTCCGCCGGAGTCCCTAGGCGATTTCTGTCAACAAAGATACCGCCTGGCTCGCCTTTTCGCCCGCCTTTCGCGTCGCGGAAGCGGACACTTGGTTTGACGACGCACTGGCTGCCCTTCCTTGAAGGCCAAGGAGAATCCTGCGCCATTGCGTATGTTCAGACCTCCCGGAATCGCTGACAAACCACTCAGGTTTTGGGACAGTTCAGCAACGGCTCAGGGTCAAAGCGGCGAGTCGCCGACCTCGATACGCAGCCACTTCCCACACAGGATCTTGGCGCCCAGACCGCTGAGCTTGCGGCAGAGCTGCTCCTAGGCGGCGCGCAGGCTGTTGCAGGGGCTCCAAGCGCACGACCATCCAGTGCCCATCGCTGCGGAACCAGCCGTGGCAATGGAAGATGGCGTAGAGCAAATCCACCCGATCACTGTCTTTGGCGTAGCTGTCCGCGAGCCAATCGACGAGCTGGCGACGCGCATTCCAGACCGACGCGGTGACGCAGTCGAACAGGTTCTTGCCTTAGTTGTCGATCGCCTTGAAGGAGCGGTAATCGGCCAATGTGGCGACATCGACGCTTGCAGGCAGCTGGGTCCCGTTCGCTTCAAGTTGTGCGAGCTCGGCCGCACCGGCGGCAATCTGCGCGGCGATGCGCTGCTGTTTGCGGTTGCCGCGCGGGGTGCCCTCCTTGTTGGTGCCGGGCTTGCTCTCGGCGTGCTGTGTGTAGCGGCCAGCCAGCTGCGCCTGAGTTGTTCGCAGCTGCTCATCGAGCGCCTTGATCGCGGGATTGGCGATGTCCTGTTGCGCACGCTCGCTCATGCCGAAGCCCGGATGATAGTGGTCAGGGTGGCGGTCCTGGATGGGCTTGAAGGTATTCTCCGAGGCCCCCGAACGACTAAGGCTGGCGGCGGCGATGGCCTCCGGGGTTCAGTGCGAGCGCGCCGTCCCAGCACAGCACGCTGGTGCGATGGTCGGTGCGCAGATTCCAAACCACCACCCGGCGCAGGTCGAAGCGATGCGCAGGCGGCGCGGTGACGCCCTCATCCTGCAACTCGGGGGAGGCGAGACAGGGCTTCGTCTCCTCGTGCAGCTGATAGTCGGTCCTGGCGAGATGCAAACTGTGGGTGAAGCATGATGCCTCAAGGGGGCGCAGACGCCCCTATCCGTCCCGCCGTGCCGACCAGCCCGCGTTGCAGCTGATCGGCGAGCACGGGCGCCAGCACCGCCGCTTTGCGTTCGTCGGAATATCTCGGCACGGGTCTCTCGTCTTCGCCCCCTGTTACGGTTACAGTCTCGGAAGGTGGAGGCGACAACTAGCCTGACACAGGGGGCGGCCCAGCCAATGCCATTGGCTCAACAACACTATGGCCATGGGGAAGATCCCGGCGTAGCGGCTCTCCTCCCAAGCCTGGTTGTGCGCATAGGGACGCTCGGTCACCGCCGCCGCACCCGGCTCAGGCTGCGCCGGGGACGGCAACAACGCGGCACCAATGGGCCCTTCGATGGCCGGCTCTTCGCGCGCAAACCTCCCCGGCGCTGCGCCCTCGCCAGCCCAATCCAACTCCCCTTGCACGCCGCGCTCGACCCGCTCGCGCTTGGCCCGGCGAAACGCCTCGAGCGCGCGCCTGCACGCCGAATTCCCGATCGCTCTCGCGGTCGTTGTGCAGCGTCTGGCGACTGAGCCTCAGTGCCGCGCCCAACCGTGTCTGGTTGACCCCGTGCTGCAGGAGCTCGACGACCAACAGCCGCCGTTCGGCCTTATCGCGCAGATGCACCCCTTTGCTCAGGCAGCCGCGATGATAGACATCGCTCTGCCCGTGCCGGCCACGGGGAACATACAGTGCATACCCGCGGCCGAGCTCGACACGCTCGCCGCGCTCCGACGGCCTCTCAGTCTCGTCCTCGGCAAGCAAATTGATCTGGGTCGCCGGGTGCCTCCTGATACCACTTCGGGGCTCGGCTCCCATCATCCATCATCTTCTACTCCTTGAGCACAATCAATCACGAAAATAGAATCCAATCTTCCCAACCGCCCAATAATCGCAATCCTCCTCGCTCCGAGCAACTGTCCAAAAGACAGCCGTACTGACGGCAATTCAAGCGCTTGCGCGCCAGAAGGTTCCAGATCCCGGGAGGTCTGTGTTTATGTGTATTCGTATTCAGCTTGTGCTTTGTCGTTTCGATCGGCCAACGCTCAAATCAGCCCCGCCAAAAAGCCGAGGGTAACAGAGCTTCTTGGCGCCGGCGGGATTTGAATGTTAGCTATTGTCGTCAATGAATAACCCATCAATAAGATGTCATACCAAGATCTCTGCCTATTATCTCTATTTCCTTAGCGTTTCTTGTTTTTTCGCTCAATTCTGATCAGAGTTTTTGAGGGAACGCAGGGCCTCGACATCAGCCAAATCCTTGGTTCTACCTGATGCCTTTTTGTTGGCAATTAGGTCATCAATTGAAGGAACATGAATCTCAATTCCTTCAATATCTATCGAGATGGAGTTCTGAAAGGTGTCGTCAAAATTGAGCCCGGACGCGGCAGTAATTATATCGATTCGTCTTGGGGCGACTCCAATCTGGAATACAGTCCCCTCTATTTGAAGGTCCATCTTGTTGATGTTGTGTAAGGGAGCACCGAAACGATGTAATGCCCGTAATACGGCTTCGGCGTTGTGAGGAGACGGCATCACCCATATATCCAGGTCCATTGTGGCACGGGGATAACCGTGAGCTGCTAGCGCGTAAGCTCCGACGAGAATAAATCTAACCTTTTCGGCGGACAAGGCATGTAACATGTCTCTGTAGTCTTCGTTTAACATCGTGCTTCACGCTCAAAGATGCAATTTCTAGAGTCAGCGGCCAAACGAGACTTATACGGTATTCAGGCGTGCCTGGAACGTAGTCGTCATTCCTGCAGGGCACGTAATCGTCACTCCTACAGGCATGCATTCTGTAGATAGCTGTGTGATTCTTATCCATTTCTCTGGATAGAGTGAGATCTTTCGGTGGCAGCTCGGTGGCTAACGATCAAAGTCAGCCGCGGCGAGCATAGCAGGCGGTCGCCTAGATTGACAAGTTTGAATTTGCGCTCATTGGGTTGGCTTCATAAACCCAAATGCCTTTGCGATCTTACGATGATTTAGAGTTTGTGGAGCCCGGGAGTATACCAATCTTGAATTGAAAGTGATTCCATATTGTTCTGAATTACTTGGATTTTGGAGAAACTCCCAGGTGATTGCACCTTCCACGTTTCTATCTTT
The DNA here is from genome assembly GCA_028277905.1 of Chromatiaceae bacterium. GTDB lineage: Bacteria > Pseudomonadota > Gammaproteobacteria > Chromatiales > Chromatiaceae > Thiohalocapsa. Next base: position 1,728 of record JANQFI010000009.1, on the reverse strand, counting down.
ATCCACTGCATAAATGACAATATATGGACCGTTTGATACCCTCTCACCATCACTTGATCTTGAACACTCAGGCTTAATCGTAATGTCGATATACGATTCATACTTGCTTTTTGCAGGTTCTATTACGAGTCGAAATCGAACGCCATGACGCTCCTTTGTCTTGGAGGCATTAAGAAACGAAAGGGGTTCAGCTATGCAAGGCAAATTACGGATGCTTAAATTCTGTAGCGGAGAGATATTTTTGGAGCTAATCCATTGTCTGGACCGACGTATTCGTTAATGAAGATCTATTTCTACGATGCAAGTATCCATGGCCGATCTCCGGAAAAGATATAATGGTACAACTAACGTTTGCTTAACCTGCGCGTCGGGCTGGCACGGACCCTGCGCAAGCACAGACCTTGGAAGATTGGATCGTCAGGTGCAAGCAGCTGCTAGCTGGCATTCGCCCAGTCCCAGTTTGTCAGTGACAAGAAGCATGCGTCTGGCTTATCCGCCAATGCGCACCGTCGCGTGCCCAGTTTGTCGAGAACTGGAAGCGAGGCCGGATTGGGAGCATCCGCGATCGCTGCAATAACCTCGAAACCTAACATCTCGAAACCGTACTGAATCATGGAGCGCGCGGCCTCTGTGGCGATACGCTGCCCCCAGAAATCCGATGCGATGCCGAAGAGTAACTCAAGTTCCGGCGGAGACCGAAGGAACCAATATCCCGTGAATCCCAGTAGCTGATCGCGGCCATGTTTGCGAATAGCCGAGAGGCCGTAGCCGCGTTCATTGAACAGTGTCGAGCTTGTCTCAATGATGTCCCGCGTCCGCGCAAAGGGAATCACTTGCCCATCCCACAGAAACCTTCGAACTCGGTCGTCTGTCCAGAGTGAGTGCAGTTCTGCGAAATCCAATGCGTGAAGTGGGCGAAGCGTCAGACGGGTACTGATGTATTTCCCGGTCGGTTACCATCGGCTCTCTGTCCAGCTGACGACCAAGCTCACGAGCTGCCAGGAGCTGCCAGGAGCTGCAGAGCGGGGTACGCGCGGCGGAGCGTTTGGCTGCCGAGTGCCGCGCATTATAGTTGCTTGAACCCTGATTCATTGGTCTTTCATGAATAGCAATCGGCCGTGTGTGTAACTTGCATCCACGCGAGCCGAGCAAAGGGTTCCGCCCTGTACTACAGGGTATCGGGCGGGCAAACGCCGCCGGGCTACGAATATGGTGCGCTAGGCACGCGATGCTTACTCACATACTTTCGAGCCCGGGGGTGTCCGTTGTTGCGAAAGGAATCCTGAATCCGTGAACTAAGTGGTGGTGGCACGGATGGGAAACCTAGCGAAACCAGTGGGTTGCGAATTGAAACAAAGCCTGTCCGTAACCACCCGGCAGGTTGTATCCTCGGCAGAATAGCAGAAGGCAATTTCCTGTGACTGTTCAAGCTCTTGCATTCCGCCGGTTTGCTAGCGGTTCACGGATCCAGGACGAATACCCGGGGGTCGGTGTGCAAATGACTCGCGATAATGCATGCGCGGAAACAAGCCGACAGCGTTGGCGCGGCGCTTGCCCGCGTCGTGCGAGTCTAGCATACGCGGGGTGACGGGCATGGCCATGCACGATGAGTTTGCCGCACTGGTGGGAATCGATTGGTCGGATCGCAAGCACGACATTTGCGTGATGCCGATGCCGGGCGGGGCACGGGAGCTCTCGGTGCTCGGGCATCGCCCGGAGGTGATCGAC
>JANQFI010000706.1 GCA_028277905.1 Chromatiaceae bacterium | reverse complement strand
CTCAGGCGATTTCTGTCAACAAACATACCGCCTGGCTTGTCTTTTCGCCCGCCTTCTGCGTCGCGGCAGCGGGCACAGCGCTCGACTATGCGCCCGCTGCCGCTCCTTGACGGCGAGCGAAAATCCTGCGCCATTCGATATGTTCGCTTCCGGCAATCGCCTTAGACTGCGGTTGTCGGCCCCGCTGTGCCGCGGGTCGCGATCTGGCGACTGTCCTTGGTGCCCGGGACGGGATTCGAACCCGTAAGGCATATAGCCGTTGGATTTTAAGTCCAATGCGTTTACCAGTTTCGCCACCCGGGCGGACGGCATGAGGGGGCTTACTGCGGCGGCCGCGCCCTGCGGCGAAGCGACTGGAATCCCGTGACGGAGGATGGAGGCTGAGGTCGGAATCGAACCGGCGTACACGGCTTTGCAGGCCGCTGCATGACCACTCTGCCACTCAGCCAAGGCTGCTAGTGTAAGGCTCGGTGCAGCCCTTGTCACGCTCACTGCGCCAGCGCCCAGGCCCCAGGGACTTGACGGCGGCATGCCAGTGCCGCGAGACTAATGGGCCTTGAGCGGCGCACGCCAACCCTATGATGCGGCCATGCGCTGTCTTGGCCTCGGCCTTGGCCTTGCAGGGCACCAGCTCCCAACGAGCTTGCGCAATGCCGAGCTCGAGCACGTCAGGAATTCCACCTGGGCACCCGATCCTATCCCTTCGAGCGCGGGATCCCAGTACTGAGAGTCGTTGGAACCATGTACGCAGTCATCGAAACGGGCGGTAAGCAGTATCGCGTCGCCGAGGGCGACAAGCTTCGCGTCGAGAAGCTCGACGCCGCGGCGGGCGCGAGCGTCGATCTGGACAGAGTGCTGATGATCGCGACGGGTGACAGTGTCACGCTCGGCAAGCCGTTCATCGAAGGTACCAAGGTCACGGCTGAGGTTGCCGGACACGGACGCCACGATAAGGTCAAGATCATCAAGTTCCGCCGACGCAAGCAGCACATGAAGCGCCAGGGCCACCGGCAGTGGTTCACTGAGCTGAAGATCACAGGTGTTGCAGGCGCCGGTGGCGGTGAGGCCCCTTCCAACGGCAGGGCGCCGACCGCCGAGACGGCTTCAGCTGGCGAGGAGTAGTCGAGATGGCACACAAGAAGGCGGGCGGCAGTTCCCGCAACGGCCGCGATTCGGAATCCAAGCGCCTCGGCGTCAAGCGCTTCGGTGGCCAAAGGGTCACCGCCGGTAGCATCATCGTCCGCCAGCGCGGCACCCGCTTTCACAACGGCGTCGGGGTCGGCTGCGGTCGGGACCATACCCTGTATGCGCTTACCGACGGCGAGGTCCGCTTCGTGACCAAGGGCCCGCGCAACCGCCGCTACGTGAGCGTGGTGCCACCGGAACAGGGCTGACACAGGACGGGCAGCGGCGCCGCCGGCATGCTGCGGCACACAGGCTCGTGCCCTTGCGGCCAGCCCGAACGCGTACACAGACCAGCACCAGGGGGCTCGGGGCAGGCCGGGGCGAGACCCCGTTGCAGGCCCTAGGATGGCCGGGATAGGGATCCCGGGATAGGGATCCCAGGATCTGAATCCCAGGATCTGAATCAGGTTGAGCACTGCCCCAGCCAAGCCCCGCCCCGGCGGGGCTTGCGTGTTCTGGGCCATCGGCCTCGCACAAGCCGCCGCGCCACGACCAGTCCGCATCGACAGTCACCGTGAAATTCGTCGACGAGGCCAGGATTCGCGTCGAAGCGGGCAAGGGCGGCGACGGCTGTGCCAGCTTCCGGCGCGAGAAGTTCATCCCCAAGGGTGGACCGGATGGCGGCGATGGCGGTGACGGTGGCAGCGTCTATCTGGTGGGGGATGAGGGTCTGAGCACGCTGGTGGATTTCCGCCACCAGCGCCTGCACCGCGCACCGTCGGGCCGCCCAGGGATGGGCCGCAACCGCACCGGCACATCCGGCACCGATGCCGAGATCGCGGTGCCACTGGGCACGCGCGTCACCGATGCCGATACCGGCGAGGTCATCGGCGAGCTGCTGGCGGCCGGTGACCGGTTGCGGGTCGCCGCCGGCGGCTTGCACGGCATCGGCAACACCCGTTTCAAATCCAGCACCAATCGCACGCCACGGAAGTTCACCCTGGGCAAGCCGGGCGAGCGGCGCGAGCTGCGCCTGGAGCTGCTGCTGCTGGCCGACGTTGGGCTGCTCGGTCTCCCCAATGCGGGCAAGTCGAGCCTGATCCGGGCGCTCTCCAGCGCCAGGCCCAAGGTAGCGGACTACCCCTTCACGACCCTGTATCCGAACCTGGGCGTCGTGCGCCTCGCACCCAGGCACAGCTTCGTCATCGCAGACATACCTGGGCTCATCGCTGGCGCGGCCAGGGGTGCGGGCCTCGGGACAGGGTTCCTGAAGCACCTGGCACGTACCCGATTGTTGCTGCACCTGGTGGATGTCGCACCCGCAGATGCGTCCCTGTCGGGCGCGGAGCAGGTGCGCACCCTAGCGGCCGAGCTCGCAAGGTTCGACCCGGCGTTGGCCGCGAAGGAGCGTTGGCTGGTGCTGAGCAAGATCGACCGCATCGATGCGGAAACCCTGGCCGAGCGCCGCGCGGCGCTTCTGCGCAAGCTGGACTGGCGGGGCGAGGTGCACGCGGTGTCCGCCACCACCGGCGCCGGCACCAGAGAACTGGCCGCGGCGCTGATGGAGCGTCTCGACGCCCTTCCGCACCCGCTGCGTGCCGACCAGGCGCCGGCCCCTGCCGACGCCAACTGGCACCCGCTGGACTGAGAGCTTGTGCAAGAAGCCGCCGACCTACTACGGACCCCCCTGGGCGCGCCCAGCGGCATTGCAGAAAGCCGAGCGTCGGGTCACCTAGGCCCACTAGGCTTCCCGATTCTCGGCCTCCTGCGCCTTGCTGGGCCGGCCCAGGGGCGTCCTCGCTAGGGCCTGCGGGTTCTTCACGGACTCTGAGCCCGGCGCCCCCCGACACCACAACGGAGAGGCGACCTGTTCCGCCGCGCACAAATCCCTGCAACCCGCCGCTGGATCGTCAAGATCGGCAGCGCGCTGTTGACGCGCGACGGCGCCGGCCTAGACCCGGAGGTGCTTGGCCCCTGGATTGCGCAAATGGCGGCGCAACGCGCCGCGGGCCGCAAAATCGTCCTGGTCTCCTCCGGCGCGGTGGCGCAGGGCATGGCGCGCATGGGTTGGCGGCAGCGCCCGCAGGCGCTGCACGAGCTTCAGGCCGCGGCCGCCATCGGCCAGATGGGGCTGATCCGCGCCTATGAGGACGGCTTCTCGCAGCACGGCCTGCACACGGCGCAGGTGCTGCTGACCCGCGACGACCTCGCTGACCGCAAGCGCTATCTCAACGCCCGTAGCACGCTGCGCACGCTGCTTGCAATCGGTGTGGTACCCGTCGTCAACGAGAACGACACCGTGGCGACGGACGAGCTACGCTTTGGCGACAACGACACACTCGCCGCACTAGTAGCCAATCTCGTCGAGGCGGACCTGTTGATCCTGCTGACCGATCAGGACGGACTGTTCTCGGCCAATCCGCGCCTCGAACCCGATGCCCTGCTCATCAACCAAGCCAGGGTGGACGACCCCCGCTTGGACCAGGCCGCCGGCGGGAGCAGCGGCGGCCTCGGCACCGGCGGGATGCTGACCAAGCTGCGCGCGGCGCGGCTCGCGGCACGCTCCGGCTGCGCTACCGTCATTGCCCCAGGGCGCCGCCCCGGCAGCCTCGCCGCCATCGCGGTCGGAGACGACCTGGGCAGCGTGCTGGTACCCGCGCAAGGGCCGCAGGCGGCGCGCAAGCGCTGGCTCGCCGGACACCTGCGGGTCACCGGCCGGCTGGTGCTCGACGACGGCGCCGTGCGCGCGCTGCGCGAGGGCGGTCGCAGCCTGCTGGCGGTGGGCGTCACCGGTGTCTATGGACATTTCGCCCGCGGCGAGGTGGTCGCCTGCGTGGACGACCAGGGCCGAGAGGTGGCGCGTGGCTTGGTGAACTATGATGCGCAGGACGCCATCCGCATCAAGGGGCTGCCCAGCAGCCGATTCGAGGCCGTGCTCGGCTTCGTCGACGACGACGAGCTGATCCACCGTGACAACCTCGTGCTCATGTAAGGCGATGACGGGAGCCTTGCAGACTGGATTGCACCGGATCTTGGTGCGTCTTCTTGTTCGTCCGTCTTCTTGACGGACCGGCAACAGGACCGGCAATGGGTGCACAGTCGAGCTCTGTGCCCGCTGCCGAGACGCGGAAGGCGGGCCGAAAGGCAAGCCAGGGGGTCTGTCTTTGGACAGAAATCGCCTTAGCGAGCTATCCAGTGCTCATCCTCGTAGGACAGCCAGAGCTGCACCACGTCCGTGGTGGATCTGCCACCACCGCGGCGGATACGCCGCTGCACGCGGCAGTCGTATTGCACGGTTGCACCGCCCAGCCTACGGCAGCCGAGCTTGCTGACATCCTCCAGCACGATGGACAAGGACGCAGAGTCGGCGGCGCCCAAGTGGGTGACGCTGCGGGCGTTGATGTCCTCGAGCGCAGCGACATAGGCGATGCGGATCTGCTCTTCGCTGGGCTCCTCCAGGCCTGCCGAGACCACCGCAGCCACCGGCGCCTCTTGCGCGGGAGCGTTCGCGGCGGACAGCATCGCCAGCAGCACAAAGCTCCAGCACCCTTGCGCCTGTGATAACATTTTGTGCACGCGTCTTGGGCTCAGGAAACACGAAGACCAATGTCCGGAGATTGTACTGCCCCGGGGCGGTGCGACGCAGCGTCGCGCTCGCCACGTCCACAGGTGCCTGCCGACCCAACTTGCCGCCGGCGTGCAAAAGCCGTAGCCTCCGTATGTTGTATTCCCCGCACAGAATGAGTAGCTATTCGGAGAAGCGCATGACCTCCCCGACCGAAATCGCACGCTTCAACATGATCGAGCAGCAAGTACGTCCATGGAACACCCTCGACGAGCGCGTGCTGCAGGTCCTGGGCGAGCTGCCGCGGGAGGCCTTCGTGCCGGACGCCTACCAGGCGCTGGCCTACGCCGATATCGACATCCCCATCGGTACCGACACCTGCATGCTGGCGCCGAAGGTCGTGGGTCGGATGCTACAGGCGCTCGCGGTGCGCGAAGGCGACAAAGTACTCGAAATCGGGCCCGGCACGGGCTTTGTCACCGCCTGCCTGGCGCGACTAGGCAGTCGTGTCGTCGGCGTCGAGATCGATGCCGATCTGGCGGCGGGTGCCCGCGAGCGCATCGCGGCCCTCAACCTGCGCCGCGTGGAGGTGCGTACCGGCGACGCCATGGTCGGCCCGGTGGACGGCGGCCCCTTCGACGTCATCGCAGTGACGGGCTCCCTGCCCTCCGAAGAGCCGGTGCCCATGCTGGCCCAGCAGCTGGCGCCGGGTGGACGCCTGTTCGTCATCGTCGGCGAGGACCCGGTCATGGAGGCACGCCTGGAGACGCGCATCGGTGCAGGCAGCGACCTGCGTCGCGAGGGCCTGTTCGAGACCTCTGCGCCGGCGCTCAAGAACGTGCCGGAGCCCGAGCGCTTCACCTTCTGAGCTTCAACTTCTGAGCCTCAACTTCCGAGCTTCAACTTCTGACAGGGCTCTGCACCATGGTGCGCCAAGTCACGGTCCGCGAGCTGAGTGCACTGCTAGAGAGCCAAGCCCCGACACCGCAGCTGCTCGACGTGCGCGAGCCCTGGGAGCTCGGCATCTGCCGGCTCGACGGCATCACCCACATCCCCATGCGCGAAGTGCCGAGTGCACTCGACGAGCTCGAGCCGCAGCGCCCTGTGGTGGTCATCTGCCATCATGGCATCCGCAGCCAGCAGGTGGCCCTGTACCTGGACCATCAGGGCTTCCGCCAAGTGCTGAATCTGCAAGGGGGCATGGACGCCTGGGCGCGCGAGGTGGACGCGGCCATGCACATCTACTGAGTGGCTGGCGCCCCGGCAGCCGGACGCCCCCCATGCCGCAGGCCCAATAACAACATTGCCGGGCGCACCCAATGCAAGCCCGCACACCAAGACGAGCGAGTTCACTGTCATGAGCATTCACCAGGCCCCGATGCCGCTATGCAACGCTGCCTTCTCGCAACTCCTGATCATCGACGCCCAGGAGCGACTGGCGGCGGTGATGCCGAAGGACGAGCTGGCCGTGGCGGTCGCCAACATCAACCGTCTCGTGGCCTCGGCGCAGATCCTCGACATCCCGATAATCTCCACCGAGCAGTATCCGCAGGGCCTCGGCAAGACCATAGCGGCGATCCGCGACAACCTTCCCGCGACCGCCGCGCCCACCGAGAAGACCTGCTTTTCCTGTTGCACGGCCGCGGGCTTCGAGCGCGCCCTCACTAGCCAGCCTGAGCGCAAGCAGGTGGTCCTGGTAGGCATGGAGGCGCACATCTGCATCGTCCAGACCGCCTCCGGACTGCAGCGCTGGGGTTATCAGGTCTTCGTGGCGGCGGACGCCATCTGCTCGCGGCACCCCGCCAACCGGCAGAACGCGCTGGAGCGCATGCACCACAGCGGCATCCAGGTCACGAACACCGAATCCGTCGCCTTCGAGTGGCTCAGCGACTCGACCAACGCGCACTTCCGCGAGGTCTCGCGGATGTTCAAGTAGCTGGAGCACCAGTGCCTTGCTGGGGAGCTCCGAGACCGGGATCCCCTCGTTGTCGTCGTCGTTGTCGTAATCGCAATCGTAGTCGAATATCCGCACGGTCGAGACCGCGATCACGACCGCGATCACGACCACGACCACGACCACGACCTGAGACGGTCTCGGGACATTCGCACTGCTGCATTAGCCCGCCAGGCAGGCATCCACCAAGGCCGTGACCCGGTCCAGGGCACCGCTGTTCTCGGCCACGACGCGACGGCCCTGCTCGCCGATACGCGCCCGCTCTGCGGGGCTACCCAGCCAGCGCAGCAGCACCCGTGCCAGGGCGTCGGCATCCGCCACCTGCAGCATCGCGCCGCGCTCGCGCAGCAGCCTTGCGATCTGGGCGAAATTGAAGGTGTGCGGTCCGCTCACCACGGGCAGCCCGGCCGCCGCCGGCTCGAGCAGATTGTGCCCGCCGACGGGTACAAGGCTGCCGCCGACGAAGGCCGCGTCCGCAGCGGCGAACAGGAGCGCCAGCTCACCCATGCTGTCGCCCAAATAGACGGCGGTATCCGCACCACAGGGCTCCCCGAGACTCCGGCGCGCCAATACCAGCCCCTGCCGTCGCACCAGGGTCGCGACACGCTCGAAGCGGTCCGGATGGCGCGGGGCCAGCACCAGCAGCGCACTCGGCAGCGCCGCCCGCACGGTGGCGTGCGCGGCCAGCACCTGCTCCTCCTCACCCTCGCGGGTGCTGGCCGCCACCCAGACGGGCCGGTCCCGGCCCCAGGCGCGGCGGAGGACCTCGGCAGGGCCGGTGACACCGGCCGGCGGCTGGACGTCGAACTTGATGCTCCCTGTGACCCTGATGCGCGCAGGGTCCACGCCGAGCCGCACGAAACGCGCGGCATCTGCCTCTCCCTGTGCCGCGATGCACGCGAAGCGGCGCATGGTCTCGGCGCTGAAGCCGGCCACTCGGGCATACCGGCGCGCCGAGCGTGGCGACAGGCGCGCGTTGACCAGCATGCTGGGGATACCGAGCTCGGTACAAACCGCGAGCATATTCGGCCAGATCTCGGTCTCCATCACCAGCAGGGCGCGCGGGCGCACCTGGTCCAGGAAACGGCGCATGATGCCCGGCAGGTCGAAGGGGGTGTAGCTGTGCTGCACGGAATCACCCAGCAGCTCCCGCAGGCGCGCAGCGCCGGTGGGCGTGGTGGTAGTCACCAGGAGGCTATGGCCCCCACGCAGCAGATGGTCCAGCAGCGGCAGTGCCGCCTGCACCTCTCCCACGGAAACGGCGTGCACCCACAGATCGGCTGGCCGCGGCGGCCGGGGTGCCAGGGCCAATCGCTCGCGCCAGCGCTGCCGGTAGGTGGGCACACGGCGGCTGCGCCATGCGAGTCGCAGCAGCGCCAACGGGATCAGCAGCCCGATGAGCAGGGAGTAGAGCCGGCGCGACAAGGCGCAGCGCGGGCCGGGCCTGGCCCAGGACTTAGGCGATTTCTGTCAACAAACATACCGCCTGGCTTGTCTTCTCGCCCGCCTTCTTTGTCGCGGCAACGCGCACAGAGAACGACTATGCACGCGCTG
>JANQFI010000682.1 GCA_028277905.1 Chromatiaceae bacterium | reverse complement strand
AGGCGCCGGCTTCGGCGCCACCCAGACACTGTTCTTCCCGCAGACCATCTACCCGTCGGGCTGGTGGAGCGCCACCATGGCCTGCACCGAGCCGGAAATGCCCGCCTTCCGCCGCATCGACGCCGAGGTCCTGCTGGGTACGCGCTACTACTACGCCGATATCCACGCCCCGGCCCTGGCTCAGCCCGAGCTCGTGCGCAAGCGGCTCGGGACACTGGACTAAGGCGATTTCTGTCAACAGACAGTCCGCCTGGCTTGTCTCTTCGCCCGCCTTCTGCGTCGCGGCAGCGGGCACAGCGCTCGACGATGCGCCCGCTGCCGCTCCTTGAAGGCGAGCGAAAATCCTGCGCCATTCGGTATGTTTGTTTCCGGCAATCGCCTAAGCTTGGGCGATTCCTGTGGGTTTTCATAGCAGCTAGCTTCGATCTCCGCGGGGTCACCCATGCGCTACCAGATGCCGGCGCTTTGCGAGGACACCGCCTACGCCCGCGTCAACGCCGAGCGCTTCGCCGATGAGGCCAGGCTACGCGAGAAGCTGCTGGCGGAGCTGGACTGGTCCGATGACCAGCGTGCGGCGATCCTGGCGCGCGCCCGCGGTTGGGTGCGGGAGTTGCGGGAGCGGCCGGGGTCGGCGAGCCTGCTGGACCGCTTTCTGGCGGAGCATGCGCTCACGAGCCGCGAGGGCGTGGCGCTGCTGTGCTTGGCGGAGGCGGCGCTGCGCATCCCGGACGAGGCGACGCTGGACGCGCTGATCCGGGACAAGCTCGGCGGGACAGACTGGCACCGAGGCGATGCATCCAAAGGCGGCGGCACAGGCTCGCTGTTTGTCAATGCGTCGACTTGGGCACTGATGCTCACCGGGCGCGTGCTGAGCTGGCACCAGGACATGGAGCAGGACCTGCTGGGGGCACTGCGCCGGCGGGTGCAGCAGAGCGGCGAGCCCTTGGTGCGCCAGGCCCTGCGGGCGGCGATGCGCATCCTGGGCGAGCAGTTCGTGATGGGTCGGGACATCGATGCGGCGCTGGTGCGTGCCGGCAAAGGCGACGAGGCCCGCTACCGCCATTCCTTCGACATGCTGGGCGAGGCGGCGCGCACCGATGCCGATGCCCTCCGCTACCTGGAAGGCTATCGGGGCGCCATCAGGGCCGTCGGCGAGGCGTCCGCCGGTGCCGGGCCGATCGAGGGTCCCGGCATCTCCATCAAGCTGTCGGCACTGCATCCGCGCTTCGAGCTTGCCCAGGCCAAGAGGCTCAGCGCCGAGCTGCTACCGCGATTGCGAGAACTGGCCCGGCTGGCAGCGGCGGCCGGTATCGGGCTCACCATCGACGCCGAGGAGGCGGCCCGGCTCGATCTGCAGCTGGACCTCTTCGCGGCCCTGTGCGCGGACCCGGGGCTCGCCGGTTGGGACGGGCTCGGCATTGCGGTGCAGGCCTATCAGCGACGGGCATTGGCCGTCGTGAGCTTCTTGGCGGAGCTCACCCAAGGCCAGGGCCGCCGCATCATGGTCCGTCTGGTCAAGGGCGCCTACTGGGACACGGAGATCAAGCGCGCACAGCAGCAGGGGCTGCCCGGCTACCCTGTGCTCACGCGCAAGCTGAGCACCGACCTGTGCTGGCTCGCCTGCGCGCAACGGCTCGTCGCCCACAGCGACAGGATCTTTCCGCAGTTCGCCACCCACAACGCCCACAGCATTGCCGCGGTGCTGTCGCTGGCGAGCGACCGGCCCTTCGAGCTGCAACGCCTGCACGGCATGGGTGAGTCGCTGCATGACCTGGTGCTGACCGACGCCGGCGTGCCCTGTCGCGCCTATGACCCCGTGGGCAGCCACGCCGACCTGCTGCCCTACCTGGTGCGGCGGCTCCTGGAGAACGGCGCCAACAGCTCCTTCGTGCACCGACTCGCGGATGCCTCCGCGGCGGTGGAGCAGGTGGTGACAGACCCCATCGCCGACGCCCGGGTCCAGATCGCCCGCGGCTTGGGGGCGAGCCACCCGCGCATCCCGGCGCCGGCGGACCTGTATCGACCGGATCGGCGAAACTCCCTCGGCGTGGATCTGTCGGACCCGGCGGCACTGGCGGCACTCGCCGAGCGCGTCCAGCCGGTACTGGCGGATGGGTCCCTGGGGCTGTGGCAGACCGGGCCCTTGGTGGTCGCGGACGGCGAGAGCGGCCGCGGGCCGGTCCGGACGGTGAACGACCCCGCCGACCAGACCCGCGTCATCGGCCGCGTCCGCGATGCAGACGAAGCAACGCTGGATCGCGCCCTGGATGCCGCTCGCACCGCCGCCCCAGGCTGGGCGCAGAGGCCGGCTCAGGAGCGTGCGGCCTGCCTGGAGCGTGCCGCAGACCTGCTCGAAGACCGCCTCGGCGACTTCATCGCCCTCTGCGCCCGCGAGGCCGGGAAGACCGTGCCGGATGGTATCGCCGAGGTGCGCGAGGCGGCGGACTTCTGCCGCTACTACGCCGCCCGCTGCCGGGAGCGCTTCGGCGCGCCGGTGGAGCTGCCGGGGCCGGCGGGCGAGCAGAACCTGCTCTCGCTGCACGGGCGCGGCGTCTTCGCCTGCATCAGCCCCTGGAACTTCCCGCTCGCCATCTGCATCGGCCAGGTGGCCGCGGCGCTGGCGGCCGGGAACGCCGTGCTGGCCAAGCCCGCCGAGCAAACGCCGCTCACGGCCGCGCTGGGCACCCGACTGCTGCACCGGGCCGGCATCCCCCGCGAGGTGTTGCAGTTGCTCCCCGGTGACGGCCCGAGCATAGGCGCGCCGCTGGTGGCGGATCCGCGCATCGACGGCGTCGCCTTCACCGGCTCGCTCGACACGGCACGGGCCATCCATCGCGCCCTGGCGGCGCGCCCCGGTGCCATCCTGCCGCTCATTGCCGAGACCGGCGGACAGAACGCCATGATCGTGGACGCCTCGGCGCTGCCGGAGCAGGTGGTGGCGGACGTGCTGGCGTCGAGCTTTCAGAGCGCGGGCCAGCGCTGCTCGGCACTGCGGGTGCTGTGCGTGCAGGACGACGTCGCCGAGCGGCTGCTGGCGATGCTCGCCGGCGCCATGGCGGAGCTGCGCATCGGGGACCCGCTGAGCCTTGCGACCGATGTCGGGCCGGTGATCGACGCCGAGGCGCTGGCCATGCTGGAGGCATACGCCGCGCGCATGGACGCCGAGGCTAGGCTCATCCACCGCTGCGATCTGCCGCCCCGATGTGCGCAGGGCCACTTCTTCGCGCCGTGCGCCTACGAGATCGACGAGCTGGATCGGCTCCATGGCGAGGTCTTCGGCCCTGTGCTGCATGTGCTGCGCTACCGGGCCGAGGCCCTGGACGAGCTCGTCGAGCGCATCAACGCCACGGGCTATGGCCTCACCTTCGGCGTGCACAGCCGCATCGACGCCCGCATCGCGCGGCTCACCGGGCGCATCCACGCCGGCAACAGCTATGTGAACCGCAACATGATCGGCGCCGTCGTGGGCGTGCAGCCCTTCGGCGGCGAGGGACTCTCGGGCACCGGACCCAAGGCCGGCGGACCGGATTATCTGGCGCGCTTCGCGGTGGAGCGATCGGTCAGCATCAATACCGCTGCCAGCGGCGGCAATGCGGCCCTGCTGTCCTTGGACGATGGGCCTTGGGAGGATTCCGGGGACAGCGGCGGTTGACCGCGTCTCGCAGGGGCTGGACCTGCCGTCGATTGAAGGCGAGCATATCCGGATCGTCAAGGTCGCCTGAGCGAGTAACAGCATGCAATGGGAACCCGTCATCGGGCTGGAGATCCACACCCAGCTCGCCACCGAATCCAAGATCTTCTCCGGCGCCACCACGGCCTTCGGCGCCGAGCCCAATACCCAGGCCTGCGCCCTGGATCTGGGCCTGCCCGGCGTGCTGCCGGTGCTGAACAAGGCCGCGGTGCGGCGGGCGGTGCAGTTCGGGCGCGCCATCGGGGCCGAGATCGCGCCGCGCTCGGTGTTCGCGCGCAAGAACTACTTCTATCCCGACCTGCCCAAGGGCTATCAGATCAGCCAGTACGAGCTACCCGTCGTGGGCAGAGGCCGTGTGGAGATCCTGCTGGGCGACGGTGCCCTGAAGACCATAGGCATCACCCGTGCACACCTCGAAGAGGACGCCGGCAAGTCTCTGCACGAGGGCTTTCCCGGCTCCCAAGGGGGGATGACCGGCATCGATCTCAACCGCGCCGGCACGCCGCTGCTGGAGATCGTCTCCGAGCCGGATATGCGCTCGCCGGAGGAAGCCGTCGCCTACGCCCGCAAGATCCATCAATTGGTGCGATGGATCGGGATCAGCGACGGCAACATGCAGGAGGGCTCCTTCCGCGTGGACGCCAACATCTCGCTCAGGCCCAAGGGCGAGGAGAAGCTCGGCACCCGCGCCGAGATCAAGAACATCAACTCCTTTCGGTTCCTGCAGAAGGCGCTGGCGCTCGAGATCGAGCGTCAGACGGACATCTTGCGGGACGGCGGAGAGGTCATCCAGGAGACCCGACTCTACGACGCCGACAAGGACGAGACCCGCTCCATGCGCACCAAGGAGGAGGCCAACGACTACCGCTACTTCCCGGATCCGGACCTGTTGCCGCTGGAGCTCGACAAGGCCTTCATCGATACGGCCACGGCCGAGCTGCCGGAGCTGCCGGACGCGATGCGCCACCGCTTTCTCGCGCAATATGGGCTCAACGACTACGACGCGGCGCTGCTGACCGCGAGCCTGGCCATGGCCGGCTACTTCGAGCAGCTGACCTCAGGCTGTGGTGACGCCAAGCTCGCCGCCAACTGGATCACCGGCCCGCTGGCGGCGGCGCTGAACAAGGCGGAGCTGGACATCGCCGACAGCCCCGTAGGTGCCGAGCAGCTGGCCCGGCTGCTGCAGCGCATCCAGGACAAGACCATCTCCGGCACGATCGCCAAGCAGGTGTTTGAGGCCATGTGGGCCGGTGACGGGGATGCGGATCAAGTCATCGAGGCCAGGGGCCTGCAGCAGATCACCGACACAGGCGCCATCGAGGCCATGATCGACTCCATCATCGCCGCCAACCCACAGCAGGTGGAGCAGTACCGCGCGGGTAAGGAGAAGGTCTTCGGCTTCTTCGTCGGGCAGGTGATGAAGCAGAGCCAGGGCAAGGCCAATCCGCAGCAGGTCAACGCGTTGCTGAGGGAGAAGCTGAGGGGGAAGCTCAGGGAGAAGCTCGAGGGCTGAAGGGCGCGAGCCGACCAGGTGGCCCCAGTCGCCGGCGCGCCCGCAGGGCACTGCGCACCCTGGCCGGCACGACCGCCAAGGGGCACAAGGCCGAACGCCGAGCGGATCAACTGCGCGGTCCGGCACAGGCAATGGCGCTTGGATCTCGGCCGATGCCGGCGGGGCGAAACCGGGCCGGGGCAAGGGCCTGGTAGTCGGGCTCGAAGCCGGCGGCGATGAGGGTCTCACGGAGCGGTGATGCCAGCGCCGGCTGGCCGTCGATGTGCTGAATCAGCAGCCGCTTGCGGCCCGACGGGAGGCGGTGCAACGCAGCGGCGGCCAGCTCCAGCTCGGGGCCCCTGGGCGTGGCGCTCCCTGGGAAGCTCAGGATCTGGCGGCCGCTTGCAGCGACATAGAGCACCGGCGAGCCCGCGACCAGGATGACCCAGGCGCCGGCGGTGCGCCTCGGCGCGGCAGCGCCAGTCGGCGGCCAGTCCAGCAGCGCACCATAGGGGTTGGCAGGGTCGGTGGCGGGGAGTGTGCGGACGGCGTCCGCCGCGTAGCCGTCCAGGGGTGGCTCCTCGGCGCGGGCGGCGCGCAGGCGCTCGACGGCGCCGGGCAGCGCGAACTGGGCGCCCGACAGGCCTTCGATGAAGTGGCCACGGCGCACCTGGCCGCCCGCTTCCAGCTCCTTCAGCACGCGATAGATGGGGCCGAAGCCGCCGGGCAGACCCTCTGCTGCGACCGCCTCGCGACTGACGATGCCGTAGCGCTCCAGCAGCATGCGGGCGGTCAGGAGCAGGCGTTCGGTGTCGGTGATGGTCTCGCCCGCTGTGAGCTCCGCAACCAGAGACCAGCGGCCACCGGCGAGGCCGCCGCTGAGCCCCCCAGGACGGCCCCGCCGGCCGCCACCAGGCGCTCCGGACCTGCCGGCACCGGCCGATGCCCGGCCCTTGCCCCCGGCCAGCGCCCGCAGCGGCGCGAAGCTGTCGTTGGTGATGCGTCCGGCCCAGACAAGGTCCCAGAGAGCGGTGCGGAAGGCGTCCCTGCCGGCAGCGGTGCCGGCGCCAGCGCGCGCGATCGGCGCCTCGGCCGCCCGTTGCAGATCCAGCAGGAAGCAGGCGCCGCGGCGTTGCAGTTGTTCCAGCAGCGCGGCAGCTATCTGCCCAGCGAGATCCTCGCCAGTGGCCGGCGCGGCGCCGCCCGCATCGCCCGCGCCCCTGGCTCCGGGCAGGGCATCGCCCGGGAAGTGGAGTCTCCTGGCATCGCTCCGGCCCTCGGCGTCCAGCGCGGCCGACACCTGCTCCCGGCGATACACCGCGATCTTGCCGTCCTTGGGTCCTGCCGCGCCCTGGCCGATCCAGACGATCTGGCCTGTCGCGGCGAGCATGTCGAGATCCTCGGAGCGGTAGCCGGGCACGCGGGCCGGCAGCAGCACCTGGTCCAGCTGAAGCCAAGTGACCCTGAGCCCCTCCAATTGCAGCAGGGCCTCGAGCAGCCGCTCGCGGCCGCCGCGGGGCTGCCTGGTCTCGGCGCCGCCAATCCCGTGCCAATCTGGTAGGAAGCGGCCCAGTGTTGCGCCATCCACCGGGGCCACCTCGTCGCGGGCGCGGGCCAGGGTGCGGCGGCGCAGCCGGCGCATGACCTCGGGGTCGCACCACTCTGGCTCGGTCCCGCAGGGACGGATCTCGCCCTGCACCAGCTCGCCGCGGGTCTCCAAGAGCTTGAGCACCGGCTCCAGCTGCGCCGCCGGCAGGCCGAGGCGCCGGGCGAGCTGTTGCGTCGGGAAGGGTCCGCGGGTGCGGGCGTAGCGCCGGATCAGGTGCTCCAGCGGCGCCTGTGTGGGCGCAATGAAGGACTCGGGAAGCCCCGGCGGCGGCACCGAGCCCAAGGCATCCCGGTAGTGCCCGGCATCCTCGGCCGCGATCCAACGACGCTCTCCGGCGACGGGGATCTGCACCGCCCGGCGCTGGCGGGCAAGGTCGAGAAGCCAGGCCTCCACCCCGGCGGCATCGGCGCCACCCTCGGCATCAGGGTCGCCATGGGGATCGGCATCGGGTTCGGTATCGGCGTCGTCCGCCGCCCTGGCCGGGGCACCTAGAGACCGCTCGAGAATCTCGGCACTGGTCAAATCCCCGAGCCGCCGCAACAGGTCATGCACCTCGTCGGCATCCCGCGCGCGCCGCGCCGGCGTCCGATGTGAGAGCTCCGCCTCGACTTGCTGCAGCACCCGCGGGTCGATCAGCTCGCGCAGCTGCGCCTGCCCCAGCAGCTCGGCGAGCAGGCCGCGGTCCAGCGTCAGCGCCTGGGCGCGGCGCTCGGCGATGGGGGCGTCCTGCTCGTAGATGTAGGCCGCGACATAGGCGAACACGAGCGAGCGGGCGAAGGGCGAGGCACTCCCCGTCTCCACCTCGTGCACCCGCAGGGCACGGGACTGCACCGCGCGCAACAGCTCCTTGAGCCCGGCGAGGTCGAACTGGTCGCTCAGCGCCTGGCGATAGGTCTCCAGCACGACCGGAAAGCTCGGGTAGCGGCGCACCACGGCAAGCAGGTTTTGCGCCTTGAGCCGCTGCGCCCACAGCGGCCGGCGGCCCTGTGCGGAGCGCTTCGGCAACAGCAACGCGCGGCCGGCGTTCTCGCGGAACAGGCTGGCGAAGAGCGCCGTGTCGGCGAGCTGCTCCGTGATGCGGTCCTCGATCTCGTCCGGGGCCGGTAGCAGCGCCATCAGGTCCGGCAGCTCTTCGCCGTCGGCGAGGCGCAGCACGATACCGTCGTCGGTGTACATCAGCTGGATCTCAAAGCCTCCTGGGCGCTCCAGCTGCCACTGCAGGGCCATGGCCCAGGGGGCGTGGATACGGGCGCCGAAGGGGGTCAGGATGCAGATGCGCCAGTCGCCCAGTTCATCCCGAAACCGCTCGATGACGATGGTGCGGTCGTCCGGGACCTTGCCCGTGGCCTCGCGCTGGTCGTGGATGTAGGCGGCGAGGTTGGCGGCGGCGTGGTCGTCCAGCGGGGCCTGTGTCTTGATCCAATCGATGGCCGGCTCCGGGTCGAGCTGTGCCACCTCCCGGCAGAAGGCGCCGAGGGCACGGCCCAGCGTCACTGGCCGGCCGGGGCCGTCGCCGCGCCAGAAGGGCAGCTTGCCGGGCTCACCGGGGGCCGGCGAGACCATGACCCGGTCGCGGGTGATCTCCTCCACGCGCCAAGTCGATGCGCCGAGCAGGATGCACTCGCCGGTGCGGGTCTCGAAGACCATCTCCTCGTCCAGCTCGCCGATACGCGGGCCGTTCGAGCCCCCAGGCGAACCCAGGTGCACCGCGTAGTGGCCCCTGTCCGGGATGGTGCCCGCATTGAGCCGCGTGACCATTCGCGCGCCCTTGCGGGGGCTCAGGAGGTCCTTCGCACGGTCCCAGGCCAATAAGGGCCTGATGTCGGCGAAGTCGCTGGACGGGAAGCGCCCCGACAGCATGTCCAGCACCGACTCCAGCGCCGCGCGGCTGAGCCCCAGGTAGGGTCCAGCGCGGTTCACCAGGCGCTGGAGCTCGTCCGGCGTGCGGTCGCCGGCGACGCAGTGGGCAGCGATCTGCTGCGCCAGCACGTCCAGCGCGTTGGACGGCATGCGGAAGGGCTCCAGCTCGCCCTGCAGCATCTGGCCGGCGATGACGGCGCACTCCAACAGGTCGCCGCGGAACCTCGGGTAGATCCGCCCGGTGCTCACCTCGCCGACGCCGTGCCCGGCGCGGCCGACGCGCTGCAGGCCGCGGGCGACGGAGCCCGGCGACGCCACCAGCAGCACCTGGTCCACGGCCCCCATGTCGATGCCCATCTCCAGCGAGCTGGTGGCGACGATGGCCTTGAGCGCGCCGGCCTTGAGGCCGTCCTCGATCTCGGCGCGCTGCTGATGGCTCAGGCTGCCGTGGTGGGCGCGGACGAGGTCGGGCATGTCCGGCTCGACTGGGGCGTCGGCCGAGTGGAGGCCGGGGCCCAGGTGCTGGTGCGAGCCGCTTGCCCTCGCCGACAGGTCGTCGCAACCGGCCAGCTTCTCCGCGCCTTCCGGCATCGGGTCGATATCGGCTCTGTCGCCGCAGGGCTCGCCATCACCGCCTGCAGCGCCGAGCCGCTCGGCATAGACCTGGTTCAACCGCCGGCACAACCGCTCGGCCAGCCCGCGGCTGTTGACGAAGACGATGGTGGAGCGGTGCGCCAGGATCTGGTCCAGCAGCGCCGGATAGATGGCGGACCACATCCCCTTCTCTGCCGGCGGGCGCGCCACCTCCCGCGCGTAGAGCTCGCCGAGGATGGGCCCGCCCGGTGCATCCAGCCCCGGCGCCTCGGGCGGGTGCTCCATGTCCGGCACCGGCACACTGATCCTGAGATCGAGCTTGGGCGGCGCCGCGGCATCGACGATCTCTACTCGCCGCTCGCCCCCAAGCCAGCGGGCGGCCTCCGCCAGCGGCTCCAGGGTGGCCGACAGCCCGATGCGCTGCGGGTCTGGACGGCCTGCCGCCTCAACCAGCGCCGTGAGTCTCTCCAAGGACAGCGCCAGGTGGGCGCCGCGCTTGCTGGACGCCAGCACATGCACCTCGTCGACGATGACCGTGTGCAGGCTCGCCAGGTGCTCTGCCGCCCGCGAGCCCAGCAACAGGTACAGCGACTCGGGCGTGGTGACGAGGATGTCTCCAGGGTCCTTCAACTGCCGCGCCCGCTCAGGCTGCGCGGTATCGCCGGTACGGATTGCCACGCGCGGTAGCCGGTGCGGAACGCCGAGGGCAACCGCCTGCGCGGCGATGCCCGCCAGCGGCGCCCGCAAGTTGCGCTCGATATCGTAGACGAGCGCCTTCAGCGGGGAGACATAGAGGACCTGGGTACCAGCCGCAGGCTCGCCTGCGCCCGTCGCTGC
>JANQFI010000668.1 GCA_028277905.1 Chromatiaceae bacterium | reverse complement strand
GGGTCAGGCTACATTTGCGGATCATGAGACTCAGGTCGTAAAGCCGGAAAGCACCTTAAGTATCGCATATAGTGGTATGTTGCAAAACGGAAATCACCTTAAGCGGCGTCTGGTGGCCTCTGCGGGCTGGGGTGCTAGAGCATCCTGGCAGCCCGCTCGCTCTCTTGGTCTGGTTGCCAATCCGTTTGGTTGCCAACCCGCCGAATGGCTCGGGCTTGGCGCGCATCAGTCCGTGCGTCCTCGATCCTGCCCGACGTGAGGCGTTGCCGGCTCACCGCGCGATTCACCGCAGGGCGCCATGCTGGCCGGTACGTCAACGCCAACCCAAAATGCAACCGTGTCCAGCCATGGGGCAGCACGAGCAAGAACGGTTTGAAGGTTAGGGGCCTTCGATAGACGGCAGCATCATAATGCGAATGACGCGCACAATTTCCACGGCGAGCAGAATGTTGGAAATCCAAAAGAGATGGAAAAGGATCTTGGGGCATCCCGACACAATATATCGAGAAAAATCGATGCTGGTGTGCGTTTTCTCGCACGAAAGTGAGTATTGCGGAGCGGTTGGCCTGCTGTTGAGCAACCAGAGCGGTCAGGACCGGGATGCATGCAGTCACGAGCCTACACCGACTGCATCACGAGGTCGCCAAGGCAAGCGGCCGGCCACTTGCGCGCGGTGCGTGAGGCCGGGGTCGAGGTCGAAGCGCCCAGGGTCCAGGCGCAGGCGAAGCGCGCGGCCCAGCGGGCATTTCGGCAGGGCTGTCGCAGGTGGCGCCATGGCCCCGGGTGTCCACCGGCGTCTGCGCTGGGCATGCGGGCTCGAGGCGCGTCGCTTGACGCCGGCCATCGAGCAGGGCGTCAACGACCGCGGCGATCTGTTCCATCCCCCGCAAACTTCCTATGTAAAACGGGAATCCGATGTCTCCCTACTCGACACGGGATTACCGTCAGCATGGTCTGGTGGGCCTCCTGCTCGGCATGAGCCAAGTCTGTGCAGGGGGTCCGGTTCACCAGCTGCTATGCGCGCCCAGCTCAATCATAGTACTTGCCGTGCCTTTCTTTGCAGAGCAAGTAGTAGTTACCATGACGTTCGAAATTCGTATAATCGATCTCCTCGACCTCGCCACGGAAGCCCGTCAGTAAGCTGTTCGTCTCTAGCATGAGGCTGGCCGCTTGCTGTTCTGCTGGGGACAGGCGGCAGAGCAGCCCCGCGAAGTGCACGGCAAAAATCTCATCCGATCTCGGCTGGTCCCGGCCAGGTGAGAAGAGATTCAACAAGCGGATCTGCCCCGCGTCATATTCATATAGCGCAGACAGGGCGTCACCACTGACGCCAGTGATACGAACCGGGAGTAGCATGTGCGCCAGGAACCACGAAGCGATATGCCGGACCTTCTTGTACGCATCTTGAAGTGAATGGGCGACCACATGGCTCCAGTGATAGCTTGAAGAGAAATGACGAATAACATGCTCGCGGTTGACGACATGGGGGTCGACACCGATCGGCGCTTGCCAGACCGCAAAGTCGGCAAGGCGATGAAAAGGGGTATTCGCATTCGGCCGGAAGATGCCGAGAATTCGCGCATAGTCGATTGCTTCGCCCGATGGCGTCGATGCCATGATGTCGTGTACTTGCCTTTCCTCGCTTTCCGTTATCGGGCATCCACAGGTCAACAAGGTCCGAAAGACGAGCTCGAGGGCGTCTCTTCTAATGACAAGCTGCATCTGTTTGCCTTTCAGGTCTGCTCAGAACGGAGGACAACAGGCGCCGAGCATAGAGTGTCCAGGAGTCGATGCCATTTCAGATGAGCAGCCGAACCGGGGCTCTTGGTTGGGCGGGGCACCGGCCACAGTCCTTAGGCGATTTCTGTCAACAAACATACCGCCTGGCTTGTCTTTTCGCCCGCCTTCTGCGTCGCGGCAGCGGGCACAGAGCTCGACGATGCGCCCGCTGCCGATCCTTAGAAGGCGAGCGAAAATCCTGCGCCAGTCGATAGGTTTGTTTCCGGCAATCGCCTAAGAGTCCGAACGAAGCCCGAGCCAACGTCCATGGACCGCAAAGACTGGTACCTGCTCGCCTACGACATCGCCGATCCCCGCCGCCTCCAGCGCGTGCACTACCGCATGCGTCGCGAGGGCGTCGCGGTGCAGCAATCTGTGTTCCTTGTGCAGCGCAACCGCCGCGGCATGGACCAGCTGCTCGACATGCTGGCGGGGATCATCCTGCCCGCCGAGGACGACCTGCGCGCCTACCCGGTCGCCGACCCCGCCGAGATCTGGATGCGTGGCAAGGGCATCGCCCGCGACGGACTGCTCGCCGACGTGCACCTGGCCGCTGCGGGCGCCGCCCGCCGGCAGGGCGGGGAGGACGCGCGCGCCCCGGTCAAGCCCGGCTGGTGGCGCGGCCTGTTCGGCGCGGGCCGCGGTGCCGATCAGGCCGCGCCTGCACGAGCCGCGGCCGACACCGCCGTGCGCCCTGGCGCCCTGGGCCAGCCGCGCACCGCCAACCGCGCGAATCGGCGCCGCGGACACTGAGTCCGGCTACCGGAAGGACAGCCCGTCACGGAGCCAGTCATGATCACCGATCTCATCCTCGTCATCGATCGCCGCGACACCTGCGTCGACCTCAACGGCAAGGCGCTGCGCGTGCGCCGCGGCGACGAGCCGCCCGAGCACGTCCCGCTCGGCGTCCTTGGTCAGGTCATCGTGCACGGCAAGGCCTTGGTCGCCTGCGACGTCTGGCGCGCGCTCGCCGACCGCGGCATCCCGGGCGTGCTCTTGCCCGCCCGTGGGCGCACCGGCACTGCACTGGTCGGGGCCGGTCTCGGCGCGACCATCGAGCTTCGCACCGCCCAGCACCGCGCCGCCGACCAACCCGCCCTGAGCCTGTCGATCGCGCGACGGCTGCTTGCGGCCAAGCTCGACGCCCAGCGCGGCGCCGCCGAACGGCTCGCCGCCGCGGCAACCGGCCCCGCCGCGAGCCCGGACCCGCTCGCGGCCCTCACCGCCGTACTGGACGAGGCCCACGACAAGCTCGAGCGTGCCCGCACCCTGGGCGCGCTGATGGGCTTCGAAGGTGGTGCCGCCGGCGCCTGGTATCGCTGGCTCGCCAGCTGGCTGCCGGCGGCCTGGGAATTCTCCGGGCGCAACCGCCGCCCGCCGCGTGACCCGGTCAATGCGCTATTGTCCCTGGGCTACACGCTGCTCGGCGGCGAGATGCTGGCCGCCGTGCAGCGCCACGGGCTCGACCCCGCCCGCGGCTTTCTGCACGGCCTGGTGCCCGGGCGTGAATCCCTGGTGCTCGACCTGATCGAGCCCCTGCGCCCGTCCGTGGACTGCGTGGTGCTCGGCCTGCTCGACAGCGTGCTCGAGCCCGCCGACTTCACCGCCGGCAGCCCCGCCTGCCTGCTGCGCAAAGACGCGCGCGGGCGCTTCTACCGCGCCTGGGCGCTGGCGCGGCGCGACTGGCCCGACCTCGACCGGCTGCCGCCAACGCCCGACGCAGCCGCGGCGGCGACGGAGGCGACAGAGCCCGCAGCCCCCGGCAGCGCCGTCGCTCCGGCCGCGGCGGACACCGCCCTGGTCGAAGCCAGCCTGCCGCAACTCTGCGGGCGCCAGGTCAGCGCGCTACGCCGCTGGCTCAAGCCGGCGATGCCGAGCCCCTCGGCGATGCGCCCTAGCAACGACTGACCCGGCCGCACCCGGGCCCCTGCGCCTTCGTACAGGTACAGGGCTGACAGACGACGCGCAGCTGCCATCTTGGGCGACCACCGGAAACTCTCATACCAGGTCGCGCGCGATTGCCCCCCGCCTTCAAGGCGCGACAGCAGGAGCATAGCCGCGCCATGTGGCTGCTGGTGCGACGCCGATGGCGGACCTCGAGACAAGCGAGATGGCATGAGAGTTGACAGAAATCGCCTCGGCTCAACTGGAGAAGCTCCGATGCCCAAGCCCCTCGACGAAATCCTGAGCCCCGAGATCCTGAACCGCGCCTGGAAGGCCCTGTTCACTGATCACGCCATCTGGGACGCCGGCATCCCCCGCTCGGAGATGGAGCGCAACCTGCTGCTGCACATACTGACGCTGCGCGACGACGTGGCCGCCGGGCACTATCGGCCGGCCCCGCTGCGCCGTTTCGCGGTGGCCAAGGGCGACGGCAAGCAGCGCGTTCTCTCCGCCCTCTGCCTGCGCGACAAACTGCTCCAGAAGGCCGTACAGCTCGTGCTGGAGCCGCGCGCAGAGCGGTTGTTCCACCACGACAGCTACGGCTACCGCCCGCGGCGCCACGTAAGCATGGCGCTGGAGCGCACCCGCGAGCGCGTCCGCTGCGGCCTCCACTGGCTCGTCGACGCCGACATCAAGGGCTTCTTCGACAACATCCCGCTCAAGCCCCTGCGCCGATGCGTGCGAGACTTCGTCGCCGACGCCCGCCTGATGGGCCTGATCGACCAATGGCTCGACGGCGGTGCCGCCCACACCAGCTTTCTCGCCACCCACCGCGGCATTCCGCAGGGCGCGATCCTCTCGCCCCTCTTCTGCAACCTCTACCTGCACACCTTCGACAGCGCCCTGGACGCCGCCAAGATACCTTTTGTGCGCTACGCCGACGACTTCCTGCTGTTCACCGCCGACAAGGGCGACGCCGAGCGAGCGCTCGAATTCGCCCGCCGCCGACTCGACGCGCTCGACCTCCAGCTCAACGCCGAAAAGACCAGAGTCGTGCCGAGCAGCCCGGACGTCGTCTTCCTCGGACAGCCGCTGCCCCGAGCGGGGAAACCCGCGCGCTTGCAAACCGGCGGCCGCCGACTACAATCGAACCTGGCGCAGCGTCGGCGAATGGGCCGTAACGCTGTAGTAAAGAACAGTGGCCGCGTGCGACGCGACAGCTAACTTTTTCGTCAACGCAGAGTGTCCTCATCATCCTTCGTAAGTCGCTGTGCTCGTAGGCGGAATTTTTTGTCAAGCCCCTGCTTCCGCTGCCCCGAATTGAAGGGGATTGAGACAGTTCCACAACGTATCCTTGCGATACGTTGTGCCTGCTTCCGCTGCCCCGAATTGAAGGGGATTGAGACACCCCACCACAGTCCCTTTCTCGGTGGTGCAGCCCTGCTTCCGCTGCCCCGAATTGAAGGGGATTGAGACAGATTCTCCCGGGTTGTGTAACCCGAAAAATGGGGTGCTTCTGCTGCCCCCAATTGAAGGGGATTGAGACGGAGCGCAAGTGCCCCTGCGGGAGGTCCGTTGCGTGCTTCCGATGCCCCGAATCGAAGGTGATTTAAGCTCG
>JANQFI010000398.1 GCA_028277905.1 Chromatiaceae bacterium | reverse complement strand
ACCGCCTGGCTTGTCTTCTCGCCCGCCTGCTTTGTCGCGGCAACGCGCACAGAGAACAACTATGCACGCGCTGCCGCTTCGCGAAGGCGGACCAGAATCCTGCGCCATTCGGTATGTTCAGACCTCCCGAAATCGAGCGGAAAGCGACCAGATTATTGGACAATTTTCACCCACATCACTGGATTGGGGTGAGCGGCATTTGTCATAAAACAGTCACTTATCAATTTTCGTTTGCCGCAAATCGTCCAATATTTAGAAATATTTAATTAATTCAACGCATTACAGTATTTTTGGATAGTGTGTCCGGGAGGTCTGATGTTTGTTTCCGGCAATCGCCTTAGCGCTTTGGAGTCTCAGCCCATGTCAGATGATTTCGGCCCGGCTGGCGGCCATGCTATAGAGCCTCGTCCAGACCGGGGCCCTCCCAGCCTGGTGGCGCCCTTTGCAGGCCTCCGCCCCCCCGAACGACAGGCCGCCGATGTCCTGGCCCCTCCGTACGACGTCGTCAGCAGCGCCGAGGCGCGGGCACTGGTCACTGGACGGCCGTGGAGCTTCCTGCGGATCTCCCGGCCGGAGGTAGATCTTCCAGAGGATTGCGACCCTCAGAGTGACGCCGCCTACGCGAAGGCGACGGAGAACTTCGAGCGCATGCTGCGACTAGGCAAGCTCGTTCGTGACGAGCTACCCCAGTACTACGTCTATCGCCTGACGGTGGACTCGCATGAGCAGACCGGCCTCGTCGCCGCGGCGTCCCTGGCGGCCTATGCGCGCGGCCGCATCAAGAAGCACGAGCTGACCCGCCCAGCCAAAGAGGACGACCGAGCGCGGCAGATCGACGCGCTGGACGCCCAGACAGGCCCAGTGCTCCTCGCCCACCGCGCCGATCCGAGACTGCGCGAGCTGCTGGCACAGGCCTGCGTGAATGGGCCACCGGACCTGGATGTCACGGCCTACGACGGCGTGCGACACCGACTCTGGGCCATCGCCGATCGGCAGGCCATCGGCACGCTGAGCGAGACCGCCGAAGCCCTGCCCGCGCTCTACATCGCCGACGGTCACCACCGCGCCGCTGCCGCGGGCCTGGTGGCCGCCAAGCGCGGTAGCCCGGCGCATGAACGCTTCCTGGCCGTGCTCTTCCCGCACGACGAGCTCCAGGTTCTTCCCTATCACCGGGTGATCCGGGATCTGAACGGGCTCGACACCGACGGGCTCCTGGTGCGGATTGGCGAGCGCTTCGACGTAGGGCCGGTGGACAGTCCTGTGCAGCCTGAAGCAAGCACCCAGTTCGGACTCTACTGTGACAGACGCTGGTGGCAACTGGCGCTGCGCGACACCTTTCTGCCAAGGTCAGGGGACCCGGTCGACCGCCTCGCGGTCAGCCTGCTGCACAGGCACCTCGTGGAACCTGTCCTAGGCATCAGTGACCCGCGGCGGGACCCGCGTATCGACTTCGTCGGCGGCAGCCGCGGACTCGCGGGCCTGATGGCACAGGGCGACAACGGAGACATGCGCCTCGCGCTGTCGCTACCGCCTACCGGCATCGACGAGCTGCTCGCGGTAGCCGACGCCGGGGCGATGATGCCGCCCAAGTCCACTTGGTTCGAGCCCAAGCTGGCGGACGGACTCGTGAGCTTGTTACTGGACTGACGCAGGCAACCGACCAATATCCCTGGCCGCCGCGGCCTGCGGCAGCGCCCGAGCCAATGCCGATGTCTCTAAACTGGTAAGGCTGCTGAGGCAGGCCCGCGTCAGGCCACACCTGCGCGCAGCAAGTCGTGTATGTGCACAATGCCCACGGGCCGATCGGCCTCTGTGACCAGGAGGGCGGTAATGGCCCGACGGTTCATGATCTCCAGCGCGCTGGCCGCGAGCAGGTCGGGTGGCACGCTAATGGGGTCCCGCGTCATCACGGCACAAACGGGCAATCCGAGTAGATCCGGCCCCATGTGCCGGCGCAAGTCCCCGTCGGTCACCATACCCACGAGCCGCCCCGCGTCATCCAACGCGGCAATACAGCCGAAACGGCGGCTGGTCATCACGACGATCGCCTCGTTCATGGGCCTGGTCTGCATACAGAGCGGGAGCTCGTCACCGCTGTGCATCAGATCGGACACCAGCATCAGGCGTTGGCCCAGCTTGCCGCCGGGATGGAACAGCCGAAACGCTTCTGCCGTGAAGCCACGCTGCTTGAGCATGGCCACGGCGAGCGCATCGCCGAGTGCCAGTGTGGCGGTCGTAGACGTCGTGGGCGCGAGGCCGTGCGGGCATGCCTCGGGCGCCATCGGCAGCCTCAGGACCAGGTCGCTGTTGCGGCCCAGGGTCGTGTCCCGCTGCCCGGTAATGGCGACCAGGGGTATCTGGAAGCGTCTCGTGTACGCGATGATGTCGGAGAGCTCTGCGGTCTCGCCCGAGTTCGAGATGGCCAGCACCGCATCGTCCCGGGCAATCATCCCGAGATCGCCGTGACTCGCCTCCGCGGGGTGCACGAACAACGACGGCGTGCCCGTTGACGCCAGGGTCGCGGCGATCTTGCAGCCGATGTGGCCGCTCTTCCCCATGCCCGTCACCACCACCCTGCCCTTCACCCCGAGGAACAGCCGAACCGCAGCGACGAATGCCTCCCCGATCTCGGACTGCAACGCCTGAAGACCCTCGATCTCGCAACGCAGCGTGTCGCGCGCCGCGGCCTCGACGCTCGCGGAATCGATGCTCGGTTCGGCCTGTTGTGGGTC
Organism: Chromatiaceae bacterium; assembly: GCA_028277905.1. Taxonomy (GTDB): domain Bacteria; phylum Pseudomonadota; class Gammaproteobacteria; order Chromatiales; family Chromatiaceae; genus Thiohalocapsa. The sequence goes on along the minus strand of JANQFI010000398.1, from coordinate 18,029 downwards.
CACGCGTTGTACCCCTGTCTGTTGCGAGCCGCCTGGCGCGGTACCATAGCTGACGCGGCCCATGGCCCCCGCATCCATCGCCTTGTCGCCATGCATCACAGGGCGCTATCGGCTTCGCGCCCGATAAGGATACAGGCGACAAGCAGTCCCAATCCGGCCGGAGCCTCAGGTCGATGGTGCAAGCACGGACCAACCTGACCGACATCTTGGGCGACGACGACGGCGCGGTGCATCGCTGGCTCGGCCTAGTCGCCGACCATTACGATGCCGATGGCCGCCGCCGCCTCGACGCCGCCGGCGAGCTGCTGCTCAGCTGCCACGGCGACGATCGGCTGGAGACCGGCGAGCCTGCGGCGCGCCACAGGCTCGCCAGCGCGGACATCCTGTTCGGCCTGCGCATGGACGCCGAGACCCTGTGCGCCGCCCTGTTGCAGGGCTGTCTCGGCCGGGCCGGCATCGACGCAGCCCTGCTGGCGGAGCGCTTCGGCTCCGGCTTGGTGCGCATGGCCAAAAACCTGGCGCGCATCGAGCAGCTCACCAACGTCGAATACGTCGCCGAGGGCGGTAAGCGCGCCGCCCGCAACCGTCGCGAGCACGAAGAGAACCTGCGCCGCATGCTGCTCGGCATTGGCGAGGACGTGCGCGTCCTGCTGGTGGTACTCGCCGATCGCCTGCACCTGCTGCGCCGCTCCAAGCACCTCGAGCGCGCGCGCCAGCTGGAGCTCGCCGACGACACCCGCCGGGTGTATGCGCCGCTCGCCAACCGGCTCGGCGTCTGGCAGCTCAAGTGGGAGCTGGAGGACCTGGCCCTGCGCGCGGCCGAGCCCGAGGCCTACATGCAGATCGCCCGCGCGCTCGCCGAGCGGCGCAACCAGCGCCAGGGCTACATCGCCCAGGTGCTGCAGCTGCTGCACGCCGAGCTCGCCGCCGCGGGCATCGCCGCCGAGGTCACCGGCCGGCCCAAGCACATCTACAGCATCTGGCGCAAGATGCAGCGCAAGGGCGTGGACATCGACCAGATCTTCGACCTGCGCGCGGTGCGCATCCTGGTGGACGACGTACCCGCTTGCTACTCCGCCCTGGGCGTGGTGCACGGGCGCTGGCGACACATCCCGTCGGAGTTCGACGACTACATCGCCACGCCCAAGGGCAACCAATACCAGTCACTGCACACCGCCGTCATCGGCCCAGAGGACAAGCCGCTGGAGGTGCAGATCCGCACGCACGCCATGCACGAGCACGCCGAGTACGGCGTCGCCGCCCACTGGGCCTACAAGGAGGCCAAGGGCCAGGACGCGGACTTCCAGCGGCGCATCGTCTGGATGCGCCACTGGCTGGAGCACGCCGGCGAGGCCGATCCGGGCGCGCGCTTCGTCGAGCAGTTCAAGGCGGAGCTGGTGCCGGCGAATATCTATGTGCTGACACCCCAGGCCAAGGTGGTGGAGCTGCCGCGGGGCGCCACCCCGCTGGACTTCGCCTATGCCATTCACTCCGAGGTCGGCCATCGCTGCCGGGGTGCGCGGGTGGACGGGCGGATGGTGCCTCTCACCTATCGTCTCAACAGCGGCGAGACGGTGGAGATTCTCACGCAGAAGAACGCCCAGCCGAGCCGCGACTGGCTCAGCAGCCATCACGGCTACATGGTCACCGCGAGGGCCCGCAACCGGGTACGGCAGTGGCTCAAGCAGCAGGATTTCGACCGCCACCTGGCGGACGGGCGTGCCGCGCTGGAGCGCGAGCTCACGCGGCTCGGTATCGATGCAACGCCGCAATGGGACAGGCTCGCCGAGCGCTTCAATCTCAAGACGGGCGAGGACCTGCTGGTCGCCGTCGGTCGTGGTGATCTTTCCGTTGGTCAGGTGGCGCGTCAGGTGGGCGAGCCCCGGGCGGAGCGGCGCGAAGCGCCCGATGAGCTACCGGCGCCGCGCGTGCCGAGACCGGCTCGGGAGCAATCCGGCCGCTCGGCGGTGGCGGTCGAAGGGGTCGGCGACCTGATGACGCACATGGCCGCCTGCTGCCGGCCGGTACCCTACGACGAGCTCATCGGCTACCTGAGCCTGGGCCGCGGCGTCATCGTGCACCGGCGCAACTGCCGCGAGATCCTGAAGCTCGCGGACGCCGAGCGCGCGCGTCTCGTGGCGGTCAGCTGGGCATCCCAGCCAGCCGATACCGGCTATTCGGTGGACATCGTGCTCACCGCCGCCGACCGCAAGGGGCTGTTGCGGGACATCGCCTCCGCGCTGGCAGATGCGGAGGCCAAAGTGCTCGCCAGCGACACCCGTACCGATCCCACCGGCGACATCGCCCACCTGCGCTTCACGATGGAGGTCGCGGATGCCGCGCACCTGGAACGCATCCTCGCGCGGCTGAAGCAGCTGCCGGACATGCTTTCCGTGGCGCGGGCGCAGTGACGGGTCCTGGCGCAGCGTCACTGCAGCTGCGCCGGAGCACTGGCATCATGCAGGAGCGCCGGCATCTTGCGGACGATTGGAATCACGCGCGCCTCGCCTGCGGCGGCGAGCTCGGTTGCACTGTCGCACCCGGCGCGCGACGAGTCGTATCGTCCGAGCCAAGGGCAGAATGCCCGCGCTGCAGGATGTCGGCAGGGTGCCGGCGCTGCCCAGGGGTCGACACCCAAGCCGCCGAGCGACATGGTAGGATGCCGGCGGTCTTTGCGGCGGGATAAGCCGGCGCGTGCCAAAGCGCCGATCGGACGTGCACATGAACACCATCCTCGTCACCGGCGGCGCCGGCTTCATCGGCGGCAACTTCGTATTGCAGATGTTGGCCGACACGGATGTGCGCATCATCAACCTCGACAAGCTCACCTACGCGGGTAATCTCGACACCCTGGCCTCGGTACAGGGCCAGCCGCGGCACGTCTTCGTCCAGGGCGACATCGGCGATCGGGCGCTGGTTGCCTGGCTGCTGGGCGAGCACGCCGTGGACGCCATCGTCAACTTCGCCGCCGAGAGCCACGTGGACCGCTCCATCGACGGCCCTGCCGCCTTTATCGAGACCAATGTCGTCGGTACCTTCAACCTGCTCGACTGCGCGCGCGAGCACTGGAGCGGCTTGGCCGAGTCCGCCAAGGCGGCGTTCCGGTTCCTGCACGTGTCTACGGACGAGGTCTATGGCTCGCTCGGTCCTACCGGCGCCTTCACCGAGCGCACGGCCTATGCGCCCAACTCCCCTTATTCTGCATCCAAGGCCGCATCCGACCACCTGGTGCGGGCCTGGCACCACACCTATGGGCTGCCGGTGCTGACGACCAATTGCTCCAACAACTATGGTCCCTACCAGTTCCCGGAGAAGCTGATCCCGCTCATGATCGCCAAGGCCCGCGCCGGCGAGCCGCTACCCATCTATGGCGACGGCGGCAATGTGCGCGACTGGCTCTACGTCGCCGACCACTGCCGTGCCATTGCCCGGGTCCTGGAGGCTGGGAAGCCCGGCGAGGTCTACAACGTCGGCGGCCATAGCGAGAAGACCAACCTGGACGTGGTGGATACGCTCTGCGCCCTGCTGGACGAGGCACTGCCCGACTCGCCGCACCGTCCGCACGCAGGGCTCAAGCAGTTCGTCACCGACCGCCCCGGGCACGATCGCCGTTACGCCATCGACGCGACCAAGCTCACACGCGAGCTGGGCTGGAAGCCGCAGGAGACCTTCGAAACCGGCCTGCGGCGTACGCTGCACTGGTATCTCGACAACCAGGACTGGGTGCAACGGGTCATGGATGGGCGCTATCGCGGGCAACGGCTCGGCACCCGTACCGCAAAGGCTTGAAGCATCCTGGGCAGCGAACAGACTCACCCGGAGACATGGTATGACGCGCAAGGGCATCATCCTCGCCGGTGGCTCCGGCACGCGGCTCCACCCGCTGACGCTATCGCTCAGCAAGCAGCTGCTGCCGGTCTATGACAAGCCGATGATCTACTACCCGCTGTCCGTGCTGATGATGGCCGGCATCCGGGAGATCCTGATCATCACCACGCCCCGGGACCAAGCCGCCTTCCGCGCCCTGCTCGGCAAGGGCGACCAGTGGGGCATCGCGCTCGACTATGCCGTGCAGCCGGAGCCGGGCGGACTGGCGCAGGCCTTCATCATCGGCCGCCACTTCGTCGACGGGCACCCCAGCTGCCTGATCCTCGGCGACAACATCTTCTACGGCGCGGGCCTGGTCGAGAGCCTCAAGGCCGCGGCCAAGCGCGGCGACGGTGCCACCGTCTTCGGCTACTGGGTCAAGGATCCCGAGCGCTATGGTGTCGCCGAGCTCGACAAGGATGGCGGCGTCGTCGGGCTGGAAGAGAAGCCCGCCCGGCCAAAGTCCAACTATGCCGTCACCGGCATCTATTTCTACGACGAGCAGGTTTGCGCACTGGCGGCCGAGCTGACCCCGTCGGCGCGCGGCGAGCTCGAGATCACGGACCTGAACCGGCGCTATCTGGAACAGGACGCGCTGCGACTGAAGCGCTTGAGCCGAGGCATCGCTTGGCTCGACACGGGTACGCACGAGTCGCTGATGCAAGCGGCCAATTTCATCGAGACCATCGAGCAGCGCCAGGGACTCAAGATCTGCGCGCCAGAGGAGATCGCCTACCAGCAGCATTGGATCGACGCGGATGAGCTGATGGCCATCGCCGAGCCCCTGCGCAAGAGCGGCTACGGCGAGTACCTGCTGAGCCTGCTGCACCGGGAGCGGCAGCCATGAAGGTCACTCCGACCGACCTGCCGGACGTGCTGCTCGTGGAGCCTGAGATCCACGGCGACCACCGCGGCTGGTTCGTCGAGATCTGGCAGCGTCAACGCTATCGCGAGGCCGGCATAGACGCCGATTTCGTGCAGGACAACCAGTCCTTCTCGGCCCGGGGTACGCTCCGAGGTCTGCATATCCAGCACCCGCACGGCCAAGGCAAGCTGGTGAAGGTGATCCACGGCGAGGTCTACGACGTCGCGGTGGACGTGCGGCGCGGCTCGCCGCACTTCGGCCGCTGGACTGGCGCGCGTCTCACCGCAGAGAACAAGCACCAGCTCTGGGTACCCGAGGGTTTTCTGCATGGCTTTCTGGTGCTTTCAGAGACGGCGCTCTTCAGCTACAAGTGCACCCGGCCATACCACCCCGAGACCGAGCTTGCCGTGCGCTGGGACGACCCGGACATCGGCATCGACTGGCCCCTGGATGGGCCGCCAAGCCTGTCCGCCAAGGATCGCGAGGCGGCTCATCTCAAGGACCTGCCCGCCCAGCGCCTGCCGGATTGATTGCAGCGGCCGACGGCGGTCTGCGCAGGTGACGGCCATCCGGGCGCGCCATCCGGGAGCCTTGCTCGCCGCGCGGCGAGCCTAGGCGATCTCTGTCGGACAATATCGCGCCTGGCGGTATGTTTGTTGACAGAAATCGCCTTAATCGGATGCCCGATAATGCTTCGCCAGCTCCGTCTCGGACACGCGCGTCAGCATGTCCCTCGGGAAGGCGCTCATCAGCTCCCAGGCCAGGTTCAAGGTCGCCTCGATGCTGCGCTCCTCGGCGTCGCCCTGGCCGACGAAGCGTTGGTCGAAGTCGTCGGCGAACTCGAGATAGCGCCGGTCGCGCTCCGAGAGCTCGTCGGCGCCGATGATACTGGCGAGGTTGCGGGTTTCCAGGGCGCGTGCGTACAGGGCGTAGAGCTGGGCCGCGACGTGCGGGTGGTCCTCGCGGGTGTCGTCCTTGCCGATGCCGTCCTTCATCAGTCGCGACAGGCTCGGGGAGATGTGCACCGGCGGGTAGATGCCCTGGTTGTGCAGCTCCCGGGAGAGCACGATCTGGCCTTCCGTGATGTAGCCCGTTAGATCGGGAATCGGGTGGGTAATGTCGTCCGACGGCATGCTCACCACCGGCATCATCGTGATCGAGCCGTGGCGCTGGTGAATCCGCCCGCAGCGCTCGTAGATCTCGGCGAGATCCGAGTACAGGTAACCCGGGTAGCCCTTGCGCGCCGGGACGTCGCCCTTGGCGGTGGCCACCTCGCGCAGGGCCTCCGCATAGTAGGTCATGTCGGTCATCACGACGAGCACGTGCCGATCCAGATCATAGGCGAGATACTCGGCAGCGGTCAGCGCCGTGCGTGGCAGGGTGAGACGCTCCACCGGCGGGTCGTCGGCCAGGTTGACGAACATCACCACGTTGCGCAGCACGCCGGAGTTGGCGAGCTCGTCCCGAAAGAACTTGGCGTCGGCATAGGAGACGCCCATGGCTGCGAAGACGATGGAGAAGCTCGTGTCCTCGTCCTTGAGCTTCGCCTGGCGGACGATCTGCGCGGCAAGCCGGTTGTGTGGCAGGCCTGAGCCCGAGAAAATCGGCAGCTTCTGGCCGCGGACCAGGCTGTTCAGTCCGTCGATGGTGGAGATACCGGTCTGAATGAACTCCCGCGGGTAAGTGCGCGCTGCGGGGTTGATGGCAGAGCCTCCCACCGGGCGGCGGATGCTGGAGAGCACGGGCGGGCGGCCGTCCCGCGGCTCACCCAGGCCATTGAGCTCACGGCCGAGGATCTCTGGGGAGAGCGCGATCTCGACGGGCTCGTCCAGGAAGCGCACCCAGATGTCGTCCAGGTCCAGGTCGTCCGTGCCCTCGAAGACCAGGATCAGCACCTCGTCGGCGGCGGCGCGGATCACCTGGCCATCGCGGGTCTCGCCAGCACCGTCGGTGATGCGCACCCGATCGCCGAAGGCGACGCCGGGCGTGTGCCTGACCTTGATGAGGCCGCCGCGGGCCTCGCTAGCGGTGCGGTATTCTTTGATGCTCATGCTCTCTCGAGATCGCCCTCTCGCCCAAATCTCTTACTCGATCGCCTGCTTTGCGTATTCCAACCGAATCGCCTCGAACGCCTCTTCCACCTCCCGTGCGAACTCCCGGATCCTCTCCACCTGATCGCTGTTGTACATGGACTTGCAGCGCCGCGCCTTGGCGAGTTGCGGCATGCCGGCGAGCTCGGCCACTGGCACGCCCAGCTCGATGAGCGCCATGCCCTTGTCGTAAATGGACAGGGCCAGGTCCAGCAGCGCGAACTGCTTGGCCGGGGAGCAGAAGGTGTCCACCTCGTCCAGGGCGCTCTGCTGCAGCACGGCCTCCTTCACCAGCGCCGCGCCCTCGAGCTGCCAGCGCTGGGCGTCGGACAGGGCCTCCGGGCCCACCAGGTTCACGATGCGCGAGAGCTCGGCGTCGCGGGCCAGCAGGGCCAGCGCCTCGGTGCGGCGCCGCTCCCAGCGGCGGTCGACCTCTGCGTGCCACCACTCCGCGGCCGTATGCACGTGCGCCGAGAAGCTGGTGACCCAATCGATGCTCGGGTAGTGGCGCGCATCGGCGAGCTCCTTGGACAGCGCCCAGAAGGTTTCGATGATGTCTTTGGTGTGGCTGGTGACGGGCTCCGAGAAGTCGCCCCCGGGCGGTGACACGGCGCCGATCAGGGTCACGGAGCCTGAGCCCGCGGCGAAGGTCTCCACGCGGCCGGCGCGCTCGTAGACGGCGGCGAGCCGCGAGGCGAGATAGGCCGGGTAGCCTTCCTCGACCGGCATCTGCCCGAGCCGGCCGGAGACCTCGCGCAGGGCCTCGGCCCAGCGCGAGGTGGAGTCCGCCAGCATGACGACGTCATAGCCCATGTCGCGGTAGTACTCGGCCATGGTGAGGCCGACGTAGACCGATGCCTCGCGGGCCACCACCGGCATATTGGAGGTGTTGGCCACCAGCAAGGTGCGCTCCATCAGCTTGCGGCCGGAGTAGGGGTCCTCCAGCTTCGGGAAGCTCTCCAGCACATCGACGAGCTCGTTGCCGCGCTCACCGCAGCCCACGTAGATGACGATGTCGGCGTTGGACCAGCGTGCGATCTGCTGTTGCACCACGGTCTTGCCGGCACCGAAGGGCCCCGGCACCGCCCCCTTGCCGCCCTTGAGCTGCGGGAAAAAGGTATCGATGACGCGCTGGCCGGTGATCAGCGGCGAGACCCCGTCGTCGCGCCTCGCATAGGGCCGTGGCCGTCGTACCGGCCAGCGTTGATACAGGCCGAGCCTCCGGCTCGCACCCTTGGCATCGCGCACGCGGGCGATGGTGGACTCGATGTCGTAGTCGCCCGCGGGGGCGACCTCTTCCAGCTCGCCCTTGATGCCCGGCGGCACCATGATCTTGTGCAGCAGGGTCGCCGTCTCCTGCACAGTGCCGAGCACCACACCGGGGCCGACCTCTTGGCCGGGCTCCAGATCCCGGTTCGGCTCGAGCTCCCACTGCCGGGCGCGGTCCAGTGCCGGCACGGCGATGCCGCGGGCGATATAGTCACCGGATTGCAGGGCGATCTTCGACAGCGGCCGCTGCACGCCGTCGAAGATGCCGCCCATGAGCCCGGGGCCCAGCTCCACCGACAGTGGCCGGCCCAGGCCCAGCGCCGGCTCCCCTGGGCGCACGCCGTCGGTGGCCTCGTAGGTCTGCACCACGGCCTGTCGGCCCGACAGCGAGATCACCTCGCCGACCAGGCCGATCTCGCCGATGCGTACCTGCTCGCCGCTGCGGATGCCGGGCAGGTCGATGGTGACTATGGGCCCGTTGATATCGCGTACGGTGCCGATGCGTTGCTTGTCGGTCATGGAGGCTCAGTCGCTGATGGCTGGAATCGGAGGACGGGCCGGGACAGGGTGCGAGCGTGCGTCAAGCGCCCACGCATGCTTCCACTTTCGCGCGTCATCCCCCGAGCAAGGCCCCGGTATCGAACCCGTTGGGAAGCAACCGCTCCAGGATGCGCTGCTGGATGCGCGGCCGCAGCCGTGCCATGCGCCCGTCGAAGGTGTTGTCCACGCGTATACGGCCGTGGTTGCCGGTGATCAGGACGCCGGCGATGGCGTCGATGGGCTCGCCGGCGAGGGTCGCCTGCTTGCCCTCGGGCAGTGCGGCTTTGACCTTGGACCAACTCGATTCCAACAGCTTCAGGTCGTGCGGGTTGGCGGCCACCACCAGCTCATCGCACTCGATGGCCGCGGCGGCTGTGGCGATGAAGCCGGTGAGGGTCGCGAGGTAGAGGTCCGGGCTCGCGACGTGCGTGCGCATGCTCTCCGCCAACCGGTGCTCCACGTCGCGTACCAGGTTCCACCGCAGCCCATCCAGGTGGCTCTGCAGCTTCAGCTCCTCGGCCTGCACCTGCTGGCGGTAGGTGCGCTCGCCGAGGGCCTTCGCGATGGCCTCCTCGCGCTGCTCGCGCATGCGGAGCGAGTCCGCCGCATCGCGCAGGATCTGATCGCGCGCGCGGTTGGCACGCTCGCGGTATGCGTTGGCCAGGCGCTCGCCGCGGGCGAGGATGGCCTCTTCGAGCTCCTGTGCTTGGGTGACCACTGGTGAGGGGCTAGGCGCTGGAGGCTGGGTCAAGCACAGCCGCGCCGAATCCGTGCCGCCGATGGCCAGGGACACCTCGGGATCGGGATCGGGATCGATCCCGATCCCGATTTCGATTTCGATCCGGAAGCCATTCAGTGTTCGTTTGTGACATTTCGATGCAGCCTTACTTGCATTGAGGGTTTCATGTGGCCCGGCCTCCATCGCGCTGGGCCAGGTTGCCGTTGCCGAACATCGCAGCGAGCCGGTCCGCGACCTCGCTCTTGAGCTGCGCCGGCCCGGCCAGCGGCGGCACCGCCACCACGACGATGCGCCCGCCTTCGCGGCGCACCCGGGCAAGGTTGGCGGCACCGGAGCACATCACCTGCTCGTCCACCAGCACGAAGGCCCGCTCGCGGGCGGTGCACAGCTCGCGGAACACCTGGTCAACGGCCTCGACGCTCGGATCGGCGTGTGTCTCGAAGCCGATGAGCCGAAAGCCGTCCGCGAGGCTGTCGGCGCCGAGGAAGACCATGCGGGTGGCCGGCAGCGCCTCCGGCACTGGTCCGGCCGGGGCGCGATCGGCGCCGACCTGATCTGGGTCGCGGTCCATAGGGCGTGGGCTCCGAGGGCTGGCGCTCAGGCTGGGCCTGGGGGCTGAGCTCAGATGCGGTTCAGCAGCAGGATGGAGATGACCAGGCCGTAGATGGCGATACCCTCGGCGAGGCCGAGGTAGATGAGCGTACGGCCCAGGATCTCGGGCTTCTCGGTGATGGCGGCCAGGGACGCGGCGCCGATGGGGCCCACGGCGATGCCGGCGCCGATTGTGGACAGCCCCGTCGGGATGCCGGCACCGAGGATCGCGAGGCCCATGCCGGTGGACATCTCGGCCACCTCCAGCACCTCGACGGTCTCTTCGGCGACGACCTCGCGGATGCCGAGCAGCAGCAGCCCGAGCTGTGCCCCGATGAACAGCAGCAGCTGCCCGGCCATGGCGGGCTTACTCCAGCGCGGCAAGCGCAGCGCAGTCGCGGGGCGCAGCTCCAGGTAGAGACCGGTCGCGATCAGACCGACGAGGGCGAAGGACAGCAGGGCGACGAGCCAATACATGATCGGAAATACCTCGGAGATTGGGACAGCGGCAAATGACGTCCTGGGGCGCAGCCGCGCGTGCCACGGCCGGCACGAGCGCTCGCACGCGAGGCGCCCGCGGCAAGCTTCAACCACATGATTTCGTCCTCGATGACCCGCTTGCCGCCGCTCAGCCGGCGCTGCCGCGGCGCAGCCTGAGTGGTGCGAACTCATGCCCAGCGCCGGAAAAGTACCGCGAGAAGCCCTCGTAGTACTGCAGGCGCATGACCTGAATCATCACGATACCCCCTTCCAGCACCAGCACGAAGGCGTTGCCGAGGATGACGGTGATGACATGCCCAGTGGGGCCCATCATCGCGGCGAGCGTCAGTATCGCGAGTGACAGGGCCGCGTGGTTCAGGCTGAAGGCCGCCACGCGCAGGAAAGAGAGGGTATTGGACACATAGCCGATGACGGTTTCCAGCGTCTCGATGAGCACTACCAACAGCTTCTCGCCAGGTGGTGCGTCCAGGTGCCGCCAGGCGTAGACCGCCAGCGCCCCGAGGCTCACCACCACCAGCAGCAGAGGCGGCGTGCCGAATTCGCCACCCCGGGCCAGGTCGAGCCCGCCCCACCCGAGCGACAGGTAGAACACCAGGTTGACGATGCCATGGTGGCCGAGCCAGGCGCCCGCAGGGTCCTTGACGGCGAAGCGGTTATAGATCGCGAGGAGGCAGGCGACGACGATGAAGGCGAAGCCGTAGCCGAGCGCGATCTGGAGCATCAGGATGGGGTGATGGATCGGACTCTCCCAGAGTGCCGGCAAGATCTCCTCGTAGCCGAAGATGCTGCCGTACAGGAAGCCGAACAGGATCGAGGACAGGCCGGACATGACGCCGAACAGCCAGAAGCGGCCGAGCTTCGCGCGGAAGTACCAGGCCGCGGCGGCGATGACCGCACCCTGGCCCACATCACCGAACATGGACCCGAACATCAACAGGAAGGTGGCAGCGAACAGCGGCGTCGGGTCCACCTCGCCGTACTGCGGGATGCCGTACTGCTTCACCAGCATGGCGAAGGGTGCGAGCCAGCGATTCTTGACCGGCACGGTCGGCACCAGCCGCCGCTCGTCCGGGCGCGGGTCGCGGCTCTCCAGGTCGAAGGGCATGGCCAGGCTGAGGGCGAGCCGCTCTTCCAGCATCGGGACCGCCCGTGCCGGCACCCAGCCGGAGAGCATCGCCAGGTGTCCGGCGCTGTGGATGGACGGATCCAGGCTGACGAAGGGCTCCGCCAGCAGCAGGGTGCGGCGGGCGTCGATCAGGGTCTCGCGGTGCTCGCGCTCCCAGCGGGCCAGCTCCGCGCGCAGGGTCTGGCGCTGGCCCGCGACTTCGGCACGACGGGTCTCCAGCTCCTCGCCCTTGCGCCTTGGGTCCATGCCGGCGATGTCGCTGGGGATGGGCAGGGCCTGGAAGCCCGCCGATGTGAGTACCGAGTCCAGCTGCGCCTCGCGCTCGCCGCGGGGACCGACAATGATCACGTGCGCGCTGTCGCCCCGCTCCAAGTACTTGAACAACAGGTGATCCGCGAGCTCTACCGCGCCTTCCAGGCGGCTCACGTTCTGTCGCGGTACTATGCCCACGTAGAAGTCCAGGAAGCGTGTCTTGCTGCGCAGCTTACCGAGGTCGATCTTGAGGTTGGCGAAGTTGGCCAGCGACGCCTCCTGGTCGCGAATGAAGCGCTCCTCGTCGTCGAGACGGCGGAACGACTCCTCGAACCGCGATGCCTCCTCCCAGCGCTCGCGCAGCAGGCTGCCCACTGCGGCGAGCTCGTCCGGGTGCACCACGTGCACCCGTGGCAGCTGTGGCGTGGCGGGCAGGTCCACCAGCTTGGCGATCTTCTCCAGCCGAGTGGCGGCCGTGCGGTAGCGCTCGCCGTATTCGCGCCCCGGCCTGTCGGCCAGCGCTTGGGTTTGCGGCGGGCGCTCATCCGGGTGGAAGCTCTCGGTTTCGGCCAGGGTCAGGGACGCCTGCGGCAGGTCTTGGGTCATCGCCAGCAGCCGGACGTGCTTCATGGGCAGTGGACGCAGCACGACTCAGGGCTCCGACAGGGGTAGGGCCGGCTGCGCGCCGGCGGGGGATGGCATGGGGCGCGGCGCGGCCTGCGGCGCCCGCTGTGGGTGCGGGGCGGGCTGGCACATCGCGGCGCGGGTAAGGGGCGCTGAGGGAGGCTTCATGCAGCGGCGGGCAGGCGAGTCGGACACTTCGGCTCGACCAGATCGATGGCGATGTCCACCACCTCCTGCGACAAGCCCAGGAGGCGGCCTTGGATCAAGGCATAGACCAATCGCATGTTCTGCTCGCGCAGGATCAGATAGGCCAGCGCGCGCGGCACGCCGAAGCGTCCCCTGGCGAGGATGCGCCGGCACTCCTCCAGCAGCAGGCCGTTGCTACGCCGCTGCACCTCGCTGAGGTCGCCGCAGCCGGCGAGCAGCCGGTCCAGCGGCGCCGGCAGGGCGTCCAGCAGCTCCTCAAAGCCGTCGACATTGGCCAGCCTCAGCAGCCGCTCGCGGTGCAGCAGCCGCGTCGACGGCACCAGCTGATAGAAGGCCTCGCTGGGCGAGAAGCCGAAGGCGAAGCGGAAGCGCAACAGCCACAGCAAGCTCGTCCGATCCAGCACGGCGCCGAGCAGTTGTGCCACCGCCTGCGCCTCCTCGCCCTGGAACCGCGAGGCCGTGCGCGCGAGCTCGGCGTAGTAGCGCTGGTCCAGCGCCGCTTCCAGCACAAAGGGCTCGCGGCGCTGCTCGTAGGATTCCCGGGCCTGGCGCGCGATGAGCCGCAGTGGACCGGTCTCCAGCACCCGCAGCAGCTCCAGCACGTTCTCGGCGCGAAACAGCTCCTGGTGCGGGAGCCGCACCCGCTCGGGCAGGTCGTAGAGTTGCCTGCGGATCTCGCCCTGGTCCAGCTCGTAGACCTTGCCGCGGATCAGGGTCTTGAGATTGAACAAGGCGTACTTGCGCGCCCAGGCGAGCAGCAGGCTGCCTCCGGTGGCGTCCATGGGCCGCAGTAGCACGGCGAGGTCCGCCAGCAGCAGCTGGATCAGTGCCTGCTCGACGGCGCGCGCCCGGACGCGCGGCGGAAGCTGATCGTCGACCAGGGTCTCCAGGTCGAAGCGCTCCGCCAGCGCCGGCAGGGTCAGCTGGCCGATCTCTGCCAGCGCCCGCGCGTCCAGCAGCCGCTCGGACATGATCGAGACGCGGGTCTTGAGATAGGTCTCGGCGGTGGCGCTCATGGTACGGCGGGGCCAGTGCGGAAGGGCCAGGGTCCGAGGGCGGGGGGCCGAGCACTGGGGTATGGCGGGCCGGCGGCCGCGTCGCTCGGGAACATCTAGCGCGCCGGATCGATGAGCAGCGCGAAGGCGGCGTCCAGCGCCTCCTGCTCGCGCTGTTCTGCCAAATCGCGCAGTTGCACGTGGCGCTCGTCGTAGCGGCGCTTCAGCTGGGCGATGGTCTGCTCGGCCCGATCCTGCGCCTTGTCGATGAAGCCGCGGTGCAGGTCGGGTATCCGAGCCGCGAAGCGCTGGTCCTCGGCGCGGGCGTCCGCCATCGCCGCCTGAATGATGTGCTCGCGCTCCTGCTCGGCCTCCTGCGCGATCTTCTCGGCACGCATCTCGGCGTCCAACAGTCGTTTCAGGGTTTCATCCATCGGCAGCTCCGGGCGGCGATGACTCACGGCTGAGGTAATCCGTGAGATTATCCGAGAAGCCTGACATCTCTTGCCAGTCTTGACATCTTGCGCCTGCGCTGCTGCCGCCTGCGCCGCTGCCGCCTGCGCCGCTCCCCTCGCCGGCGCTGCAGGGCCTGCGCAACAGGGCGGGGCCGTTGGTCGCTGCGGCATGGACCTTCATCTCGCTCGGTGCTTCCCGTGCCGGCACGGATGGCGCAACATGGGCGTTTGGGCGGGCGCCCATCGATCTGCGCGGCGGGCCGGTCTGCGCCTGCGCTTGTACTCATCTGCCCTGGGGGTCTTCCCTGGGGATCTTCCCTGGGCGTATAGGTGCTGTAATCGATCCGCCTGGTGCATACCCCAAGGAGCTTGCATGGCCTTCCAGATACAGATGCGATCCCATCCGCTTGCACGCGGCGCCCATGCCTGGGCCATGGCCGCCTTGCTGCTGCTGCCGATGACCGCCGGCCCGGTCGCAGCGGACCTGCCGGCGACGGCGGCCAAGCTCAAGCGCAGCGTCGTCGCCGTCGGCACCTATACGGCCGTGCGCGGGACGCAGAAGCAGCCGCGGGGCAGTGGCTTCGTGGTGGCACCGAATCATGTCGTCACCAACGCCCATGTGGTCCCGCGCCAGCTGGACGAAGCGCGCCGCGAGACCATCGCCGTCTACCGGCCCGCCGCCGACAACCGCACGACCATGCGCCCGGCCAAGCTGGTGGCCGCCGACCGCGAGCACGACCTGGCCTTGTTGCGCTTCGAGGGCGCTGCGCTGCCGGCGGTAAGCCTCGGTCGCGCCGCGGATATCCGAGAGGGCCAGTGGGCCGCATTCACCGGTTATCCGCTGGTCAACGCCCTGGGGCTGTTCCCGGCTACCCATCGCGCAACGGTCGCCGCCATCGCCCCCATCGCCGCGCCGGTCGGCTCAGGCACGGAGCTGACGCCGGAGATGATCAAGCGCCTGTCGGCGCCCTTCGCAATACTGCAGCTGGACGCCGCCGCCTATCCGGGCAGCAGCGGCAGCCCCCTCTACGATGTCGCCAGCGGGCGGGTCATCGGCGTTGTCAACAGCGTCTATGTCAAGCGCAGCCGCGAGTCGGCAATCAAGGATCCGAGTGGCATCACCTATGCTATTCCGGTCGATCACGTGCGCAACCTGATGCGCAAGGCCGGCGTGCGTTGATGCCGGGCAACAGGCGGGCGACGCCAGCGGGCGGGACGCGGCAGCACGACCGACCGGACGCGGCACGCGGCTAGAGTGCAGGCAGGATTCGGGCAGGCATGCGAGATCCTCGAGGCAGCAGCGCCGCGGCGGATGTGGACGCGGCCTTCAACCGGGTGCTGGCGGCCGAGGCCCAGGCGCGCGCTGCCATCGAGCGCTGCCGCGCGCAGGCCGCCCTGCGGGTGGCCACCGCCGAGCGCGAGGCGCGCGGCATTGCCCGCCGCGCCGAGCGGCGCATCCGGGCGGCGCACCGCATCGCCGACCACGGCATCGAGCGCTTGCTCGCCGAGCTGACAGCAGCCGCGGGGGAGCACGCTGCCGGCCCGGCACCGGACGCGGCAGCGGTCGATGCCCTTGCGGCAGCCCTGGCCGCCGAGCTGACCAACGGGCTATCCGCCGAGCTCGGCCCGGGTGCGCCGTGAGCGCCGCCCGTGTCCGCCACAGGTTCGCCTATGCAAGGGCGCGGTTGCAGGCCCGCTATGGCGGCCTGCCCGTGGAGGCGGACTGGCGGCGCATCAGCGGCACCCGCGCGCTCGGCGCCTGGCTCGAGGAGGCCCGCGGCGGCCCGCTCAAGGACTGGGTCAAGGGCTTCTCGGCCGCCAGCGACGCGCACGACATCGAGGCCGGCGTGCGGGGCCTGCTGCTGGCCGAGATCGACGCCGTCGCCGGCTTTGTGCCTGCGCCCTGGCAAGACGCCGTGCGCTGGACCCGCTGGCTGCCGCTGCTAGGCCTCTTGGAGCACCTGCGGGCCGGCGGCGGCCTGCCCGGTTGGGCGCGTCGGACACCCTGTGTTGCCGAGCTGCTGGATGACGGCGGTGCGCTGGCCCCGCAGCGAGTCAGGCGCGCCGGCATCGCACCGCTGCTCGGCCCTGGCACCGCGCCGTCCCCGCAATCTCCGCAGCCTATGGCCAAGCTGTGGTACGACGCCTGGCGGGACCTTTGGCCGAGCGCGGCTGCGGCGGTGCGGGCAGACCTGGACGCCCTCGCCGGCCGCCTGGCCGAGCATCTGCGCCTCTTTCGCCGCAGTCCGCCGGCGCGGGCCTGGACCCTGCGCCAAGGGCTGCGCGAGCGCCTGCGGCTCGAGTTCCACCGCGCTGGCCTGGCGCCGGCGATGCCCTTCGTCTACCTGGCCCTGGTGGGGCTGGACCAGGAGCGCCTGCGCCGGGCGCTGCTGGACCGGGCCCTGTTCGCCGAGGCATCCGCGGCGCCGGCCTGATGCTGCGCCCGGTTGCCACCCGCTGGTTCGAGGTGCTCTGCCCGCGGCCTGAGCTCGTGCGCACCCTGGCGGAGCTGGCAGGCACCGGCGCGGTGGAGCCGGAGCTGCGCCGTCCCGAAGCCGCAGACCGGCCGCTGGCGGAGATCGCCACCGGCCTGGCCGAGTACCAGCGCCTGGCCCAAGGCTACCAGCGTTATTGGCAGCGCGGGCGGCTGCGCCGCGGCCCACTGCTCGAGGCGCCGGCACAGGTCATGGAGCGGGCGCTGGCCCGCATCGCCGCCTGGCGGCGCGAGGCGGACCCGCTCATCGACCAGCTGCAGGCCTGCGAAGAGGAGCAGCTGAGCCTCAATTGGCTGGAGCGGATCCTCGGTAAGCTCGGCGCCAGCAGGCTCGACTTCTCGCGTATCACCGACGCCGGGCCCATCCTCGGCAGCTTCGTCGCCATCCTGCCGGCCGGCACGCCGCTGGACCTGCCGGCGCCCCTGCTCGCCCGCGGCCTGCCCTGGGACGCGGAGAGCTGCTGGGTGATCCTGGGCCCTGCCGAGCGTCTCGACGCCGCCAAGGCACAGGTCAAGGCGCAGCAGGGGCGCATCGTCGTCCACCCGCCCTGGCTCAAGGGGGATGCCGTGGCGGGGCTGGCGCGCATTCGCGCCCGGCGCGCCTTCTTGTCCAAGCGCGTGGTGCTGTCCTACGCGGAGCTGGACACCCTGTTCGACGAGTACTCGCTCGGTGATATCCTCGGCGAGGTGCTATGGCTCGACTGGTTCAGCCGCCGTGTGGGCGCCCTGGATCGTGCTGGCGAGCACCTGTCGTGGATCACCGGCTGGACCGACGACCTCGACGGCCGGCGCCTCGGCGCCGCCCTGGACCGCGCCGGGACCCGCGCGCTGCTGCGCTTCGCGCCGCCGCCCGCCGGTAGGGAGCCACCGCGGGTGCTCAAGAACCCGGCCTGGCTCAGGCCCTTCGAGCTGTTCGCCCGCGCGCTCGGCGTCCCCGGTGCCGACGAGCCGGACCCGACGCCGCTGCTCGCGGTGGTGGTGCCCTTGCTGTTCGGCTACATGTTCGGCGATCTGGGCCAGGGGCTGGTGCTCGTGGCGCTCGGCCTCTGGCTGATGCGCCGCTTCGAAGCCGGCCGGCTGCTGGTGCTTTGCGGCGCTTCGGCGGCGGCCTTCGGTGTCCTGTTCGGCAGTCTGTTCGGCGTCGAGCACCTGATTCCGGCGCTCTGGCTGCACCCGCTGCAGCAGCCGCTCCTGGTGCTCGCGGTGCCGCTGGTGCTCGCCGTGCTCTTGCTGTCGGCGGGGCAGCTGCTCGCGGGCCTCGGCGCGCTTGCCGCCGGGCGGCTCGGGCGCTGGCTGGCGGTCGATGCCGGGCTCATGGTGCTGTACCTGGGCCTGTCGGGGATGCTGGCGCTGCCGGGCACCGGGCTCGGCTGGCTCGCCCTGCTGGGGCTCGCCTGGTACCTCGGCGGGTCCT
>JANQFI010000393.1 GCA_028277905.1 Chromatiaceae bacterium | reverse complement strand
CAGCCCTCTTCGAGCTGACCGATGGCGTCGATGATGAGCCGGAACCGGGCGCGGTCGTCCGCGGCCTGCTCGACCTGCTCGTAGAGCTTCAGTGCGAGTCCCATCTTGGGCCCTTGTCATCGCCGAGTCCGCCGGATGATACCAGCCCGCCACGGTGATCAGCGCATCTGACTCAGACCCCTGCTGTCTCACGCCTTCACCCCTGGGGTCCTCGACGCCGGCGCGTCGACACCGACGCGCAAAGATCCGCAGACAGAACCGCTCAGGTTGTGGACAAGGCGGGACCGAGCGCCAGCGCGGTCATCATGATGCCGATCGCCGCGATCCAGCTGCCGGCCGCCCGGAGCGCGATGGTCGGCCAGCCGGCGTGGGACACATAGGCGACCGCCAGCGCCGCCGTCAGCGCGACGACGCGGTAGCTGGCACCGGCCACCCCCAGCGCGGCAGGTGCAAGTCAAGGGTGCCGTGCGGCCGAAACAGGGCCAGCACGAGCAGCACGAAGCCCATCTGGCCGATCTCCACCCCGAGGTTGAACGCCAGCAGCGCCCAGGGGAGGGTATCCGGCGTCAGGCCGAGCTCCGTCAGGGCACTGGCGAAGCCGAAGCCGTGCAACAGCCCGAAGGCCAAGGCGACTACCCAGGGATGCCGCGCCGTAAATCCGACCTGCCCCTGATGCAGCTTCACCGCCTCCACGGCAACGAAGACAATGCTGAGCGCGCTGGCGGCATTGACCGCCCGCTCCGGCACGCCCACGCGACCCAACGTCGCCGCGGCCAGGGTGATGCTGTGGGCGACGGTGAAGGCGGTGATGGTCTTGATGAGCATCCATGGGGAGCGCACGAGCCAGATCAGCCCTAGCACGAACAGCAGGTGGTCCACGCCGAGCAGGACGTGCTCGATGCCGAGCCCGGTGTAGGCACGGAGCATCGAGAGCCGCCCGCGGAAGCCCCCGGCATCGGCGGTGATGGTCAGGCGCGGGTTGGCGCTGGTCAGGGTATAGGATTCGGTGATGCCGTCGCTGGTGATGCGCACCACTGCCGCTGAAAAGGCCTCGCCCAGCTCCGCCACGCCGATGCTGCCCACCAGGCCGACGCGGCCGCAATCGAGCCGCGGCTCGGTGTACAGGCAGTTCTCGGGAAAGACCGCCTCCGGACCGGCCTCGCCGCTGATACTCCTGGTGTTCCAGCGGACGATGAACTGCCCGGGACGCGTCTCCTCAGGCGATTGCCGGAAACAAACATACCGAATGGCGCAGGATTCTCGTCCGCCTTCGCGCAGCGGCAGCGCGTGCATAGTCGTTCTCTGTGCGCGTTGCCGCGACAAAGAAGGCGGGCGAGAAGACAAGCCAGGCGGTATGTTTGTTGACAGAAATCGCCCTAGTCCGTCGCCAAA
>JANQFI010000392.1 GCA_028277905.1 Chromatiaceae bacterium | reverse complement strand
GGCAGCGGGCGCATAGTCGAGCGCTGTGCCCGCTGCCGCGACGCAGAAGGCGGGCGAAAAGACAAGCCAGGCGGTCTGTTTGTTGACAGAAATCGCCTTAGATCGGCCGTTGCTCGCTGCCGTCGATCGCCTCGCCGGGCTCGGCCACACCGCCAAGCTCGCCCTTGCCCTTGATCGCGTAGTGTGTGAGCTTCAGCCCCTGGAGGTCGATCTCCTCCGGGTTGATGCCCTTGAGGCGGTTACGCAGCAAACGGGCATAGCTGGCAAACGCCTCAAGCTCGGCGTCACCCAAGTCGATGAGCCGGGAGATGTACTCGTACATGCGCACGAACTTCCCCAACCCCTCCTTGAAGCGCATCAACGCATCCCGGTCTTTTGTCAGCTCGCTGCGCTTGAGGTCCGCCTGCTCGGCACCGGCTTCGTCGCCTGCGGCGTGGCACTTCTGGAACTCTGCCTCGCATTGCTCGATGCCGTCGTTCAGGTTCTTCAGCCGCCCGTTGAATCGCTCCGTCGCCGGATCGGTGATGGCGAAGAGTCGAGGCTGGCGTGGCTCCTTGCGGGTGATCTCCTCACCGAACCGCGCCACCTCCTCGGGCGTGTAGATGAGCGCCGCGTCGAGCTGCTGCCTGATGTCGTAGACGACATTGGGGTCCTGCACGTCCTCCATCCGCGCCTCCCGGTAGAAGACGCGGGATGCGCTCAGGACCTCGTCCGGCTCGTTGGCGAAGTCGATGACATAGGTGCG
This sequence comes from Chromatiaceae bacterium, assembly GCA_028277905.1. Taxonomy (GTDB): domain Bacteria; phylum Pseudomonadota; class Gammaproteobacteria; order Chromatiales; family Chromatiaceae; genus Thiohalocapsa. The sequence goes on along the minus strand of JANQFI010000392.1, from coordinate 5,294 downwards.
GTCCTTGCCGGGGCAAGTCCGGTTGAGCCGCGACAGCGTCTGCACCGCTTCCACGCCGGAGACGCGCTTGTCCAGATACCTGGCCACCAGCTTGGGTTGGTCGAACCCGGTCTGGAACTTGTTGGCCACCAGCATGATGCGGTACGCGTTGCTCTCGAAGGCAACACGCAGGTCCTTTCCTTTGGTGTCGGGATTCATGCCAGCCTCGGTGAGCTCCTCGCCCGAGAGCGACCGGTCCACGTCCTCGCCGCGGACCTTGCCGGAGAAGGCGACCAGGGCACGGCTGTCGCAGCCGTGCTCGGCGACCAGGCGGTCGAATCCCAGCTTGTACTTCACCGCTGCCGCCCGCGATCCGGTCACCACCATCGCCTTGGCCTGCCCATTCAGCAGCCGCGACACAGTGCCGCGAAAGTGATCGACCATGAGCTCGACCTTCTGGGCCACATTGGTTGGATGCAGCGACAGCCACTTGGCCAGCGATCGGCGGGCCTGCTTGCTGTCCACCCGCTGGTCGTCCTCGAGCTGCTCGCCGAGCTTGAAGGCGGTCTTGTACGCCGTGTAGCTCTGCAGCACATCCAGGATGAAGCCTTCCTCGATGGCCTGCTGCATGGTGTAGAGGTGGAAGGGCGCGGGCGGGTTGTCCTTGGAGACCGGCTGGGCAGGATCACGCGGGCGTCCGAACAGGGTCAGGGTCGAGTGCTTCGGCGTGGCGGTGAAGGCGAAGTAGCTGACATTGCGTGGGAACTTCCGCACCGCTTGTAACCGCTCCAGGATCGCATCAAACGTCATCGCGGCCATGTCCTCCTCCTTGTCCAGGGCAAGCACCGCCCGGAGCTTGCTCGCCGTGCTCCCGGTCTGCGAGGTATGCGCCTCGTCGACGATCACCGCGAAGCGCCTGTCCTTCGGCGTGGTCTCTGCCAGGATCGCCTCCATCGCATAGGGGAGGGCAATCCCCCCAGTCGGCGTTCGGGCGAGCCTGCGCTGGCGGGAGACGACGCGCGCGGGGGTCAACGCCGCCGCGGTCCGCCGAACAGGGAGCCGAGCTTGCCGCGGGCCATCTGGCGACCGAGCTGGGCGCCGAGCGAGCGCATGGCGCTCACCGTGAAGGCCTCCAGCGGCGTTTGCGGCGCGCGGCGGCTGGACGCGGGCTCGTGCCGCGGAGGCACCGGTACGGCCGCCGCGGCCTCGGCGGCTAGCGCCGCCTGCTCCGCCATCAGCTTGAGGGTTTCGTAGGCGGAGGCACGGTCTACCGCCTGCTCGTAGACACCGGCGACCGGCGAGCCGGCCAGCAGCGCCCGGCGCTCGGCATGGCCGATGGGGCCGAGCCGGCTGCCGGGCGGCGCTACCCTGATGCGCTCTACCATGCCTGGGATGCCGTTGACGTCCAGCGTCGAGGCCAGCGCCTCGCCGACGCCGAGCGCCGTGATGGTGGCCTCGGTGTCCAGGCCTGGGTTCTGCCGGAAGGTCTGCGCCGCCGCGCGCACGGCTTTCTGGTCCCGCGGCGTGAAGGCTCGTAGCGCGTGCTGCACCCGGTTGCCGAGCTGGCCCAGCACCTCGTCCGGCAGGTCCATGGGGTTCTGGGTGACGAAGTAGACGCCTACCCCCTTGGAGCGGATGAGCCGCACCACTTGCTCCACCTTGTCGACGAGCACCTTGGGCGCGTCGTCGAACAGCAGGTGCGCCTCGTCGAAGAAGAACACCAGGACGGGCTGCTCCGGGTCGCCCAGCTCTGGCAGTTGCTCGAACAGCTCCGACAAGAGCCATAGCAGGAGGCTGGCGTAGACCTGCGGGCTTTGGATCAGCCGGTCGGCAGCGAGGACGTTGACGATGCCCCGACCAGCGTCGTCGCACCGCATCAGGTCGCCAAGGTCGAGCGCCGGCTCACCGAATAGCAGGTCGCCACCCTGCTCCTCCAGCGTCAGCAGCCGGCGCTGGATGGCGCCGACGGAGGCCGCGGAGACGTTCCCGAACAGGGTCTTGAGCGATGCCGCGTTCTCGGCGACATGACTCAGCATCGCCCGCAGGTCCTTGAGGTCCAGCAGCAGCAAGCCATTGTCGTCGGCAACGCGGAAGCAGATGTTGAGCACGCCCTCCTGGACATCGTTCAGCCGCAGCAGGCGCGCGAGCAACAGCGGCCCCATCTCGCTGATGGTGGTGCGCACCGGGTGGCCCTGCTCGCCATAGAGGTCCCAACAGGTGACGGGGCAGGGGGCGTAGGTGAAGCCCTCCTCGGCCGCGAGGTCCATCTCCGCCACGCGCTCGGCCACCTTGGCGTTGTCGCCGCCGGCCTGGCTGATGCCGGCGAGGTCGCCTTTCACGTCCGCGACGAACACGGGCACGCCGATGCGGCTGAAACGCTCCGCCAGGCGCTGCAGCGTCACCGTCTTGCCCGTGCCCGTGGCGCCCGCCACCAGACCGTGACGGTTTGCCATGTCCGGGCGGACCAGCACCGCGCGCGCCTCGCCCTTACCCACCAGAATGCCGTCTGCCATTGTTGCCTCTCCAAGCGACTGCTTGCCAACCCCAGCGGCAGTATGTTGCCGACGGCCGGCAGCGGCAAGCGTCGCGCCATGGGCGGTTGCCCATGCGCTGGGGGTCGCTGACAATGGCTGGCCGGAATCCTGCGAGAGCGCTCGCGCCATGTTCTATGCCCTGGACGAGGGTCAGCGCAGCCGCGGTCGCGCGCCGCACGAGCTGGCGATGATCAACCTGCTACCGTTCGACCTGTCGATGGGCGCCGCCTCTGCGCGCGCATCGGCGTGGTGCCACTGCCGCTCGCCGTCATGGCGCTCCTCGTGCTGGAATCCGGCGCGCTCTCCCAGGCGGGCTCGGGCGAGGTGCCGGACCGGGCGGTCGAGCGCTTCCCGCCGGCGGCGGATCTCCGTGGCTACGCGAGCCCGGCGGGGCGAGAGGCGGCAACAGCAGCCGCGGCGCCCGCGGACTAGGGGGCGATTCAGACAATACCGAAGCGCTTCGTCCGGACATCGCCGGTCGATCGCCGTTTTTCCCCGGGCGCCCGCGACCGCCCGCCAACACTCCCGCATACTGAGGAGCCCATCATGCGAGCCATCATTGCCAAGACCCTGCTGCTGAGCAGCCTGTCCGCCCCCGCCGTCGCCGCCGACGACAACCCCCGCGTCGCCATGGACGTGAGCATCGGCGGCGCCCCCGCCGGCACCATCGAGCTGGAGCTCTTCCAAGACGTCACGCCCAAGACGGCCGAGAACTTCCGTGTGCTCTGCACCGGTGAGCGCGGCCCGAGCATGGCCTACGCCGGCAGCCCCTTCCACCGCATTATCCCCGGCTTCATGATCCAGGGTGGCGACTTCACCGACGGCAACGGCACCGGCGGCAAGTCGATCTTCGGCGACAAGTTCTCGGACGAGAACTTCCGGCTCAAGCACACCGAGGCGGGCCTGCTCTCCATGGCCAACGCCGGCCCGGACACCAACGGCTCCCAGTTCTTCATCACCTTGGCATCCACCCCCTGGCTCGACGGCAAGCACGTCGTCTTCGGCAAGGTGACCGGAGGCATGGATGTCGTCGAAGCGATGGGCGCCCAAGGCAGTCGCAGCGGCCGTACGACGCAACCCGTCGTGCTCGAGTCCTGCACAGTGCTCTGAGCCCACACCTTTGTCGCGGCAGCCCTGCCACACCGATCCTGCCGCACCGATCCTGCCGCACCGATCCTGCCGCACCGATCCTGCCGCACTGACCCTGTCGCACTCAGGGTTCGGGCCGACGTCCCGGCCGGGTAGCCGGGACCTTGGCCATGGATGGTGAGCGCGCCGCCGGCGACATGGTTGCGTTGCGGGCGCTCTACCGCGACGTCAAGAGCTCAAGGGCTGGTACGCCCTCTCCAAAGGGGGCGAGCCCAGCTTCTGCTACGCTGTGACACCGGCCGTCTGCGCCGCCGCAGACTTGATCGTTATGGCTCCCTGGACCTTGAGCGAGTTGATATGGCCCGATGAGCGTCTGGCGGCAGTGCTCTCCCCTGTTCACCGAGAATTCCGTGATGGAGGAGTTGGAGCGCAAGATCGCCGACTTGGATATCGGCGACGGCGTGGGATCGGATCCACGTGGGACGCTCGAGCGCGTCTCTGCGATCTTGTTACAGCCGGCTGAGCGCCTTCGGCAGCAGCAAGGCGCTTGATCCTGGTAGCGGCGATGGACGATCTCAGGCGGCTCCAATACCTTGAGGCCATGGGCATCGATCTGTGGCGGTTGCGTGCAGCCGCTGCCGGCGAGATCCCCGGCAGGGCGGGGCCGGATGCATTGCCGACTGGTGCAGGCTCAAGCGACGCGGCCGATGCAGGGGCGAGCGCGCCGGCGCCGGCTTCGCTGCCTGCCTCGAGGCCGGCGCTCCCATCCGCCGCAGAGGAGCCGCCGCCGTGGTCGGATGCCGACCTCGCCGGCCAACCTGCCGGCGATGTCGGGTCGATTTCGGCGGCGGAGGTGCCAGTGACGGCAGCACCGGAACGCCCGCGGGCCGATAGCGTTGCCGCCATGGACTGGCCGGCGCTCGAGCAAGCGGTGGCGAGCTGCCGCGCCTGTGGGTTGTGCCAGCGGCGGACGAATACGGTTTTCGGCGTCGGCGACCGCAATGCCGACGTCATGTTCATCGGCGAGGGTCCGGGTGCAGACGAGGACCGTAAGGGCGAGCCCTTCGTGGGGCGCGCCGGGCAGCTCCTGAACCGGATGCTGGCGGCGGCGGGCTTCGTGCGGCAGCAGGTCTACATCGCCAACATCGTCAAGTGCCGGCCGCCGAATAACCGCGATCCCAATGTCGATGAAGCCGCCGCCTGCCGGTCCTATCTGGATAGACAGATCGCGCTGGTACAGCCGCGCCTCATTGTTTGTCTCGGCCGAGTACCCAGCAGCAATCTGCTCAACACCACTGAATCGATCGGTCGGCTGCGCGGACGTCTGCACCGATACGGCTCGGCAGGCACGCCGCTGTTGGTGACCTACCACCCATCCTACTACCTCCGCTCGCCCGACCAAAAGGCGAAGGGTTGGCAGGATTTGCAGCGGATGCTGGAGCTCTTGGGGAGCCGGACGCCGCTGAGGCCGTGATTAACCGTTCAGACCCACCTCCCAAGAAACTGCGCCTGAGAAGCAAGAATCAGAAGGTTAGGCGATTGCCGGAAACAAACAGACCGAATGGCGTCGGATTTTCGCTCGCCTTCAAGGCGCGGCAGCGGGCGCATAGTCGAGCTCTGTGCCCGCTGCCGCGACGCAGAAGGCGGGCGAAAAGACAAGCCAGGCGGTCTGTTTGTTGACAGAAATCGCCT
>JANQFI010000391.1 GCA_028277905.1 Chromatiaceae bacterium | reverse complement strand
ACCGCCTGGCTTGTCTTTTCGCCCGCCTTCTGCGTCGCGGCAGCGGGCACAGAGCTCGACTCTGCGCCCGCTGCCGCTCCTTAGAAGGCGAGCGATAATCCTGCGCCATTCGGTCTGTTTGTTTCCGGCAATCGCCTGAGCTCCCCTGGTGTTGGGTTAAACTGCGTGAATGAAGCGAGAAATCGGCGTCGTCATGGATCCCATCGGCTCCATCAAGATCGCGAAGGACAGCACCTTCGCGATGTTGCTGGCGGCGCAACGACGCGGTTGGTCCCTGTGGTATATGGAGGTGGGCGACATCTGGCTACTGGATGGCGTGGCGCAGGGGACCATGCGCGCGCTCCAGGTCACCGATGACGCGGCCGGCTGGTTCGCGCTGGGTGATGCGGCGCGCCGTCCTCTGGATACGCTGGACGTGGTGCTGATGCGCAAGGACCCACCCTTCGATATGGAGTACATCTATGCCACCTACCTGCTGGAGCTGGCGGCGGTGCGAGGCTGCCTGGTGGTCAATGACCCCCGCACCTTGCGCGATGCCAACGAGAAGGTATTCGCCGCGCATTTCCAGGACTGCGTGCCGCCCCTCAGGGTGACGCGCAGCGCCGCGTTGTTGCGTGAGTTCATCGCCGCCCAGGGTGATGTGGTGCTGAAGCCGTTGGACGCCATGGGGGGGCGCTCCATCTTCCGCGTGCGCGCCGGCGATCCCAACACCGGCGTCATCATCGAGACCCTCACCGACCAGGGCACAGGTTTCTGTATGGCGCAGCGCTTCATCCCGGAAATCGCCACCGGCGGCGACCGCCGGGTGCTGCTGCTGGACGGCGAGCCCGTCCCCTATGTGTTGGCGCGCATCCCGGCGGTGGACGACGCGCGCGGAAACCTCGCCGCCGGCGCCCGTGCGGAGCCCGCGCCCATTGCCGAGCGCGAGCGCTGGATCGCTGCGCGGGTGGGACCGGAGCTCCGCGCGCGCGGTGTGCTCTTCGCCGGTCTCGACGTGATTGGCGACTGGCTGACGGAGGTGAACATCACCAGCCCCACCTGTATCCGCGAGCTCGACCGCGCCTATGGCCTCGACATAGCCGGCGACCTGATGGCATGCATCGAGGAGCGCCTCAGTGCGCGTTGACGGGGACCTGTGGCCCTCTCGGGCTCTGCCTGGCCTGCCCCTGCCCCTGCTGATGCTGCCCGTCCTCTTGCTGGCCATCCTGCTATTGGGCTGCCGCGGTGCGGAGACGCCGGTCTACACGACCCAGTTCGTCGTCTTCGATGCCGCGGCGGATCTCAGCATCGTCGGCAAGCTCAGGGAGGAGGCACGGGCTGCGGCATCCGAGGTGGAGCAGGACTTGCTGTTCATCGAGCATGCGACCAACGCCTGGAAGTCCGGCCCGATGGTCCGCGTCAACGAGCTGCTACCCACCGGCGACCCCTTCGCCGCGCCACCGTCGCTGCTGGCATTGCTGAGGCAGAGCCAGACCCTGTCGCTCAGGAGCCAGGGCCTGTTCAACCCCGCCATCGGCCATCTGTACCGGCTATGGGGCTTTCACACCAAAGAGCCCGAGTGTCGGCCGCCGCCATCCAGCGCGGCCATCGAGCGCCTGGTGCAGGCCCGCCCCGGCATGGGCGACCTGTATCTGGACGGCATCATGTTGCAGAGCGACAACTCCGCGGTGCGCCTCGACTTCGATGCCATTGTCGTCGGCTATGCCATGGACCTCGCCATGCAGAACCTGCGTGCAAGCGACATCCGGCATGCGCTCATCAATCTCGGTGGCGACGTGCGGACCATTGGCGACCGCGCCGGGCGACCCTGGCGCGTGCCGGTGCGCCGCGGCAGCGGCGCCGGTGTGCTGGGCATCCTCGACGTGGTGGGTGATGTGGCCGTGTTCACCAGCGGCGAGCACGCGCGCAACTTCATCTACGACGGCAAGATCTACCACGACGTCCTCGATCCACGTACCGGGTATCCCGCGGCGGGGATGCAGGCGGTAACCGTGCTGGTCGAGGGGTCGGCCGCCGTCGCCGACGCCGCCGCTGATGCGCTGATGGTCGCGGGCGCCGACGGCTGGCGGGACATGGCCGCCCGCCTCGGCCTGCGCTATGTGTTGCTCATCGACGACGCCGGTACCGTGCACATGACGCCGGCCATGGCCGAGCGCATCGAGCTCATCGATTCGCACACCGACGTCGCCATCAGCCCGCCCATCGGCGCGTCCGGCGACATCCCCGATCAAGGGGCGCCGGACGCTTGAGACGCGCATGCAGAGCCTCGCACCAGGCAGGCGGTTTGGTCGAGCGGGCGAACCGGTCGCGGTCCTGTGTGATCCGATGCTGGCGGCCGTGGCCGCCGCCGTCCTGATCCATCTATTGCTGCTGCTGGGGCTCGGCGTCGAGCTGCCGGAGCCAGCGCCGCCCGTGGTGCGCACCTTCGAGGTCATGACCCTGGAGCAACCGGCCACCACCGCCGCCGCACGCCTGGTCGAGGCAGTGCCCGCAGATGTGGATCGGGCGGGCGAAACCGACCTGCCGCTGCCGGAGCTGGCGTCCGGCATGGCGGCGGCCGCGCCGGTGCTGCCCGACGGGCCAGCGCCCGCCGAGCTTGCGCTCGAGGTGCCGCCGGCGCCGGCCGAGGATGCGGCGGCACCCGAGTCCGTGGAGCCAACCGAGCCCGCCGCCCCGCGGCGCGGACCCGAGCCCGGGGGTGACGCGGCGGCTGCAGGCGGCTTCAGCGAGGCCCGGTTCGACACCAGGCCCGACATCAGACCAGACATCAGGCCGGCCAGCCTGACGGAGATTCTGCGCGGCGTCGGCGCCGACATCGCCGTACCGAGCCTGCCATCGCCGGCGGCGAGCCCGGCGCGTGCGCCCGACGCCCGTGCGAGTGATGTCTTCGCCAGCCGCAGCGCGGAGATCGCCGCGCTCGCCGCGCGCATCAATGCCTGGGATAAGAGTCAGGCCGGGCGCCCGCGGCGCAAGGCCATCAGCACCAATACCCGTGAGTATCGCTATGCCGCTTACATGGAGGCTTGGCGGCGGAAGGTCGAAGCCATCGGTAACCTGAACTACCCACAGGCCGCCAAGGAGCACGGGCTCTTCGGCAGCCTGATCCTGCACGTGGGGATCAAGGCGGACGGCGATTTGGAACGGGTGCGAGTGGTGCGCTCTTCCGGGCACGAGGTGCTGGACGAGGCGGCGATACGGATCGTCAAGCTGGCGGCGCCCTTCGCGCCCTTTCCGGAGAGCATCAAGGACGAGACCGACGTGCTCGACATCACCCGGGTCTGGCAGTTTCAGCACAACCATCGTCTCGGTTGGGACTAGCGCGCTTGTGCCCAGGGCCTGCTGCCGGCGGCGACGGATCTATCGGGATCGGCATCCCGATCGCGCGGGCGGGCGAGTGAGGGGCCAAGCACCGGCGCTGGACTTCCTTGGTCACCCACACATCCTCGTGAAGTGGCGCCCGCGGCACAATATGCGCGGGTGGTGCTGACGATGTCCGCAGGCTTAACCCAGGTGGCTGCCAGATTCCCCTGTCTCCCTAGGGTCGGTCCATTGCTTCGCTTGGGGCTCGGCTGGTTGTCACCTCTGCTGCCTGCCCTCGGCTTGCTTGCCGCGGCAGCCCCGGCAGCCGCCGACCCCGCACCCGTCACCCTGGCCGAGGTGCAGCGGCAGTCGCTGCAGGAGCAGGCGGTGCTCTCCGGCACCACCATCGCGCGCCGGCGGGCGGCGCTGTCACCGAAGGTGGACGGACTGGTCACGGAGCTGTTCGTGGACGCGGGCAGCCTGGTCCGGACGGGTGACCCGATACTGGCGCTGGACGATCGCCTGGAGTCCCATGCCGTCGATGCTGCCGCGGCCAGGGTGCAGGAGGCAGAGGCCAATCACGGGGATGCGGTGCGCATCCGCGACGAGCTGTTGCGGCTGAAGGAAGGCCGCCACGCCTCCGCGACCGACATCCGCTCCGCAATCGCCCGCGTGGACATGACCGCCGCGGCGCTAGCCGCGGAGCGCGCCGTGCTGGCGCGGGCCGAGGAGGTGCGCCGCCGCCATCGGCTCACGGCGCCTTTCGCCGGCATGATCGTCGCGCGCAACACGGAGGTGGGCGAATGGGTCGAGCGCGAAGATGCCGCCGTGGAGCTGGTCGCGCTGGACGTGCTGCGCGTCCGCGCCACTCTGCCGCAGGCGGACTACGCGCGCGTGAGCCGTGGAGCCGAGGCGAGCCTGCGCTTCGATGCGCTGCCGGAAAGCAGCTTCCAGGGTGAGGTCTTTGCCCGCGTTGCCAGCGGCGATGAGCGCTCGCGCACCTTTCCGATTCTCATCGACATTCCGAACCCCGATGGCCTGCTGGCCCCCGGCATGTCCGCCCGGGTGCGGGTGGACCTGGGCGACGAGGCGGCGGTGCTGACTGTGCCGCGGGACGCCGTGGTCGCCAAGGCCGATGGCGGCCGTGAGGTCTGGCGTGTGCGGGAAGAGGATGGCATCCTCAAGGCCTATCCGGTGGCGGTGGAGACCGGGCGAGCCGGCGGCGCGCGCCTGGAGATCGTCGCTGGGGAGCTCAATGCGGGTGATCTTGTGGTGATGCTCGGCAACGAAGCGCTGCAGCCCGGCCAGAGTATCGCCCCGCAGTCGGCGCGGCCCGCGACCGGTGCGGGTGTGACCGCGGCCTCGGACTGAGACCTGTGCCAGCTTCGAAGCCATGGATCCGGAGGCGCCCTGCGCGCGTCTGCGGCAGACCAATGGACCCCCGCGCCGCGGTCGACCTTGGCATTTGTCCCGAATCTGTGCTTGTATTCACTCGCCGGGCCGCGCAAGGGTCCGAGCATCCCTCAACACCATCTCCCAGAGCCATCTCCGGGCGGGCCGATCCGCCCGCAGTAACAACAGAGGACAGCTGACTATGAAGCACCCTGAACTCACCGCGCTGGTCGTCTTCGGTGCACTTGCCGGTTTCGGCGGCGCTGCGCTCGCCGAGTCCGAGCTGGAGAACGAGGTCACCAAGATGGAGGAGGCCGCAGAGGCGAAGGCTTCGGAGGCCGAGGCCATGGCCGAGGAACAGGTGGAGAAGCAGAGGAAGAAGGAGGAGCAAGCTAAGGAGTTCGAGGCGGAAGAGGTGTCCGGCGTCGACTGATCCCCCCTCCGCTCTCCGTCCACTCACCGCCGCCCGTCGCGCGCATGTTCAAGCTCGCGATCGAGCGGCCGGTGATCCTCACCGTCGCAGTCCTGCTCCTGAGCCTGTTCGGGCTCTTGTCCATCTTCAACGTCCCGGTGCAGATGATCCCGGACCTGGACGCGCGCATCGTCACCGTCAGCACCACTTGGCCCGGTGCTTCACCCCAGGACGTGGAGAAGGAGATCGTCGTCGAGCAGGAGAAGTACCTGGGCCGCATCCCGGGGCTCGATCGGATGGTGTCCACCGCCGGCACAGGCACGGCGGACATCGAGCTGGAGTTTCCCTTCTCCGTGCCGATGGCGGAGGCGCTGCTGGACGTCAACAACGCGCTGAGTCAGGTGCCAGGCTACCCGGAGAACGTGGACCAGCCGAGGATCAAGGCGCAGGCCTTCTCCGGCAACGCCTTCATGTATTTTCGGCTGATGCCGAGGTCCGGGTCCTTCGCAGAGGAGGACATCGTCGCGCTGCGGGACTGGGTGGAGGAGTATGTCGTGCAGGCCATGGAGCGGGTGCCAGGCGTCTCCAGCGTCGGACTGCGTGGCGGGGCGGAGCGCCAGCTCAAGGTGTCCGTGGACCCGGTGCGGCTCGCAGAGCGCGGCATCCCGCTCACGGAACTGCGCGAGGCGATCCGGGCGCGCAACCAAGACGTCTCCGGTGGCGACCTCGACAGCGGCAAGCGGCGCTACCTGCTGCGCACGATCGGCCGCTTCGAGAGTCCCGAAGAACTGGAGGATCTGGTCATCGCCGAGCGCGACGGTGCCTTCATTCGGTTGCGGGATGTGGGGCACGCGGAGCTGGGCTATGCCGAGGTCCGCAGCTACGCCTACTCCGAGGGCAAGCCGATTCTGGGCTTCTCGGTGAGGCGGCAGACCGGCAGCAACGTCATCCAGATCAAGCAGGATATGATGACGCGGGTGGCGGAGCTGAACCAGGACCTGCTGCACCCACGTGGGCTCGAGCTGGTGCGCACGGCAGATGACGTCGTCTATGTCACGGACGCGGTGCAGGTGGTCGAGCGCAACCTCGCCATCGGCGCGGTGCTGGCCACCCTGGTGCTATTCCTATTCCTGCGCTCGCTGCCGGCGACCCTCATCGGCGCCATCGGCATCCCCATCTGTGCCCTGGCCGCGTTTCTCGGGCTGCTGATCACCGGCCGCACCATCAACGTGATCTCGCTCGCGGGTGTAGCCTTCGCCATCGGCATGACATTGGACAACAACATCGTGGTGCTGGAGAACATCTACCGGCACCTGAGCGAGGGCAAGCGGCGCCTGCAAGCGGCCCTGGAGGGCGTGCGGCAGGTCTGGCCGGCGGTGCTGGCCTCGACGCTCACCACGGTGGCGGTGTTCCTGCCGGTGATCTTCGTCAGGCAGGAGGCGGGGCAGCTCTACTCGGACATCGCCGTGGCCGTCTCGTCGTCCATCCTGATGTCCATGTTGCTCGCCATCACCCTAGTGCCGGCGGCGGCCGGGCGCTGGCTCAGCCCGCAGCAGAGGCCCCGCCGGCGCCGGCTGCTGGATAGGCTCGGCGGCGCCTTCGCCGCCGGTGTGCTGGGGTTGGTGCACTGGCTCGCCCGTGGCATGGTCCGGCCGCTGCTGGTGATCGCCTTGGTGCTCACCGGGGCGGGGGCCATCATCTGGTTCCTGACGCCCGACGCCGAGTACTTGCCGGAGGGCGAGGAGTCCAAGATCTTCACCCTGATGTTCGCCCCGCCCGGCTACAACATCGACATGATGCGCCGTGCCTTCCAGGCGGTGGACGCCGAGCTCCACCCAGCCGTGGGCCAGGACCCGGTGCTGTTCGCCCGCGGCGAGACAGAGGTCCCAGCGCTCAACTTCACCATCGGGTTCGTGAGCGAGAGCCGTGTGTTCGCGGTGCGCGAGGCCACCGACCGCCGCCAGACCGGCGACCTGATGCGGGTTGCCAGCGAGAAGACCAACGGGCTGCCAGGGGTCAGCAGCTTCTCCAGCCGCGGGTCCATCTTCTCCGGCAACTTCGGTGGCACCCGCTCCATCAACATCGAGATCAGCGGCCCCGACCTGCCGACGCTGTTCGATGCGGCGTCCAAGGTGCGGGCCAAGGCCAGGACCATATTCGACGGCCCGCGGGTCAAGTCCGAGCCCGCGGCGCTGACCCTGGGCCAACCCATGCTCGAGGTGCGCCCGGACTGGGAGCGGGCGGCAGAGCTCGGCATCTCGCCGCGAGACCTGGGCTACACCGTCTGGGCCTATTCGGACGGCGCCTTCGTGGACGAGTTCTTTCTGGACGACGACGAGATCGACATCTTTCTGTACAGCACCGCCGGCAACATCGAGCGGCCCCAGGACCTGGAGCGGCTGATGCTCTACTCGCCCACCGGGGGCATAGTGCCGCTTTCCGCAGTCGCGCACCTCGAGGAGAGCGTCAACACCGAGACCATCCGCCGCGTGGACGGCGACCGCACCATCACTATGAGCATCATTCCGCCCGACGACGTGCCGCTAGAGGAGGGCGTGCGCCGGGTGCAACAGGAGATCATCAAGGGGATGACGGCGACGAGCGAGCTACCGGCCGCTATCAACCTGCAGCTGAGCGGTGCCAGCGACCGGCTGCAGGGTACCATGCGGGCGCTGGCGGGCAACTTCGCCGTGGCGCTCCTGATCGCCTATCTCCTGATGGTGGCAGTATTCAGCCACTGGGGCTGGCCGCTGCTCATCATGACCAGCGTGCCCATCGGCGTGAGCGGCGGCATCGCCGGGCTGGTGCTGCTGAACCAATCAGGCGCGCACCTGGACAAGATCGGACTCTATCCCATCCAGCAGCCCTTCGACATGATCACCATGCTGGGCTTCCTGGTCCTCATTGGCACCGTCGTGAACAACCCGATCCTGATTGTCGAGCGCGCGGTGAGCAACCTGCGCGAGCGCGGCATGGCCATCATCGACGCCGTGACGGACGCGGTGCGGGTGCGCCTGCGGCCGATCATGATGTCCATGGTGACCACTGTGGCCGGCCTGTCGCCGCTGGTGCTCAACCCCGGCGCCGGCACCGAGCTCTATCGTGGACTTGGCGCCATCGTGCTGTTCGGATTGCTGTTCAGCACCCTGGTGACGCTCACCTTCATGCCGGCCATGCTGGCGCTGAGCTTGCGGGGCATGCGGCGGGAGGCACTGCGCCGGCCCAGGATGGAGGAAGATCCGGTCGGGGTGGCTTGACGGCCTGCCAGGAAGCTGCCGGCTGGCCTTGGTTAGGGCGCACTAAGGCGATTTCTGTCAACAAACATACCGCAGCGGGTACAGAGCTCGACGATGCGCCCGCTGCCGCTCCTTGAAGGCGAGCGAAAATCCTGCG
>JANQFI010000637.1 GCA_028277905.1 Chromatiaceae bacterium | reverse complement strand
CTGACCACAACTGTTCGGGGATGCGCTCCCCCCTGCGCTTGCCGCGTCGCCAATCCTCGAAATGCTCGGCCACCTGTTCCAAGGTGAAGGTCACGGTCGCCTGCGTGACGGTATCGTTATTCATCAGGGCTCCGGTGTTTGGCTGGGACCGGCGCCATCCTATTAACCCCGCTGTCAAGGGGTCACGCACGTTTGCCGGAACTACACCGCTACTTCACCCATCTGGTGATCGAGCGCAAGCTGGCGCCGGCGAGCGTGCGGCTGGCCTACAACGGCATCCGCTTTCTGTATCTCAAGGTGCTCGATTGGCCGGCATTGGCGCTGGAGGTCACGCTGCCGAAAAAGCCGCAGAAGATTCCCGCGCTGCTCACCCGCGCCGAGGTCGCGCGCACCATCAACGCATGCAGCGACCTGCGCTACCGCACCATGCTGGTGGTGTGCTACGGCTGCGGGCTGCGTCTCTCGGAGCTGCTCGCGGTACGGGTGAGCGACATCGACGGTGAGCGCTCGCTGTTGCGCATCGAGCAGGGCAAAGGGGCCAAGGACCGGCTGGTGCCGCTCTCGCCGACCCTGCTCGGGCACTTGCGCGTGTAGTGGCGCCACCTGCGCCCGCGCGGCGACTTGTTTCCCGGTCAGCAGCCAAGGCAAGCGCTGAGCCCGACGGCGATCCAGCGCGTGTTCAAGCGCGCCAACGCGGCGGCAGGGGTCGCCAAGACCGGCGCCATCCATGCCCTTCGCCACGCCTTCGCCACCCATCAGCTCGAAGCCGGCCTGCCGGTGCATCGCCTGCAACGGCTGATGGGCCATTCGAGTCTGCAAACGACGCTGCGCTACATCCACTGGGTGCCGAGCTATCGCGAGGGCGAAGGCGAGCTCGATCTCATTGCCCGTCTGGGACAGGCCAATGGCTGAGCGCGCATCCTTGCAGGCGGTCATTCACCGCTGTCTGACCGGCTATGCCAAGACCCACCGCCTCTCGCCACGCCAATGGCAGGTCTGTTGGCACAACGGCGACTGCCGCACCGCCGCCTTGGGCGGCTTCGACTGGGTCTGCGATGCCTGCGGACACCACCAGCATCTGTATCACGCCTGTCGCGACCGTCACTGCCCGCGCTGTCAGCGCGGCGCCTCCGAGCAGTGGTGCGAGCGCCAGCGCGAGGCCGTCCTGCCGGTCACCTACTACCACGTCGTCTTCACCCTGCCGCATGAGATCAACCCGTGGGTGGCGGTGCATGATCGGCTGCTCTACGCCCTGCTGTTCGAGGCGGTCTGGGCGACCCTGTCC
>JANQFI010000054.1 GCA_028277905.1 Chromatiaceae bacterium | reverse complement strand
GCCTTCTGCATCGAAGATACCGTCGAGCCAGGAATCGAGCTGCTCGACGGATGCCGCGCCAATGCGCTGCTCGGCCCAGTGCGGTATGGCGCCGAAGCGCCGCTGCAGCAGCCGCAGCAGCGTCTCGGCCTTGCCCTCGGCCTTGCCATCCGCCTTGCCCTTGCTGAAGATGTCTTGATAGGCCCGGGTCTCTTCCAACGGGGTCAGATGCGTAATCATCGCTGCGATCTCCTCTGCGGTCAGGGAGCGGAAGCGCTCGAACAGCCAGAATTGCAGGACCTCCGCGAGCCGCGCGCGGATCGGCTCGGGCAGCGGCGCCAACTGGATTGCCTGCCACAGGCGCGGCACCCGGACCTTGAGCTCCTCGTCGCGCTCGATCACTAGGGGTGCGAGGACGGCGACGAAGGGGTTGTCGGGCTCGCGCGCCAGAAGCTCCGGCAGGAAGCGGTTCAGATAGACCGCCGTAAAGGGCGGGTCGGCGGCGGCGATGCCGAGCGGCAAGCCGGGATCGTCGCGCTCGTGCAGGAAGATCAGAATGCCGCGGACATCGCGGCTCGGGCGCTGCTCGCCAATCAGGCCGACCTTGGTCAACAGGTTGTACCAGGCCCCGGGGGCTGGTTGGGCCTGAAACTCGACGACATAGCTCGGCTCGGCCCGACCTTCGGGCTCGGGCTCGGGCTCGAAGACACCATCGGCGCGACGCTCCAATGCCTTGAAGGTGACGGCGCGGAATCGGTACGGCCCCGCCAGCCGCAGGCCGCCAGTCAACACCCGGAATGCCTCGGGCCCGGTCGAGAGTAGCTCGTAGATGGCTTGGTCGGTTTTCATTGCAGGGCATTATGACCCAAGAGGCGATGTCCAGCGCAGGACGCGCCGAGGCAGCCGCGGCAGGCCGCCTGGGTGCAGGGTTGGCTTGGCTCGTTGGCCAGCGCTAGACTGGGGTCCTGTCGAGGTCGAGCCGAGCCCCACGACTGTGCCTCTGAAACAGCGCCCGATCGGTATCCGGACCTTCCGCGAGATCATCGAGGAAGGCGATGTCTATGTCGATAAGACCGTGCACGCCTGGTCGATGGCGAGCACGGGCAAATACTACTTCCTGTCGCGGCCACCGCGGTTTGGCAAGCGTCTGTTCCTGGATAGGCTCAACGCGCTGTTCAACGGCAGCGAGGTGCTGTTTCGGGGGCTCTACATCCATGACCGCTGGGATATGTGATGGAGATCAAGATACAGCGCGGTCGCGGGTCTACCCGAGCACCGACCTTGCCTGATCCTGGCACAGCGCCGGAACAGCCGCCTGGCACGGGACCGGCGCCGGACCAGCCGAGCGACGCCGACACGAGCAACCCAGCGCTCGCGCAGATCCGCACCCGCGATTACAGCGCCAGGTACCGCGGGCTGCCCAGTCGGGGGCTGTTCGAGCTCGGTCTGGTCTTCGACGCCGAGGCGCGCAATCTCGTGCGAGCCGATTGGCGGCCGGTTGCCTGAATGTCGTGCTTCATGTCGCTTGGTCTCTTGGTTCCGGCTTTTCGACCCGCGTCTACAGAAGCTCTCATTCAAGGAGGAAGGTCCTGCCTGCAAGGCGTGCCAACAGGCGCGTAGTCGCACTATGCAACTGTTGCCGCGACGCAGCAGGCGGGCGAAAAGACAAGCCAGGCGGTATGTTTGTTGACAGAAATCGCCTTAACCCTGCAACCTGAACGCCCAACGCCAAAATGCCCTACAAGCCCCGCAAGCGCATCCTCGTGACCGGAGGTGCCGGTTTCCTCGGCAGTCATCTCTGCGAGCATCTGCTCGCGGGCGGCCATGACCTACTCTGCGTCGATAACTTCTTCACCGGTACCAAAGAGAACATCGCACATTTGCTCGACAATCCTTACTTCGAGCTGCTGCGGCACGATGTGACATTTCCGCTGTACGTGGAGGTCGACGAGATCTATAACCTGGCCTGCCCAGCCTCCCCGATACACTACCAGTTCGACCCGGTGCAGACGACCAAGACCAGCGTTCACGGCGCCATCAATATGCTCGGGCTGGCCAAGCGCGTGAAGGCCAAGATCTTCCAGGCATCGACCAGCGAGGTCTATGGCGACCCGGTTGTTCACCCGCAGCCCGAGGCCTATTGGGGCAACGTCAACCCCATCGGGCCTCGCTCGTGCTATGACGAGGGCAAACGCTGTGCCGAGACCCTGTTCTTCGATTACCAGCGCCAGCATGGCCTGCGCATCAAGGTGGCGCGCATCTTCAACACCTACGGACCGCGGATGCACCCGAACGATGGCCGGGTAGTATCCAACTTCATCGTCCAGGCGCTGTGCGGGGAGCCAATTACCATTTATGGCGATGGGACGCAAACGCGGTCCTTTTGCTATGTGGACGATCTGATCGAGGGGTTCGTACGTTTGATGGACAGTCCGGATTCGCTCGCCGGCCCAGTGAATCTGGGCAATCCGAGCGAGTTCACTATGATCGAGTTGGCGGAGGCCATTCGCGACCTGACCGGGTCGCGCTCGCCGCTGGTGCACGAATCGCTGCCGACAGATGACCCAAGGCAGCGCCAGCCCGACATCGCCCTCGCGCGCTCGTCGCTCGGTTGGGAGCCGAAGGTGCCGCTGCGGGACGGGCTGAAGTCGACCATTGCCTACTTCGAGCGGCTGCTGAGCCGGTATCCATCAGACTCGATGCGCCTCGGAGCCCTGGGGCCAGTCACGCATCGCACTCCACAGGATTCATGAGACGCCTGCAAATCTGCCGGGCATGCTCACCGAAGCGGTCCCACGCGAAGCCGCGGGCGAAATCCCGACAGCGCGCTGAATCGATCTCGGGATACTGCTTGCCCAGAAGCTCGATGACGGCAGTGGCGAGGCTTTGATAGTCCTCGCGCAGGATCAGCAGGCCCGAGACTCCTGGTGCGACGGCATCCGGAACACCTCCGACCTCGAAGGCAACGGTCGGGAGTCCATGCGCCGCGGCCTCGACGGCGACCATACCGAAGCCTTCGACGTCGCCGGGTACATCCAGCACGGGGAAGATATGCAGCTGGCTGGCTTGATAGGCTTGCGCCAGGGTATCGTCGTCCACGCGGCCAAGGAGCCGCAGGTGGCTCGCCAGATCAAGGCGCGCGGCCTCGCGGCGGATGGCTTCGCCCTGACTGTTGCGGCCGGCGCCGAGCCTCTCGCTCGCCTCGCCCCCAATGACAACCAGCAAGGCGTCGGGCCGGGCGGCAACGATGGCGGGCAAGGCATGGCGGACGAATTCGAGCAAGCCCTTGCGCGCTGTCAAACGGCCGACACTCAGGAGAATCGGACGGTCGCCGGCGTGTATGGCGTGACGGAAGCGATCGGACAGAGCCTTGTCACGCGCGACCGGCATGCTTACGCCCGGATGCAGGATCTCGATCCGCTCGGGCGCGATTCCCTTCTCGCGTGCCAGGCGTGCAGTATTGCTGCTGTTGGCGACCACCTGGTGGGCGCGACGGATGGCGGGTAGGAAGAAGGCACGATAGAGCCGGTGGTCGGCGATCAGGTCCAGCCCATGCGCGTAGACGAGCATAGGAACTCCAGTCAGCCGGCTCGCAACCCAGGCATGAGGCGCAGTGACACCGCTGCCTGCGATCACCAATGCGGGACGGTAGCGCCAAGCCGCGCCTAGTGTCGCCGCCAGACTCTCCAACAAGAAGCGCGGGAGCGGCCGGCTGGCGAAGGTTGTAACCACGGGTGCCGCCGTTGAGCTCAGCTCGCGGCTGCCCTTGGGTCCGCAGATGTTCACCTCGAAGCCCTGACTCAGTTCGCGAGCCAGATGCCAGTTGAGCCTTTCCATGCCGCCGGTGAGGGGCGGCAGGTTGCGGGTCACGATCAGGATCCGCGCGCCTGCGGCACCGCGGGATGCAGTGAACAATCTGTCCCGTTCAGGTGCCTCCCCCGTCGGCTGGCCGCTAGATCGAGGGGAGGTGGTCCTAGCGAGCACGATCGCCTTCGCGATAGCTCAGGGCCGTGATCTGTTCCGACACCAGACCCATCATCAATACGACAATGGCGGCGGTGAAGAGAACCGTGCCCATGTTGGTGAATCGGTGATACACGACGAACGTGTGGATATAGTAGCCGACAGCCGTTAGGAAGAGGACTGCGCTCACCGGGAAGAAGAGCTTCAGCGGCGAGTAGAGGGTCGTGACCTTGAAGATGATGAGCAGGAAGCGGACGCCGTCCTTCACGGGCTGGATGTGGCTGCGCCGCCCGGCGCCGCGCCGGGCGGCGGTGATAGGGACATAGTCGACCGGATTGCCGGAGCGGAAGAATGCCATGGTGATGGTCGTGGGGTAAGAGAAGCCGTTGGGCAGCAGGTAGAGGAAGCGCCGGAAGGGCTCGGCAAGCACGGCGCGGAAGCCCGAGGTGAGGTCCCGCACAGGATGGCCGGTGATCAGGCCGGCGAACCAGTTGTAGAAGCCGTTGGCGATCCGGCGGCCCGGGGTGGCCTGGGAGTCCTTGCCGCGCGCGCCGACGGCCATGTGAAAGCCGGCCTCCAGCCGCGCCAATAGGCGCGCGATGTCCGCCGGATCGTGCTGCCCGTCGGCGTCCATGAACACCAGAATCTTCCCCTCTGCCGCTCGCGCACCGGACTTGACGGCGGCGCCGTTGCCGAGTGTGTAGGGATGGGTGATGACACGAGCCCCCCGCTGGCGGGCGATGTCCGGTGTGCCGTCGGTCGAGCCGTCATCCACCACCAGCAGCTCCGCGTGCGGATAGAGCTGGCGCAGCTTGGCGACCAGCCGCCCGATGGTCGGCCCCTCGTTGCGGGCGGGGAGGATAATAGAGAGCGAAACACCCCGCGTGCCTGGGGCTGCATCGTTCGTGGGGGGATTCATCGGCGGCGAGGCTAAAGGTTAGAGGTAAATGGTTAACAGTTGATGGTTAGGCGATTTCTGGCAACAAACATACCGCCTGGCTTGTCTTTTCGCCCGGCTTCTGCGTCGCCGCAGCGGGCACAGAGCTCGACTATGCGCCCGCTGCCGCGCCTTGAAGGCGAGCGAAAATCCTGCGCCATTCGGTATGTTTGTTTCCGGCAATCGCCTAAAGACCTGCCGGCGCGAGCGCGCAGCGGACGCCGCCTGGCCCCGCATCGCGACGCGAAAAGCGGCTGACAGGCAGGCTCAATACGGCGACAATCGGCCGGCAGGCCACGCCGGGCACCCGATGGCCGCTGCGGCGTCGGCGTTTCGGCCATCTTTCGCAATTCCGGTCAATGGAATTCCCGTCATAGGCATGAGCGACGTCCCCGACAGGCCAGCGCCCGCCGCCGACAGCTACAAGCCGTCCTGCGTCCTGCTCGTGGACGACATTCCAGCGAACCTGCGCGTGCTGTACGAGAGCCTGAACGGGCGCGATTACCGGTTGCTCGTGGCCAACGGCGGCGCCCAGGCCCTGGAGATCGCCCGGCGCTCCCACCCGGACCTGATCCTGCTGGACATCATGATGCCGGACATGGATGGCTTTGAGGTGTGCCGCAGGCTCAAGGCCGACGCGGCGACCGGCGACATCGCCGTCATCTTCCTGTCCGCGCTGGACGACACGGCCGACAAGATCCACGGCCTAGAGCTCGGCGCCGTGGACTATGTCACCAAGCCCTTCCATCCGGACGAAGTGGCTGCACGTGTGGCGGCGCATTGCAAGATCCAGCGCCTGGAGCGCGAGCTCGGGCAACGCAACCGCCAACTGGAGCTGGTGCGCGACCGCATCCTGCACTCCATGGTGGAGGGCGTGGTGGGACTCGACGGCGATGGGCGGGTCAGCTTCGTCAACCCCGCCGCCGAGCGCATGCTGGGCCTGCCGGCGGAGTCACTGCTGAGCCGCGAATTTGCGGACTGGGAGCCGGTCGTGCTGCGCGACACCGCCGGCATTGCCCTCGCCGAGCGCCGCGAGGCGAGCGTAGACGAGCTGACCTTACCGCAACCGGACGGCAGTGCCGTACCGGTGGAGCTGCGCGCGGCCCCCATCGCCGACGCCGACTGCCCCGCCGGCACCGTGCTGGTGTTGCGCGACCTCAGCGAGCGACGCCGCGTCGAGGCGAAGCTGCACCGCACCAGCAGCGAGCTGAACCGCTCGCACCGTGAGCTGCGGGAGGCGCAGATGCAGCTGGTGCAGGCAGCCAAGCTGGAATCCGTCGGCCGACTCGCCGCGGGCGTGGCGCACGAAGTGAAGAATCCGCTGGCCATCGTGCAACTCGGCCTCGACTACCTGGAGCAGGTAGTCAGCCTCGACGAGACCTCGAGCCAAGTGCTGGCGGACATGCAGCAGGCCCTGTCGCGTGCCGACACCGTGGTGCGCGGCCTGCTCGACTTCTCGCGCGAGCGCGAGCTCGACCTCAGGGCCTGTGTTGTCAACGACACCATCAACGATAGCCTGCAGCTGGTGCGACACGAGCTGACGCAACGCAATATCGGCGTGGAGACCCAACTGGCCGCCGACCTTCCGGATCGGCCCTTCGATGCCGACAAGCTGCAGCAGGTCTTCCTGAACCTGTTCATGAACGCAATGCACGCAATGGAGCGCGACGGCACCCTCAGCATCCGCACCCACTACGGCCCCGTGACCGCCGCCGACCTCGGCCCGCACGCCAGGGACGCGGGCTTCCTGCCCGGCGAGCGCGCCATTCACATCGCCATCGAGGACACGGGCCCCGGCATCCATCCGGCGAACCTCGACCGGCTGTTCGATCCCTATTTCACGACCAAGCGCCAGGGCGAGGGCACGGGGCTGGGATTGTCGGTGACCCGCAACATCGTTAGGCTCCACGGTGGCAGTATCGACATCGAGAATCGCCCAGACGGCGGCGCCCGGGCAATGCTGCTATTCCCGCCGCAGGGCGTGCCTGCCGAGCTGGTCCCGGAACAGGGCGAGCCCATGACCCGCACCCGCTCCGAACGTCTTCGCGCAACCCATCGGTAACCAATCCCGTGAGCAAGAAGAAGATCCTGTTGGTGGACGACGAGCCGGCCCTGACACGCATGCTGCGGCTCAACCTGGAACAGACCGGCCGCTTCGAGGTGCGTGAAGAGAACCGCGGCACCAACGCCCTGCGTGCCGCACGCGAGTTCCGGCCGGACCTGATCTTTCTCGATGTGATGATGCCCGACATCGGCGGCGACGAGGTGGCCGAGCAGCTCAAGCAGGACCCGGAACTGCGTAAGATCAAGTACGCCTTCCTGACTGCCATTGTCACCAAGCGTGAGACCGGCACCGGTGCCGCCGAGATTTCCGGCGAGACCTTCCTTGCCAAGCCCGTCAAGCGCGATGAGCTGCTCGCCGTGGTGGATGAGCTGCTTGGCGCATGACGGCCCCAGACCTCCATCGCACGGCGCGGTAGGGCTGCGCCGCCGAATCAGCGGCACAGCGGCGACGCTGCCGTGTTTTCCCCCTGCAACCATGCTATGGTCCGCGACGCTCGCCGACGGCGTGACCAGCGGCAGACCACAGGCACGCGGCGGCGGTACGCCTTTCGAAACGGCCGCTGTGGCCCCGTACGCGGCCATCAGAGTCAAGGCCACCACATCGAGACCACCAACAGAGGAGCGATCCTGATGATCCACAGCAAACCTCTCTTGCTCTGCGCCTCCGCCACCGTGCTCGGCCTGGCCCTCGCCCCGGCGATGGCGCAGACCCAAGCCGCACCCGCCGCCCCGGCGGCAGCGCCGGCCGCCGAGACCCCCGCCGTCGAGGCCGTACCAGCCCCTGCCGACCCTGCCGATGCGGCACGTGCCGAGATGGAGCAGCGCATGGAGGCCGCCATGGCCGAGCGCAGCCAGCGCTACGAGGAGCTGCGCAAGCGTGCCGAGGAAGTCGGCTTGGACCTGCCCGAGAGCCCGCCCTGGGCGCAGGCCGGCATGCCCCAGCCGCCAGCGGGCGCGATGGAGCCCTTGGCGCTGCCCGAGGGCTACGCGCCGCCGGACTACAAGCCTATGACCCGTGAGGAGCTCGAGGCCAAGCGCAAGGAGCGTTGGGATGCCATGCGCGAGCATGCCGCCGAGATGGGTCGCGAGCTGCCGGAGACCCCGCCGTGGGAGGCCGCCATGCAGCGCCGCAAGGAGATGCTGGAGAAGTACCAGGAGTACCGCGCCACTATCGAGGCCATGACCGACGCGCAGAAGGAGGCCATCGCCGCCCTGTTCGGCGGTCGTGGTGCAGGCGGGCCCATGCATGGGTGTCGCAAGTGGCCGGGTGCAGGTCAGCGCGGCATGATGCCCTACGGCATGGGACCGGGCGCAGCGCCGGGCATGATGCCCATGGCGCCGCCGGGCGCCGAAGAAGCGGCGCCGGCTGCACCCATGGCGCCCACGGAGTCGGCTCCGGCCGCGCCCGCGGCGCCGGCCCAACCGGCCGGCTGACAGCGCCGCTGGACCCCCACCAGCTGATCCGCCGCAACGGGCCAGGTGGCGGGCCGCGTACTGCACGGGGCAAGGGCACCCAGCCGGCGCCCCGAGCAGTGCGTCCCTGCTGCCAGGTCGGCATCATGCTGAAAGCACAACGCCAACTCGCCACGCCGTTCTCGCGGCGGCCGGCGAGCCAGCCAGGCGCCGGCATCGACGCGCCCGCAATGGGCCCGGCAGGAGTCTCCCGGCGGCGCCGCTCCCCAGGGAGGACGTCATGAACCTGATCCGCAACCTGCTCGCCGCCATCGGACTCCTAACGCTGCTGGCGCTTTCGACCGCTGCCCTCATCCTCGGCCCGAAGCTGGCCGAGCTCGATTCGCGGTCTCCCCAGGTCTACGCCGAGCTCGCCGAACGACTGCTGGAGACCGGTGACCCTGGTATCGCCATGATGTGGGCGGTACCGGTGGACCAAGGGCTCACCGTGGACGACGTCATCGATTCGCTCAAGAGCCTCGCCACCAACGAGAACCTCCTGTTCGTCGGTGAATCACCTTTCTACAAGCAGGTGGAGGCCATCACCGGCGAGGACTATCGGTACGTCAACTTCCTCTCCTTCTGCGACGCCCGCGTGGGCAAGATGATGCTGGAGTACCGAGATCACTACAGCGGCTTCATGCCCTGCCGCATCGCCTTGGTGGAGGACACCAACGGCGACCTCACCCTGTACTCGATGAACCTCGACCTGATGATCCATGGCGGCAAGCCACTGCCGCCGGAGCTGAAGTCCGAAGCGCTGCGGGTGCGCGACACCATCCGCAGCATCATGGAGGGCGCGGCCGCTGGCGAGTTCTGACCCTGGCGCATGCACCGGCGCCGACGCGCTTCAAACACGTGGCGGCAGCGCCAGCCAACCGGCCAGCCGCTCCTGTACTCGCTGCACCCCGAGGCCGGTCTCGGCGGAGAAGACCTCGACGGCGACATCGGCTTCTTGTCCCGTTGCGGGGCCCAACCCCGGCCCGGCCCCTGGGTGTGCGAGCCATCGGCGCACCTCAGCCGCCTGACGCTCTCTCGCACCGCGCTTGAGCTTGTCCGCTTTGGTGAGTAGGAGCAGCATCGGAAGCGCTGTCGCCCGACCCCAGGCGAGCATGTGTCGGTCGATGTCGGTGAGCGGGTGACGGATGTCCATCACCAGCACCAGGCCCTTGAGGCACCGGCGGCGGCGCAGGTAGTCCTCCATCAACGCCTGCCAGCCCACCTTGATGGCCAGCGAGACCTTGGCAAAGCCGTAGCCCGGTAGGTCCACCAGGCGTCGCTCGTCGTCGACCCGGAAGAACACGAGCTGCTGCGTGCGCCCCGGCGTGCGGCTGGTGCGGGCGAGTCGGCGCTGGTGACAGAGGCGATTGATGGCGCTGGACTTGCCGGCATTCGAGCGCCCGGCGAAGGCCACTTCGAAGCCCGTATCCGGCGGCGTGCCGGCCCGCGAGGCAGCAGCGGCGAGAAGGCTGGCGCGTTGGAAGTCCGGATGCATCGTCGTCTAAAGCCCCAAGAAACACCAAGCGCAACGCTTCAAGTCCTGTCCACGCACCATGCGTCACAACGACCTATCCAACGGACTGCGCACCTCCTGCCCGCCCCGGATCAGCACATGGGTATAGATCAGGGTCGCAGAAACATCCGCATGACCCAGCAGCGCCCCGACCCTACGCATGTCATTGCCGGATTCCAATCGATGGGTTCCAAACGAGTGCCGCTTATGCGGCACGCGGCATAACCACCATTATTCCGCATGCGGGATTATGCCGAACGGTCGATTCGCCGCAATCTGAATGCGCGGCAGCAGGGACAGCGCCGCTGAGCCGAGCTCGTTGGATTCCGCATAATCTGGCTGTCTCCTGGCACTGGCCATCTGGCCGGTAGCGCGAGGAGACAAGTCATGAGAACGCTGCTGCCATCGGCGGTCTTAGCCCAGATTTGGCATGCCACTGAAATATTGCCTTTATAAACAGTATTGTATCCGTAAACGCTTGGTCGTTCTGGCACTACAGGGTTGTCATGGGCGGTGACAAGACTCGTATTCAGACCACGGTGATTTGCTGCTGACCCGGACGGTCACTGACGCCCAGGGCGTCGTCAATGAGTTGCTGGCGCGGCTCGGCGCGGGTCGCCTTGCGGACATGCACGGTACGCCCGTCCTCGCGCTTGAGCGCGACCGTGACGCGGTCTTGGCCATCGAGCTCGCGGCGAATGCCCTGCCAGCTGAGGTGGATGCCGCAGGCTTGCAGCTGCAGGCGGATGCTGTGCACCAG
>JANQFI010000588.1 GCA_028277905.1 Chromatiaceae bacterium | reverse complement strand
GAGGAGCACCAACTCAGCACCCAGGCGATGCTGCGCGCCACCGGCCACGCCGCCGGCCAGACCGAGGCAAGCCTTGAGCGCCTGGCACGCGCGCTCGGTGATAATCTGTCGACGTCCCGCGCGGCCGTCACCGAAATGCTGCGGGTCCGATCGGTGAGCGGTGCCACATTCGATGCGGCGCTGCAGGCGGCCAAGGGCCTGGCGGCGACCGGCTCCGGGGATCTGCGTGCGGCGGCGCGCGCGGTGGGGCAGGCACTGGGCGATCCCGCCCGCGGGCTCGCTGCGCTCGAGGCGGCCGGCATTCGGTTCAGCCACCAGCAAAAGACGCTCATCCAGGACTTGTACGATACCGGCCGGGCTGCGGAGTCCCAGCGGGCGACCCTGCGCGCGCTCACCGATCAAATCGGTGGCGCGGGTGCGATGCGCGACGGTTCGCTGAACGCCGCCTACACGGCGCTGGGCAACGCGCTCCAACGCAGCAGCGAGCAATGGGGGGCGGCGATCGCCCGCTCCCTCCGGCTGACCGATGTCCTCAATCTGCTGGCAGGCGCCATTGAGCGCCTGAACAATCTGCTGCCGGGCAGCGGGGATGATGGCGGTCTGGTCTCGCTTGACGAGATGATCGCCGCACGGCAACTGCGCATCAAGGCGCTCGAGCTGCAAGGTCAGCAGTCCGGCTTGATCGACCGGTTCGTTATGGGCCCAGGCGGAGTGACCAAGCTCGGCGCCGCAGAGGATCACTATACTGATTTGGGGCCGATCCGCGAGGCCGCGTGGCAGCAAGCACAGGCCTACGAGGAGGTCATTGCGACGCTGCAGAAAAAGCGCAAAGCGATGCAGCAGACCAATCTCGAACGCGAGATTGAGAGGTGGCAGGTCCAGGCGCAGCGGGGGCAGATGAATGCGCTCTCGCAAGAGAAGCTCGATAACATTGCCCGCGAGGTGATCGCGAACGATCGCCTGAAGAAGGCGAACGATGCTCGGGCAGCCGCCGAGAGGGCGGCCGAGCAGGCCGCCGCCCGCGCGATCGAGCTGTCAGCGCGCCGGAACCTGCAGGCGCGGCAGTCGCTGGAGAGGGCGCAATTCGAAATCGATCTGGTCGGACAGAGCATCGCGCAGCAAACCGAATTGCGTGCCAATCTGCAGGCGCGGCATCAGCTCGAACAGGATGCTGCCCGCACGCGCACGGCCTTCGACCAGGCGGAACACGAGCGCATCAAGACGATCAACGCCGAGCTGGCGCGGCGCGCGCAATTGCGGGCGGTGACCGAGCTGCGCAGCGAGATCAGGTTCGATCGGGACACCGCGTTGTTGTCGTCGAGCGATCAGCAGATCGCATCGCGCCTGCGGCAGCTCTATGGCGGCGAGTGGCGATCGCATATGAACGATGCGATCGCCCAGCAGATGCGCTTCAACGACGCACTCAAGCAGACGGCGTCGACCTTGGATACCAACCTCGCCTCGGGACTCACCGATGTCATCATGGGCACCAAGGACTTCAAGGCGGCGTTCGCCGATACGGCGACTGCCGTGCTGCGCGCCTCG
>JANQFI010000568.1 GCA_028277905.1 Chromatiaceae bacterium | reverse complement strand
TGAGAGCCGGGGCGCGTCAAGGCAGGAGCGCATTTCTCACCCGGGCGTCACTTGGTGGACACCGCCAGTGCCGCCGAGAAGAAGGCCAGATAGACCGTGCCCACCATGCCGCCGACCACCAGGATCATCACCGGCTCCACCCAGGCCGCCATCACCTTGACCCGGTTCTGCAGGTCCTTGCGATAGTAATCCCCCAGGGACTGCATCACGGTGTCCAGCTCACCGCTGCGCTCGCCGATGGCCGCCATGTGCCGCATCAGCGCAGGAATCACAGGCATCCGCAACGCGATCGACATCGGCTCGCCGCCCAGGATGCGCTCGCCGGCCCGTGTGAAGGCATCGGCGAAGGCCTGATTGCCGATCACCCCCGCGGCGATGGTCAGGCTCTGCAGCAGCGTAATGCCGCTGCGCAACTGCATCGACAACATCGACGACGCCTGCCCCAGCGCGGCCGAGCGCAGCGTGGGTCCGATCACCGGGACGCGCAGCAACAGATTGTCGACCACGCGCTTGCCGGCGGTCGTGGTGTAGGCCGCCAGGATCGCAAAGATCAGCAGCGCCAGGGTGCCGCCAAAGGTGAAGCCCCAGTCCTGGAACCAGTCCGCCAGGTCGAGCAGGAACCGGGTCACCCCGGGCAGCTCCTTGCCGCGCGAGCTGAGGAAGACCGCGAAGCGCGGGATGACCCAGCCCACCAGGGCCACGGTCACGCCCACCGAGACCATGAACACCAGGCTCGGGTAGGTCAGCGCCGTGAGGAGCTGGCGCTTGATGTCTAGCCGCCGCTCGATGTCGTCGGCCAGCCGCTCGAAGATGCTGTCGATCTCGCCGCTGCTCTCGCCGGCCTCGATCAGCTTGGGGACCATCGGCGGGAATACCCCCTTCTCCGCGGCGAGCGCGCGCGACAGGCTGCCGCCGTCCTCGATCATGTCGCGCATCCGTCCCAAAGCCCGCCGCAGCTGGTACTTGACCGCCATCTCGCGGTTCGCCTCCAGCGCCTGCACCACGGTGTGCCCGGCCCTCAGCATCAGCGCGAGCTGCCGGAACAGGAACACCAGGTCGCCCTGGCTGGTGCTGAGATAACGCTGCGGCGAGAATCGGCCGATGCCGGTCTCGTCGCGACCCGCCGCCGCCGGGTCGCGGATCGAGAGCACGAAGACCTTGGCCTCGCGCAGCTGCAGCGCGGCCGCGCGCTCGTCCGGTGCCTCGACGTGGCCGACCCGCTCGGCACCGCTGGCGTCCAGCGCCAAATATTCGAAGACGGCCATCTCAACGCGCGTCCGCCGGCACCTGCCGCTCCACCTCGGCGAGCGGCACCGTGCCCCCCAGCACCTTGGTCCGGCTGTCCTGCCAGAGGGTGTAGTAGTGCTCGCCGGCCGCCTCGCGAAGCGCGTCCTCGCGTGCACCGGTCGCGATCAGCTCGCCGTAGGCGCGGTCCACCCACAGCCCTTCATAGAGTCCAGTGCGGCCCGCGAAGCCGGTACCGACACAGGCCGGGCAGCCCACGGCGCGGTAGAGCGAGAGTGCCTCCGGCACCGGGCCCAGCGTGCCGGCAAGCCGCTCGCGCTCGTCCGCGTTCGGTGTGTACCGCTCTCGGCACTGATGGCAGAGCCGGCGGACCAACCGCTGCGCCATGACGCCGATCAGGGTCGCGCCGATCAGATAGTGGGGCACGCCGATATCGGCCAGACGGGTGACGGCGCCGATGGCGTCGTTCGTGTGCAGCGTCGCCAAGACCAGGTGGCCGGTCATGGCCGCCTTCATCGCCGTTTCCGCGGTCTCCAGGTCGCGCACCTCCCCGACCAGGATCACATCCGGGTCGTGCCGCAGAAAGGAGCGTAGCGCGGAGGCGAAGCTCACCTTGGTGCTGATCTGCACCTGGGAGATGCCGGGCACCACCTGCTCGATCGGGTCCTCCACCGTGAGGATGTTCATGTCGTCCGCGTCCAGCTCGCGCAGCGCCGCATAGAGCGTCGTCGACTTGCCGCTGCCCGTGGGGCCCGTCACCAGGATGATGCCGTAGGGCCGACTGATCGCCTCGCGGAAGGGACCGAGGACCAGCGGTGGCATGCCGAGCTGCTCCAGGCCGAGCCCCGTCGTCCCCTGACCGAGCAGGCGCATGGTGACCCGCTCGCCCCAGCGCGTCGGCGCCGTGGCCACGCGCACGTCCACGGGCGGGGTGTCCCACTGCGCGATGCGGTAGCTCATCGAGCCGTCCTGAGGCATGCGCTGCTCGGCGATATCCAGGCTGGCGAGCACCTTGATGCGCGTGATGACCGCCTCGCCCTCCTGCAGCGTCAGCGGACGCGGGTATTCCAGCAGATGGCCGTCCACGCGCTCGCGCACGCGCACCGCGTACTGCTCCGGCTCGAAATGCAGGTCCGTCGCCCGGCGCAGATAGGCGTCCTTCATGATGGTGTCCAGCATGCCAGTGGCGTCCAGCTCGCCGGACTGCAGCGAGGCGACCGCGGGCGCGCCGCCGCCCCGCTGGCGGCGCAGCGCCGCGCGCAGCGCCTCCGGCGCCGTGAGGGCCGGGCGCATGCGCTCGCCCGTGCTACGCTCGGCGATCTCGGTGCTCAGATGATCGTCCGGGTCGCCGACGGCCAGCAGGTACTGCCCGTCGCGCCTGACTGGTAGCATCGGTCGGCGCTGCAGCACGTTGGCTGGCAGCTTCTGCAGCAGTTCCTGCACCGCAACCAGGTCCTTCGGCAGCAGGAAAGGCATACCGCGCTGCTGGGCGAGCGCCTGGTACAGCGCCGCCTCGGGGAAGCGACCGGCACGGGTCACGGCCTCCAGCAGCCGGATGCGCTCGCGCCGCGCCTGCAGCCGCAGGGTCGGCAAGGTCTCCGCATCCAGCAGGCCGGAGGCCACGCCGGCATCGATCAAGGTCGTCTCCGTGACCGGCATCATGTCGCCCATCTGACGACATCAGCGTACTAGTCCTCAAAGTCGACGATACAGAAAGCGATTCAATTCGACGAGTATCCATCGACCTGCCCATTGGACCGTAACCCGCGAAATCCTCAAAAAT
>JANQFI010000541.1 GCA_028277905.1 Chromatiaceae bacterium | reverse complement strand
AGCGGGCGCATAGTCGAGCTCTGTGCCCGCTGCCGCGACGCAGAAGGCGGGCGAAAAGACAAGCCAGGCGGTATGTTTGTTGACAGAAATCGCCTTAATAGAGAATTGAACTTGCATGGGGTGTGATGGTCCACAACGGGCGACCAAACCCGCAGAGGACCCGCCCTGCAGGCGCTGACGATGCTACACCGCTGTGTCGCGGCGCTTCTGGTCGGTATCCACCGGCGTCGGCTGGCCGTTGTGCTCGAAGCCGTGGCCGCGACGGTGAGCGGACCAGGGCTGATGCTGACCGACATCGGACGGCGCGTCGGGGCGGCGCGTCGGGGCGGCGGAGCGGGCCTGCGCCATCGCATCAAGCGGGCCGATCGGCTGTTGGGCAACCATCACCTGCAGCGCGACAGCCGCGCGATCGACGGTGCCTTGGCGCGGACGCCACTCACCGATGTCGTCGAGCCGCTGATCGTGATCGACCGGAGCGATCTGCAAGCGGGCCAGTCGCTGCCTCTGTTGCGCGCCTCGATGCCGGTGGGTGGCCGCAGCCTGACGCTGTACGTGGCGGTCCACGCGCAGCGCGACCGCGGCAACCGCAAGCTCCAGCACCGGTTCCTGCAACAGGTGAAGGCGCTGTTGGCGACCACGGCCAACCCGATCATCGTGGCCGACTCCGGCTTCCAGGTGCCGTTCTACCGCGAGGTCGAGCGCCCCGTTTGAGACCGGGGTCGGCGTTGGGCCGGCCGGGTGCGTGGGCGCGATACCTCGAGCCCAAGCAGCGCTGGCGCAGCGGCACGCGGGTGTTCGATGAGGCCAGCTGCACGCCGACAGCGCCCGGCATCGGCGCGTGGGTCCGCAGCAATCCGTTGCGCGCGGTCTTGGTGCTGGCTCGCCAGCCCAAGCAGGGGCGCACGGACAAGACGGCGTCGGGCTGTTATGTCGCTCCCTGCCTTAGGCGATAGCGGCGGACACGTCCCAGTGTCCGCTAGGTCCGATCCGCGGGGCGCGCGAACCTTGCGACCGGGCAGTTGCAAGCCTGGGGCCTACTCGCGGGTGTTCCTCGCCCGGCCGTTGCTGACGTTGGAGCACTGCCGCACGACCGTCGCCGCCCCTGGCCGACGCCATCGGGCCGCCGGATCAATGGGTCGCGAGCGACCACGACGCACTACTGCTCGGATAAGCAGCGGGGCGCCAAGCAGTTTTGTGGGGATACCTCAGGCTCTGACGCCTTTCTCACGCTATGCTCTGGCCGACAGCTGAACAGCGAGCCTCCGCCATGCGCTTCTTCAACAACGCCGGGCCCGTCGATTGCGCCAGGCACTACTGCCTCGACCCGCTCGGGCGCATCGACCTGCCCGAGGTCGAGCTGCTGATCGAGCAGCAGCGGTACTTTGTGCTGCATGCGCCGCGGCAGACCGGCAAGACCTCGTCGCTGCTGGCGCTGGCCGACCACCTGAATCGGGGCGATGGTTACCACTGCGGCTATGTCAACGTGGAGCTCGCGCAGACCGCACGCGATGACGTACCGCGCGGGATGCGCTTGATCCTTGATGAGCTCACGCGCAACGCCGGCGTGCAGCTGGCCGCTAGCCCGGTTGCGGCGATTCGCGACCGCATCCTCGCCGCGGGCGGCATCGAAGGCGGGCTGCTCAGCCTGCTGAGCGACTGGGCGGCACAAAGCGACCGGCCGCTCGTGCTGCTCATCGACGAGATCGACGCCCTAGTCGGCGACACCTTGGTGTCGGTTCTGCGGCAGCTGCGCACCGGCTACGCGAGCCGCCCGGCCGATTTCCCGCAGAGCGTCATCCTCTGCGGCGTGCGCGACGTGCGCGACTACCGCATCCATTCCAGCCGCTCGCCGGAGATCATCACCGGCGGCAGCGCCTTCAACATCAAGGCCGAGTCCATCCGCATGGGCAACTTCGGCCGGGACGATTGCGTTGCCCTCTTCCGCCAGCATACCGACGAGACCGGCCAGGCCTTCACCGAGCAGGCCCTGGAGCGCGTCTGGTACCTGACCCGCGGCCAGCCCTGGCTGGTGAACGCCCTGGGCTACCAGGTCTGCTTCCGCGACAAGTCCCACCGCGACCGTTCGATCACCATCGACGCGGCGATGATCGACCAGGCGGCCGAGGTCCTGATCCAGCGCCGCGACACCCACCTGGACCAGCTGACGGACAAGCTGCGCGAGCCACGGGTGCGGCGCGTCATCGGGCCCATCCTGGCGAGCGGCGACGCCCCCGGGCATCCGCCGGAGGACGACATCCAATACGTCCGTGACCTGGGCCTGATCGACGCCAACGGCCAGCTCGCCATCGCCAATCCGATCTACCGCGAGGTCATCCCGCGGGCGCTGACCTACGCCACCAGCCTGACCATCGTGCAGGAGCCGGCCTGGTACATCCGCCCCGACGGCAGCGTCGACCTGCCCAAGCTCCTGACCGCCTTCCAAGCCTTCTTCCGCGAGCACTCCGAGCACTGGCTTGAGCGCTTCGACTACAGAGAGGCAGGCCCCCAGCTCCTGCTGCAGGCATTCCTGCAGCGCATCGTCAACGGCGGCGGGCGCATCGAGCGGGAATATGGCCTGGGCCTGCTGCGCACCGACTTACTGCTGATCTGGCCCCTGCCCGGCGGCGGCGAGCAGCGCGCCGTGCTGGAGCTGAAGCTGCTATACAAGTCGCTGGAGCGTACCGTCACAGACGGCCTGCGCCAGACCCACGCCTACTACGACCGCGCCGGCGCCGCCGAGGCGCACCTGCTGATCTTCGACCGCGGCCCCGGTGATTGGCAGGACAAGATATTCCACCGCCGCGAGCGTTGTCACGGGGTAGAGATCGGCGTTTGGGGCATGTAGCCCGCATCAGGACAGATGCCAATGTGTCGAATGCGTGACCGGAGCGATCCGTCATTGGCGGCGATCATCTGACTCATAGCTGAAGAATGCCTGTTCTAACTCGAACGCATGCGGTTCAGGACGCCGGCGGCACCTCCGATAATTCAATGACACTGAGCTGCTCCGGGATAGCCTCGCCTATCGCCGCCAGTCGGTTCGCTTGACCAGACAAGACTGCCTCAAACAGGTTGCAGACTGGCCGCCCATTGCCAAAGTGTCGCTTTGGGTCCTGCCGAATCGATCTGAGTCGCTTACGGATGAGTGCCTCCGCCTCTTCGGTGAGCGAGTAAGCGTGATCCCGCATCAACTTGCGGAAGATGTCCATCAGCTCGGCGTCGGTATGGTCCGCAAACTCGATATGCTTGTTGAACCGGGACCGCAACCCTGGGTTCCAGTCGATGAAGCAGAGCATGCGATCCGTATAGCCTGCCAGGATCACGATCAGCCGAATCTCTGGCAGCGGGAGCTCTTGGGCGATGTGCTGCTGCCGCACACGCATCAGGTTCACCAAGCCGGCGACCTCTTGTTTGACAGAGGTCGAGCCAATCAGCGCAGAGAGCTCATGTATGAGCTCCTCAGTGCCGGCGGTCGGTGGGTCGTTGCGTGCTGCCACGCCGGATACA
>JANQFI010000427.1 GCA_028277905.1 Chromatiaceae bacterium | reverse complement strand
GCCGCGAGGCCGACGCGCGGGCCGAAGGCTACGCCCGGCGTCTGCGAGAGCTCGGCATCGACCCCGACTCGATCTCCGAATCCTAGGAGATCGAAAAAGAGGTCGGGAGAACAGCGCCAGCACCATGAAGCGGCCGCCGCCGCGCTCCCCTCAAGCATGCGCCACCAGCCGCAGATGCGCGTGCCGCAGCACCTGCCCGAGGCGCTCGCGGCTGAGCCGCAGCGCGTCGATCTCGTCCGCGCGCA
The DNA here is from genome assembly GCA_028277905.1 of Chromatiaceae bacterium. GTDB lineage: Bacteria > Pseudomonadota > Gammaproteobacteria > Chromatiales > Chromatiaceae > Thiohalocapsa. Next base: position 868 of record JANQFI010000427.1, on the reverse strand, counting down.
CGGCGGGGTTGACCCGAGCAAGCGCGCCGAGGCGCTCGATTTCGGCATCCAGCATCTGCTCCGTGCGGGCGACGGCCGCCTCGCGCATGCCGCTCAACGCCGCCGCGGCGCGGGCCTCGCCGGCGGCGAGCATGCCCTCGATGGCCGCGGTCTTGGTGGTAATCAGCGCAGTGGCCAGCCTACGGTTGCCAGTGAGGGAATGGGGTCAGGAATGAGGGGTCAGGGTCATGGGGTCAGGGTCAGGTCATGGGGTCAGGGTCAGGTCCTGCCTTTTGCGCCGAATAATGGGAACGGGGTCATACCCAAAAAGCAAGACCTGACCCCATCCCCCCCATCTGACCCCATCCCCCCCATCCCCCCGCTTGACCCCATCCCCCCGCTCGCGCCAACTGATCACTACCCAACGGAGGCATCCATGCGCCCTCATCCCGACATCCCCGATCATTGGTCTCCCCAACAAGCACTGGCCGTCTACGCGTTGCTCGACAGTCTGCGCGAGCGCGTGTGGGACCAATACCGAGCGCAGTTCCAGGGGCAGTACCGTATCGACCAGCAGGACCAGACTCACCCCGATCTGTTCGACTAACACGAGCTGGCCGACTAGGGCTGCAACCGCGACGGCAAGCGGGGCAAACAGCAGATCGTCATCGGCTTGCTGACCGGTGCCGACGGCGAGCCCTTGGCGGTGCGGGTGTTTGAGGGCAACACCGCCGAACCGCGCAGGGTTAGCACGCAGATCGCGCTGCTCGAGCAGCATCGCGGCGTCGCCGCGGTGGTCTTCATCGGCGACCGCGGCATGCTGCAGGCAAAGGGCAAGGCGGCGGTTGCAGCGCAGGGCTGGCGCTACATCAGCGCCTTGACCAAGCCG